>CP079108.1:0-312500 GCA_019285715.1 Sphingosinicellaceae bacterium
TTCGGCCATCCGCGCCTCGACCGGCTGCGGCAGGCGGCGCGTGACGATCACCAGGGGACGCGGGCGAGGGGGCATTGAGGCCTGCGCTAACGCCGCGTGGCCGGGTACGCAAGCGGCCTCGCGTCGCGGCCGGCGCAACCGCCTTCTATCGGAGGGCCGCTTGCGCTACGGGGGCGTGATGTGGCGCGCGGCATTCTCCCTCCTGATCCTCGTCGCCTGCCTTGCTGCAGCACCGGTCGAGCGCGACGACGGCACTTCGGGGCTGGTCGTGCCGCGCTTCGTCAGCCTGAAGAAGGACCGGGCCTACGCCCGCACCGGCCCGGGCGACACCTATCCGGTCGCGGTCGTCTATGTCCGCAAGAGCCTGCCGGTCGAGGTGATCAAGGAGTACGAGATCTGGCGGCAGGTCCGCGATATCGACGGCGGCACCGGCTGGGTCAACAAGACCATGCTCACCGGCGAGCGCACCGCGATCGTCACCCGCACCATCCGCACATTGTACAGCGCCGCCGACGTCAGCGCCCCGCCGGTGTGGCGGATCGCGCCCGGCGCAGTGGTGTCGCTGGTGCTGTGCGAGGGCGCGTGGTGCCGGGTCACCCGCGACGGCAAGGGCGGCTACATGCTCCGCGCGCAATTGTGGGGCACGTATCCGGGCGAGGCAGTCGCGGGCTAGGACCGTCTTTCCCGCGCCAACCGAACTTTCCTTCTGACGCCGCTATCTCAGACGATCGTCAGCACCTCGCCCGCACCGATCTTCGCCAGCAACCCCGCCAGCGCATCGAGCTCAACCGCCACGCACCCTTCCGTCGGCCGCAGGTCCGGCTGCGTCGCGTGGAGGAAGATCGCGCTGCCCAATCCCGGCACCGGCGGCGCGTCGTTGTAGCCGAGTACGACGATCACGTCATAGACCCGGTCGTCCCGCCACAGCCGCTCGGCGGAGAAGCGGTGGGGATGCGTGACTGGCCGGTTGTAGGCCGGATCGGCGGGATCGTCCGACCACCCATCCGTCTCTCGCAGCCAGCGCCACGGCAGCAACCGGGGCGGCACCAGCCCGCGGTCGGGGCGGAGCAGGGCGCAGCGCACCGGCCAGCTCCCGAGCGGAGTCGCGCCGTCGCCTTCGCGCTTGTCGGCCGCTGCGACCGTGCCGCCCTTGCCGAGGACGCACGGGATGGTCTCGCCGAACGCGGTCAGGGTGCCGGCGGCGCTGTCGACGATCACAGCAGGTGGCCGCTCCGCACGCGCTTGGTATCGAGATAATGCGCGTTGTGCGGGTTGGCGGGCATGTGGTGGGGGACGCGCTCGGGCACCGCGATGCCGTTCGTCTCGAGCGCCGCGACTTTGTCCGGGTTGTTGGTCATCAGGCGGACGCTGGCGACACCGAGCAGCTTGAGCATCGTCGACGCCAGCGCGAAGTCCCGCTCGTCGGCGTCGAAGCCGAGGCGGAGGTTGGCATCGACGGTGTCGAAACCCTGGTCCTGCAGCGCATAGGCGCGGAGTTTGTTGATAAGGCCGATGCCGCGCCCCTCCTGCTGGAGGTAGAGCAGGATGCCGCCGCCCGCCGCGGCGATGCTGGCGACCGCGCCGCGCAACTGCGGGCCGCAATCGCACTTGAGGCTGCCGAGCACGTCCCCGGTCAGGCAGGCGGAGTGCAGACGGGTCAGGACGGGCACCCGCAGGTCGGGGTTGCCGATCAGCAACGCGAGGTGCTCGGGGCCGCCCTCGGCCGGGCGGAAGGCGACGACCTGCGTGTTCTCGGCATCGTCGAGAGGCAGTCGAGCGCGGGCGACGAGGCGGAGCTGGCTGGCCCGGGCGTAGGCGGCGACGTCGGCGGCTTCGACATGGAGGGCGTCTGCCGCCGGGCCGGGCACCGCGAACACCGCTGGGAGTAGCCCGCCGAGCTTGGCGAGACGGACCCCGGCGTTGGCCGCGGCACCGAGCGGCCCGGGATCGCGGCTGCGGAACGGGCCCTTGAACGGGGTGGCGAGGTCCTTGACCGGGTCGGCGGTGGCGACGCTGGCGGCGAGGTCCATCCACGGCGCGCGCTCGATCCACACCGCGTCGCTGGAGGCGGCGGCGAGTTGGTTGACGATGTTGAGCAGCGCGGCACGAGGGTGGGCGAGGAGCAGGGCGGCGCGATCCTTGGTCTCGAGCGCCGCCAAGCTAGCCTCGTCGGCAAGCTCGACGGCGAGCATGGTCAGCGCGCCGCCGGGTGAGTCGACGACAACCGGCTGGCCGCGCTTCAGCTCATCGACCGCACGCGCCACTGAGCGGGCCACATAGGCTAATTCCGTTTCACGTGAAACAGCATCGGGGTTCACAGGCTGAAGCGCGCGATCTGGGGCACGTGGTCGGACGGCTTGCCCCAGTTGCGGGCGTCCTCAACGACCTCGAACCCCGTCGCCTGCGCGCCGAGGCCGGGCGAGGCCCACAGGTGATCGAGGCGGCGGCCGCGGTCGTTGATGCGGTGGTCGATGTTGCGGTAGCTCCACCACGTGAACAGCCGCTCGGGCGCCGGGATGAAGCGGCGACCGAGGTCGACCCAGTCGTGGCTTTGCTGCAGGCCGTTGAGGCGGTCGACCTCGACCGGCGTATGGCTGACGACGTTGAGCAACGCCTTGTGGCTCCAGACGTCGCACTCCAGCGGTGCGACGTTGAAATCGCCGACGATGAGCGTGTCATCGCGCAGCCCCTCCGACCAGCGCGTCATGCGGTCGAGGAACGCTAGTTTCTGGCCGAACTTGGGGTTCAGTGCCGGGTCGGGGATGTCGCCGCCGGCGGGCACGTAGACGTTCTCCAGGAGCAAGCCGTTCGGGAGCCGCACGCCGATGTGGCGCGCCTCACCGTTGTCCTGCCAGTCGTGGCGTCGCTCCTCGACCAGCGGCAGCTTCGACAGGATCGCGACGCCGTGGTGCATGCGCTGCCCGCAGACGACGCGGTGGGTGTAGCCAAGCGCCTCGAAGCGGGCGTGCGGGAAGTCCGGGTCGACGACCTTGGTCTCCTGCAGGCACAGCACGTCGGGGGCGTGCTCGACCAGGAACCGCTCGACGATGTCGAGGCGGAAGCGGACCGAATTGATGTTCCAGGACGCGATCGAGAGGTCAGTCATGCCGCCTCGATGTAGGGACGCGCCACGCCGCCGTCATGCCCTATTCCGATCCGGGCCAGACACGGCATGGACGATCTGCCCAAGACGCAAATGGCCCCCGCTCCGGGGGCATGGAACGGGGGCCGGTTTGCGCTCGTCACGCATACGGGCAGCGATGTCGTACCGGGCAACAGGGGGCAAATCCCGGCACGGTCGCTGACCGCCACCCGTATCTAGGGGCGCCGACATTGCCCTTGAATGAACAACGTAGTTCAGGTTTCGCTCAGGCTCCCGCTGGTCGCCGATTCACAACGGTCTGCCGGGAGTTTTCAGCCGCGGGTCGCGAAATACGAAATTTGCGGACCCGACCGCGACATTCGACCGCACATTCGACAGGACCACCTGGGTCAGGTTGTTCTGCGCGTCGTGCGCCGTCCAGCCACCGAGCGCGAGTCCGCCCGGCGCCTCGGGCCGCTTGAAGAACACCATGACGATCGAGCCGTATTCAGGGTGTTTCGAATCGCGTGCCTCGACCCTCACTAGCTCAGGTGTATCCTCTACGATCTTGGCGACGCGGGCGAGGTCCTTGTCCGGGTCGAGCAGCGCCGCCAGCGGCGTGCTGCCGACCGGCCACTGCGAAACCTGCCCGACGCTGTAGTCGATCATCGACAGCCGCGTGCCGTCGGCAATGATGAGCAGCTTCGACTTGTCGTACTCGAAGCGGATCTTGCCGGGCCGGGCCAGCAGCATCTTCCCGCGCGCGACCTTGCCGTCGCCCGCGGTCTGGACGAAGTCGGCGGTCATCGTTTTCGTCGCGCGCAGCGTCGCCGCGACGGCGTCGAGCGGGGCGGCAGCGACCGGGGCGGCGAGCGCCAGCGCAGCGATGGGAACGAGAGCCTTGAACACGATTTTTCTCCGTATGGGCCGCGAAGATGAACGCCGCGGCTTGAACCGCCTGTGAAGCGGCCGGCGGAGGTGCCCATGCCAAGAGGCGACAAGGATAGCTATACCGACAAGCAGAAGCGCGAGGCCGAGCACATCGAGCAAGCCTACGAGGACCGCGGCGTGCCCGCCAAGGAGGCCGAGGCGCGGGCGTGGGCGACGGTCAACAAGCAGGACGGCGGCGGCAAGAAGTCCGGCTCGGGCCGCGGCCAGCCGGCGGCGCGGACTGCCGAGCAGCGGTCGGAGTCCGCCAGGCGCGCGGCGGCGACGCGGAAGCGGAACGCGGGGAAGTAGGCGGCGCTGCCCTCCCCCCTTGAGGGGGAGGGACAGGGGCGCTCTTGCGCGCCAGGGAGAGGGGGTGGGAGCCGCTTCTTCCGAGTATCCCCTCCCTGCCCTCTCCCTGGTTGCGAAGACGCAACCTGTCCCTCCCCCTCAAGGGGGGAGGGTAGTGCAGTGCGGCCGTCGGTGCGCTATCCCGCGGTCGTGGACAGCCTCCCCATCTTCCTCCGCCTGCGCGGCCAGCCTGTCCTGCTTGTCGGCACCGACGAGGCCGCCGACGCGAAGCGCCGCCTGATCGAAGCGGCGGGCGGCCTCGTGGTCATGACCGAGGCCGAGGGCGCGCGCCTGGCGTTCGTCGCCCTCGACGATGCCGGCGAGGCCGCAGCCACCGCGGCACGCCTCAAGGCTTCCGGCCTGCTCGTCAACGTCGTCGACCGCCCGGCGCTGTGCGACTTCACCGTTCCCGCAATCGTCGACCGCTCGCCGGTGATCGTCGCGGTCGGCACCGGTGGGGCATCCGCCAGCCTCGCCAAGGCGCTGCGGCAGCGCTTCGAGGCGATGCTGCCGGCGGGCCTTGGCGCGCTCGCGACCGGCATCTACGGGGTCCGCGACCGCCTCAAGGCACGCTTTCCCGATGCCGCCGACCGTCGCCGCGCGCTCGATGCGGCGATGGCCGAGGGCGGCCCGCTCGACCCGCTCGGGGAAACAGAGGTTGACGCCATTGACCGGCTGCTCGGCGACGCGCTCGCCGCGCCCGACGCGGTCGTCACGATCCTCCTGCGCTCGGCCGACCCCGACGACCTGACGCTGCGCGAGGCGCGCTGGCTCGCCCGCGCCGACCGTATCGTCCATGCCGCCGACACGCCGCCGGCGATCCTCGACCGGGCGCGACGCGACGCGGTGCGCAGTGTCGGGGCCAGCGCCGAAGCCGGTCCCGGCTTGACCGTCGTCGTCGCGCATGGAACGCTCGCCGCAGCTTAACAGGCGGGCAAGCCATGATCGACATCGAACGCATCCCGAGGGGCATGGAGGTGCTCGACGTCGACCTTGTCCATGTCGGCATCGTCGAGCACCACGAGGGCACCGGCATCAAGCTGTCGCACCGCGACGCGCCGGATCACCACCACCATTATATCCCGCACCATTGGATCGTTCGCGTCGACGAGCAGGTCCACCTCAGCCGCAAGGCGGCCGATGTGTTCGATACCTGGCCGGGGGGGTATCCGTCGGGGCTGACCGTGCTGGCGCCGGTCCGGGAGATTCGGGCTCCGGGCAGGCCGCGCAACTGGCGGGCATGGGGTGTGCTTGGCCTTGGGGCCGGAGCGGGACTTTTGATCCTGTTCCTGTAGGCGGCGTTACCCCGAATTCCGCAACCCCGCCGCGATGCCGTTGATGCTGAGATGGATCCCCTCGGCGATGCGCTCGTCGGTATCCCCGCCGCGCCGCCGGCGGATCAGCTCGACCTGGAGCTCGTTCAGCGGGTCGATGTAGGGCAGGCGCATCCGCACCACCCGCTGCAGCGCGGGTGTCCGGTCGAGCAGGTCGGCCTGGTTGGTCAGGCGCAGCAGCAGCTCGCGGGTCTGGTGCCAACCGTCCTCGATCCGCCCGAACACCGCCTTGCGCAGGTCCGCGTCGGGGCACAGCGCGGCATAGCCCGAGGCAACGCGCATGTTCGACTTGGCCAGCACCATCTCGAGGTTCGACAGCGTCGCGCCGAGGAACGGCCACGCGGCAACCATCTCGGCGAGCAGGCCCTGGTCCGCGAAGCCGCCGAGCGCCTGGCCCGCGCCGTACCAGCCCGGCAGCATGATCCGCGCCTGCGCCCAGCTGAAAACCCAGGGGATGGCACGCAGGTCCTCGATCGCGTCCGACTTGGTCCGCGAGGCCGGGCGCGAGCCGATCTTCAACTCGGCGATCTCGGTGATCGGGGTGGCGGCGCGGAAGAACTGGTTGAACCCCGGGGTCTCGTAGACGAGGCCGCGATAGGCCTTGAACGCCGCTGCACTGATCCCCGCCATCGCCGCCTCGAAGCGCGCCGCGTCGGCCGGCGGCAGCGCTGGCGGTGACAGGCTGGCGAGCACGGTCGCGGCGGTCATCGTCTCGAGGCTGGTCTCGGCGGCGGCGGGGGTGCCGTATTTTGCCGCGATGACCTCGCCCTGCTCGGTGATGCGGATGCGGCCCTGGACGGTGCCCGGGGGCTGCGCGCGGATCGCGTCGAAGGCCGGGCCGCCGCCGCGCCCGACCGCGCCGCCGCGGCCGTGAAACAGCTGGAGCGCGACGCCGGCACCTGCGAAGACGTCGCGGATCGCGGTCGCGCCGCGGTACAGCGACCAGTTCGAGGTCAGGTAGCCGCCGTCCTTGTTCGAGTCGGAATAACCGACCATGACCTCCTGGTAGCCGCGCGCGCGGGCCAGCACGGCGGCCTTCGGGCGGTCGAGGAACGCGGTCATCACGGCGGGCGCGGCCTCGAGGTCGTCGATGGTCTCGAACAGCGGTACCGCCATGACCTCGCAGATCGGCAGCTCGCCGGGGATGTAGAGCCCGACCTCCTTGAGCAGCATGTAGACCTCGAGCAGGTTGGCGACGCCGCTCGCTTTCGAGATGATATAGGTCCGGATGCACGCCGGGCCGAAGCGTGCGTGGGCCGACGCGGCGGCGCGCAGGATCGCCATCTCCTTGGCGGTTTCCTCGCTGAGCGCCGCGAACGGGATCGACAACAGGCGGGGCGAGGCCAGTTCTTCTCCGAGAAGGGCGACGCGCGCGTTCTCGTCGAGCGCCTCGTAGTCGGGCTCGACGCCGGCGACCTTGAGCAGTTCGGCGATGACGCGGGCATGGACGTCGGCGTTCTGACGCAGGTCGAGAGTCGCGAGGTGGAAGCCGAAGATCGCGACCGCACCACGCAGCCGCGCCAATCTCCCTTCGGCGACGATCGCAGCACCGTTGGCGCGCAGCGAGGCGGCGACGGTGTCGAGGTCGGCGAGCAGCTCGTCGGCGCGCGCGTAGGCGATGGCGGTCGCGCGCGGTGCGAGCGGGGCCGGGCGGCGGGCGAGCGCGATGTAGCTCGCGGCGGTGCGCGCATACATGCCGGTCAGGGCGCGGCGGTAGGGCTCGTCGGCCCGGCTCGGCTGGGCATCGCCCGAGGCTTCGGCGAGCGCGGCGAGTTCGGGCGAGACTTCAGCCAGTGTCGCCGAGATCGACAGTTCCGCCCCGAGCGCATTGAGCTCGCTGAGATAATGCCCGATCGCCACCCCGGCACCTGCCGCCAACGAGGCCTCCAGCGTCGAGGCATCGACATTGGGGTTGCCGTCGCGGTCGCCGCCGATCCAGTTGCCGGGGCGCAGGAACGGCGGCAACGGACCCTTGAGCAGCGCCTCCCAGCGCGCGTGGAGCACCGGCAGCACCGGCAGCACGTTGTCGCCGAGCACCGCCATCGCCCCGGCGATCTCGTCGGCAACCACCGGGCGGACGGCGCGCAGAGGTCGGGTCTGCCACAACAGGGTGATCTGGCGGACCAGCTCGGCCTCGGTCTCCGGATCGCACGAGCCGTCGGCGCATCGCGACAGCAAAGCGCCGATGGCGGCCTCGCGGTCGATCATCGACTTGCGGCGCACCTCGGTCGGGTGGGCGGTCAGGACTGGGGCGATCAGGCCCTTGCCGAGCAGGTCGCGCACCGCGTCCGGCGTCACCCCGGCCTTGCCGAGCAGGTCGATCGCGCCCGCCAGCGTCGCCTCGCGGCGCACCTCGGGCGGCGCGGCACGGTCCTCGGCGAGGTTCGCCAACTGCGAGAAAAGCAGGAAGCCGCGCACGAAGCGCAACGTGTCACCGAGGTCGAGCGCCGACAATTTGGCGCTGAGCGCGGTCGTCGCCGCCTCGCCGCCGACCCGGTGCGCCCCGACCGACGCCTGCCGCACGCCCTCGATCGCATCGTAGACCGCCTGCCCTTCGGTGGCGCGGATCACGTCGCCGAGCAGGCGGCCGAGATACTTGACGTCTTCGCGGTCGGGAGTGGGTGCGGCCATGCCCTACCAAAGCGTGGGCGGGCGGGTATGTCGAGAGCGTTAAGCTTCCAGTTCGCTGTCCCAGTACAGATAGTCGCGCCACGTCTCATGGAGGTGGTGCGGCGGGAAGGCGCGGCCGTGCTCCTGCAGCTCCCGCGTGTTGGGCTGGTGCGGGCGGCTGTGCAGCGCCATGTGCGCCTCCGCCGGGGTCCGACCGCCCTTGCGCAGGTTGCACGGCGCACACGCCGTCGTGACGTTCTCCCACGTCGTGCGGCCGCCGTAAGCCCTTGGCACGACGTGGTCGAAGGTCAGTTCCTGGCTGCAGCTGCAATATTGGCACTGGAAGCGGTCGCGCAGGAACAGGTTGAAGCGCGTGAACGCGGGGTGGGTCGCCGGCTTGACGTACTGGCGCAGCGCGATGACCGACGGCAGCTTCATCGCAAACGACGGCGAGCGGATCTCGCGGTCGTACTCGGCGACGATGTCGACACGCTCAAGGAAGGCCGCCTTGATCGCGGTCTGCCACGACCACAGGCTCAGCGGGTAATAGCTGAGCGGGGTGTAGTCGGCGTTCAACACGAGGGCCGGGCAGCTTTGCGGCGAGGCGCGCTGCGGCAATAACGGTTCGGGTAACAGATCGGGATGATACATCGTGGCCGCTCCCTGCTCTGGGGCAACCGCTTCGCCACGTCCTCGTCGCACTCAAGGCCAACCGCGAGACGGCCGTCCATTGACGCGCCTCTACAACAGTTCGTGTGTCGGGGGAATGACAGTTACCGCATTTTGATTTCGGGCATGCGGATATCTTGGCCGCATCCCGGAGTTCGGGCGACCCGCGACGCCAGCGCCGCTTGTTGCGGGGCCGCCGGGTGCCTACCTAAGGTCCATGAGTGCCATCAACACGATCTTCATCATCCTTCTGGTCGTGGCGGTGTTGCTGACTGCGACGATGCTGGTCCGTGGGGTCATCGTCATGGCGCGGGGCAAGGACATCACCGGCGAGCAGTCGAACAAGCTGATGAGCTACCGCGTCGCCTTCCAGGGCCTCGCCATATTGATCGTCGTCATCCTGATCATGCTCGCCCGCGCCCAGCATTAGGGCGGGGCGCGGAACCTGTGGTCAAGCTCAACAAAATCTACACGCGCACCGGCGACGACGGCACGACGGGGCTGGCAGACGGCTCACGGGTGTCCAAAACCTCGCCACGCGTCGCCGCCTACGGCAGTTGCGACGAGGCCAACTCGGTGATCGGACTGGCACGGCTGACGACGGCGGGCGACACCGATGCGACTTTGGCGCGCATCCAGAACGAGTTGTTCGATGTCGGCGCCGACCTCGCGACGCCTGAGGGCCCCGAGTGGGCGCTCAGGGCGACGCAGGCTCAGGTCGACCGGCTCGAGGCCGAGATCGACGCGATGAACGCAGACCTGAGCCCGCTGAATTCGTTCATCTTGCCCGGCGGCGCACCGGCGAGCGCCTGGCTCCATCTGGCCCGCACAGTTGTCCGTCGAGCCGAGCGTGAAGCGGTTGCGGCATCGGGTACGGAACAGATAAGTCCGTTGGCGATTGCGTATCTGAACCGGTTGTCCGACCATCTGTTCGTGCTGGCGCGCAGCGAGAACGCATCACACGGCGACATACTCTGGGTCCCCGGCGCGAGCCGATAGGCCGAAGGCCGGAGGAGAGACGCAGGTGAGCCTCAGCGCTGCGAAGGCAAATTTGTCGAGCGATCTGTTGCAGTCGCAGTTTGAAGACGTGCGCGCCCTGACCGTGGCGCTCGCCGCCCCGCTCTCCGACGCCGATGCCACCGCCCAGTCGATGCCCGATGCGTCGCCGGCGAAGTGGCACCTGGCGCACACGACGTGGTTCCTCGAGACGTTCGTCGTGGTTCCGAACATCGCGGGCTACCGCCGCTTCGACGAGCGCTTCGATTTCCTGTTCAACAGCTATTACGAGAGCGTCGGGCCACGCCATGCCCGCGACAAGCGCGGCCTGATTACCCGGCCGGCGCTGGACGAGATCCTGGCTTGGCGGGCGCACGTCGATGCTGCGCTCGACGGCGCGTGGAGCCGCTTCGACGACGACACCCGCGCGCTGATCGAACTCGGCATCAACCACGAGCAGCAGCACCAGGAACTGCTGGTCACCGACCTCCTCCACCTGTTCGCGCAGAACCCGATCGAGCCTGCGGCGTACACTGGAACGCCCCGCCCCGCCGCTGAGACCTCGGGCCGCTGGAGCCGGCATCCGGGCGGCATCGTGCGCGTCGGGCATGACGTGGACAGCTTCGCCTTCGACTGTGAAGGCCCGGCCTACGACACGCTGCTGCGGCCGTTCGAACTGGCGGCCGACCTCGTGACCAATGCCGAATGGGATGCCTTCGTCGCCGACGGCGGCTACAGGACCGCGGCGCTGTGGCTCGCCGACGGCTGGGCGTGGGTAAAACGCGAGGGCATCGACGCGCCGCTGTACTGGAGCGACGGCACCGCGATGACGTTGACCGGCCGACGCGAGCGCGACCCGAACGCACCCGTCACCCACGTTAGTTTCTACGAGGCCGACGCCTTCGCGACCTGGGCGGGCGCGCGGCTGCCGCTCGAGACCGAATGGGAATTCGCCGCCGCCGCCGCCGATCCGAGAGTTGGCAACCAGCTCGACGGCCCCGGCGCGATCGCTCCGGTCGGCGGCAGCGGGCTGTTCGGCGACGTGTGGCAGTGGACCGGCAGCGCCTTCCTGCCCTACCCCGGCTTCCGCCCCGCGCCCGGTGCGGTCGGCGAGTACAACGGCAAGTTCATGTCGGGCCAGATGGTCCTCAAGGGCGCGTCATGCGCGACCCCGCGCGGTTCGTCGCGCGCCTCGACCCGCAATTTCTTCTATCCGCACCAGCGCTGGCAGTTCACCGGCGTTCGCCTCGCGAAGGACCATTAATGGCCAGCCGTCCCGCCCCCGAGCCCCACGTTACCGATTTCGAGACGGCGGTGCTGACCGGTCTCGGCCAGACGCCGAAAGTCATTCCGGCGCGCTATTTCTATGATGCGGCGGGTTCGGAACTGTTCGAGCAGATCACCCGCCTGCCCGAATATTATCCGACGCGGACCGAGATCGGCCTGCTGACCGATCACGTCGAGGAGATCGCCGCAACCGTCGGGCCGGGGCGCGCAGTTGTCGAGTTCGGCTCGGGCTCGTCGACCAAGACGCCGCTGCTCCTCCGCGCCGTCGCGCCGTCGTCGTACGTGCCGATCGACATCTCGGGCGATTTCCTCGTCCAGTCGGCGCGCGAACTCGGCGACCAGTTTCCGGGTCTCGACGTCCACCCGCTGGTCGCCGATTTCACCCACCCGCTGGTGCTGCCGCCGGAGGTTGCCAACCATCCGATGCTCGGGTTCTTCCCCGGCTCGACGCTTGGCAACTGCACGCCGAAGGTCGCCGTCGAACTGCTCGCGTCGTTCCGCGCGACGCTTGGGGAAGGCGCTTGGCTGGCGATCGGCCTCGACCTGCGCAAGGACCGCGCGACGCTTGAGGCCGCCTACGACGACCGCGCCGGGGTCACGGCGGCATTCAACCTGAACCTCGTGCACCGCATCAATGCCGAACTCGGCGGCACCCTCGACGCTGCAGCGCTCAAGCATGCGGCGCGCTGGAACGGCGACATGGGCCGCATCGAGATGCACCTGGAGGCGATCCGCGACCTCGACTTCACCGTCGCCGGCCAGCGTTTCCACATGGCCGCGGGCGAGACCATCCACACCGAGAACAGCTACAAGTGGACTCTCGACGAGGCCCGCCTGCTGGCCCGGGCCAGCGGCTGGCGGCCAGTCGTCGTGTGGCTCGACGCTGGCGCCCGCTTCGGTCTGCATTTATGGCAGGCTGCAACGGTCGAACTGGAGCCGTAAGCGTTAGCGGGGGCGCGACGACGAAATGGGGCGCGGGGGCGGCGCAGCGCGGCGGACAACCGGTGCCTGGCTGGCAGCGCTGGCGCTTGCCGCATCGCCGGCCGCAGCGACGTCGATCTTCGGCTCGGACATTAAGTTGCTCCCCGACAATACCCCGGACGCGGCCGAGCAGGCCGCGATCGGGCGTGCACCGGGCGATCCGCCGTGGAAGCTGACCGGACTGGTCACTCTCGACGCGCTCGACAACGCGCGCGGCGGCTTGCGGCGCGGCTTCCGCGTGCTCAACAAGGTCGCGGTCGCCGCCGCTTACGATGCCGGCGGTGGCTGGAGCGGGCTGGTCAGCGGCCAATACGTTAATGGCACACTCTTCAGCGGGCACCTCGTCGGCGATACCCAGACGGTCAGCAACATCGAGGCGGTCGGCGGCGTCCGCGTCTACGAAGTCTGGCTGGCGCACGCCGTCCCGGGTGGCCGCCTCAAGTTCGGGCTGACCGACCTCAACGCCGACTTCGACGTCCAGACCGCGGGCGGCCTGTTCATCAACAGCTCGGACGGCATCGCTGCGGAGTTCTCGCACACCGGCCGCAACGGCCCGGCGATCTTCCCGACGACGGCGCTGGCGCTGACCGTCGGGTTGGCTCCGGCGAAGGGCTGGCTGGTCAATCTAGGGGCTTTCGACGGTGTGCCCGGAGACCCGACCCACCCGGCGCGCTTCTCGATCAAGATCGGCGCGCACGACGGCGCGCTGCTCGTCGGGCAGGTCACCCGCAAGTACGACTCCGGCCTGCGCCTCGAAGCCGGGGCCTGGGCCTATACGGCGGCATTTCCGGCGCTCGACCGCCTCGACGCCGCGGGCGCTCCCGAGCGTCTCCGCACCAGCCACGGTGCCTACGGCCTCGTCGAGGGGCGGCTGTACGGCGCAGCCGACGCCGACAGCAGCTTGATCGGCTGGGTCCGGCTGGGCATTGCCGACGACCGTGTCGACCGCATCGACTCCTACGCCGAGGGCGGACTGGTGCTAACCAAGCCCTTCGGCGGGCGCGGCGGCGACAGCGCCGGCATCTCGGTCATGCGCGCGATGTTCGGCGACCCGGCGCGCAACGTCGAGCCGGGCTTGCGGTCCGCGGAGACGACCATCGAGGCGACCTACCGCGCCGCGCTGATGCCCCGCGTCGCCATCCAGCCCGACGTCCAGTACGTCATCCACCCCGGCGGAACCGCGGGCTTGCGCGACGCTTTGGTAGTCGGCGTCCGGTTGTCGCTGGGCGCGTCATATGCGCCGAGCGGACGTCGAAAGTTGACTGACACGCCGCGCTGACGCAATTCCCTCGGTAAAGCGCACAGGAACCGCGAAACCATGAAAATCCTCGTCCCCGTCAAGCGGGTGGTCGACTACAACGTCAAGGTCCGGGTCAAGTCCGACGGCACCGGCGTCGAGCTCGCCAACGTCAAGATGAGCATGAACCCGTTCGACGAGATCGCCGTCGAGGAAGCGCTGCGCCTGCGCGAGAAGGGCATCGCCACCGAGGTCATCGCGGTCTCGATCGGCGTCCAGCAGAGCCAGGAGACGATCCGCACCGCGCTCGCCATGGGCGCCGACCGCGGCATCCTGGTGGTCACCGACCACCCGACCGAATCGCTCAGCGTCGCCAAGATCCTCGCCGCCATCGCCAAGGAGGAGCAGCCCGGCCTGATCATCCTCGGCAAGCAGGCGATCGACGACGATGCCAACCAGACCGGCCAGATGCTGTCGGCGCTGCTCGGCTGGCCGCAGGGCACCTTCGCCTCCAAGGTCACGGTCGACGGCGAGCATGTCACCGTGGCGCGCGAAGTCGATGGCGGATCGGAGACGGTCGAGCTGAAATTGCCCGCCGTGGTCACCACCGACCTCCGCCTCAACGAGCCGCGCTACGCCTCGCTGCCCAACATCATGAAGGCCAAGTCGAAGCCGATCGCGAGCAAGACGCCCGCCGACTACGGCGTCGACGCGACCCCGCATCTGACCCTCGTCAAGGTCGTCGAGCCGTCTAAGCGGTCGGCCGGCGTCAAGGTCAAGACCGTCGACGAACTGGTCGACAAGTTGAAGACACTGGGAGTTTTCGGATGACCGCCCTCGTTCTCGCCGAGCATGACAACGCCGTCCTCAAGGACGCGACGCTCGCCACCGTCACCGCCGCCGGGCAGCTGGGGGGCGAAGTCCACATCCTCGTCGCGGGTTCGGGCGCGCGCGCCGTCGCGGAAGCCGCCGCCAAGGTCGCGGGCGTCAGCAAGGTGCTGCTCGCCGACGATCCGGCCTACAAGGACGCGCTCGCGGAGAATCTCGCGCCGCTCGTCGTCGGGCTGATGGCGAACTACGACGCGTTCGTCGCGCCTGCGACCTCGCGCGGCAAGAACCTCGCGCCCCGCGTCGCGGCGGCGCTCGATGTCGCCCAGGTCAGCGAGATCCTGTCGGTCGAGGGCCCGGACACCTTCACCCGCCCGATCTACGCCGGCAACGCCATCGCCACGGTCAAGTCGTCGGACGCCAAGAAGATCATCACCGTCCGCGGCACCGCCTTCGCCAAGGCCGCCACCGAGGGTGGCTCGGCGACCATCGAGGACGCCAGCGGCCCCGGGGATGCGGGCCTGTCGAGCTTCAAGGGTGCCGAGCTGACGACCAGCGCGCGCCCGGAGCTGACCGCCGCCAAGATCATCGTCTCGGGCGGCCGCGCGCTCGGCTCGAGCGAGAAATTTCACGAGATCATGGAGCCGCTGGCCGATGCACTGGGGGCCGGCCTCGGCGCCAGCCGTGCGGCCGTCGACGCGGGCTACGTGCCGAACGACTATCAGGTCGGCCAGACCGGCAAGATCGTCGCGCCCGAACTCTACATGGCGGTCGGCATCTCGGGGGCGATACAGCACCTCGCCGGCATGAAGGACTCGAAGATCATCGTCGCGATCAACAAGGACGACGATGCGCCGATCTTCCAGGTCGCGGATATCGGCCTGGTCGGCGACTTGTTCACGCTGGTGCCCGAGCTGACGACCAAGATCACCGCTGCAAAGGGCTGATTTGGACGGGGGCGACAGCTTCGCCCGCCGGGGCTGGAGCGGTCCCCACCGGCTGATGCCGAGCGCCGATGCGCGGGCGCTGGGAGCGCTCGCCGTCGCTTGCCTGCCGTTGGTGTCGGACCCGTCCTCGTGGCTCGGTGGTACGCCCGACTTCAAGACCCGCCCGTGGTACAAGAGCCTGCACGCCCACGTGCCGGCGTTCCACGACCTTGCCCGCCACCCGGCGCTGGTTGCAGTGGTGACCGGCGTGCTCGGCGCCGATGTCATCGCCTGGGGCGTCTCGGCGATGCGCAAGGCACCCGGCGACAAGCATCCGTGGCACGTCGACATCGAGCACGCGGCGTGGCGCGGCGTCTCGGTCTTCCTGGGTCTGACGGGAACGGTGCCGGGCCAGTCGGGGCTCAAGTTCATCGGGGGCTCGCACCGGTTGCGCGGTTTCGAGTGCGACCCGGCCCTCGACGATGCCGAGGCACTAGCCTTCGCCCGCGCTGGCGATCCCGACTGCAGCCTCGACTACCCGCCGCTCGAGGACGGCGAGTTCCTGCTGTTTGACGGCCCGGTCTGGCACGCCTCCCACAACACCGGCGACGGAACGCGGATCGCGGCGATCCTGCAGTACGCCGCACCCTCCTCGCGCGTTCGCATCCCGCTCGATTTCCGCTCGCCGGTGACGTGGCAGTCCGAGGGGCCACCGTGCGTGCTCGTCGCGGGGACGGATCGCTTCGGCGTCAACCGGCTCGTCGGGCGGCCGCAATCGCGCCGTGGCTGAGCCTGCGTCACATGACCCGAAACAACGCGTCATCAGCCGCATCCCTTAACCAAAGGGGCCCCGGACCGCCTGACCTCACGCCTGAGTAGCGCTCAAATTGATCGACACGCGTGCCGCTGGGGCCTAGCCTTGGCGGCATTCGTCGTTTGGCGGGCCGCGTGGGGGGAAGGTTCATGAGCAAGGGTCTGGTGCTGGTCACCGGTGCGTCGGGATACATCGCTGGCTTCGTCATCAAGGCGCTGGTCGACGACGGCTGGAGCGTACGGGGGACCGTGCGGTCGCTGACCAAAGCCGACGCGGTGCGCGCCTCGCTTGGGTTGACGCCGGAGCAGCTGCCGCTGTTCCCCGCGGACCTGACCAGCGATGCCGGCTGGGCCAAGGCCGCGGAGGGCTGCGACTACGTCCAGCACATCGCCTCCCCGCTCCAACCCGACGGCAAGCTGTCGGCGGACGCGCTGATCACGCCGGCGCGCGACGGTACACTCAGGGCGCTGCGGGCGGCCCGGGACGCGGGTGTGAAGCGGGTGGTGATGACCTCATCGGTGGCCGCGATCTGCTACGGCAAGCCCGACGCGCACGTCTCGACCGAGGCCGACTGGACCGATCCCGACAGCCCCGACGCCTATCCCTACGTCCGCTCCAAGACGATCGCCGAGCGCGCCGCCCGCGACTGGATCGACGCCGAGGGCGGGGCACTGGAGTTCTGCACGATCAACCCCGGCATGGTGCTGGGGCCAGTGCTTGGCAGCGATTACTCGGCGTCGGTAAGCGTCATCACCAAGCTGCTCGACGGCAGCCTGCGCGGGTGTCCGCGGATCGGCTTCGGGATCGTCGATGTGCGGGACGTCGCGACGGCGCATCGGCTCGCGATGACCGGGCCGGGCCTGCACCGTGAGCGTTTCCTGGTCGCCGGCGATTTCCTGTGGATGGCCGACATCGCCAAAGTCCTGAAGATAAGCCTCGGCGAGCAGGCGAGGCGGGTGCCGACGCGGGTCCTGCCCGACTGGCTGGTGCGTATCGTGGCGCTGTTCGACCCGCTGGTGCGCCAGGTCACGTCGGAACTCGGCCACCGTCGGCGCTGCGATGCCAGCCACGCGAAAGTCGGTCTCGGCTGGACCATGCGGCCCGTCGAGCAGACCATCGCCGATACCGCGCGCAGCCTCATTCAACACGGGCTGGTCAAGGCCTGACGCCAGTGTAAAACGCGCTCCGTAAAAGGAGAGCGTAATGCAAAAAATCGGTGTCGTCGGTGCGGGGCTCATGGGCAACGGCATCGCGCATGTGTCGGCGTTGGCCGGCTACGACGTCGTGTTGGCGGATATTGCGCGGGAGCGCGTCGATGCAGCGCTCAAGACCGTCGAGAAGAACCTCGCGCGTGGCGTCAGCAAGGGTGTCGTCACCGAGGCCGATGCCGCGACCGCGCTGAGGCGGATCGTCGGAACGACGGACAACGCCGACCTCGGCGACTGCGACCTCGTCATCGAGGCGGCGACCGAGAGCGAGGCGGTCAAGCGCCAGATATTCGCCGACCTGTGCCCGCGCCTGCGTCCCAATGCGCTGCTCGCGACCAACACCTCGTCGATCTCAATCACGCGGCTGGCGGCGACCACCGACCGCGCCGATCGCTTCACCGGGCTGCATTTCTTCAATCCGGTGCCGATCATGACGCTGGTCGAGATCATCCCCGGCCTCGCCACGTCGGACGCGACCAAGGTCGCGATGCACGGTTTCGTGACCCGCCTCGGCAAGACCGCGATCGAAGCCGCGGACGCGCCCGCGTTCATCGTCAATCGGGTGTTGTGCCCGATGCTCAACGAGGCGATCTTCGCGCTCGGCGAGGGCGTCGGCTCGGTCGCTGACATCGACATGGGGCTCAAGCTCGGCGCCAACCACCCGATGGGACCTCTGACGCTCGC
This sequence comes from Sphingosinicellaceae bacterium, assembly GCA_019285715.1. Classification (NCBI taxonomy): domain Bacteria; kingdom Pseudomonadati; phylum Pseudomonadota; class Alphaproteobacteria; order Sphingomonadales; family Sphingosinicellaceae; species Sphingosinicellaceae bacterium. Next base: position 17,935 of record CP079108.1, read on the forward strand.
CGATTTCGTCGGGCTCGACACGCTGCTGTCGATCATGCGCGTGATGCAGGAAGCGACCGGCGACCCGAAGTACCGCCCCGCGCCGCTGCTGGTGAAGTATGTCGAGGCGGGCTGGTACGGGAAGAAGTCGGGGCGCGGGTTCTACGACTATAGCGGGGCGGAGCCGGTGCCGACGCGGTAGGGGGCCGCCCCGAAAACCACGCCGTCATCCTCGCCTTCGCGGGGATGACGGGCGGCGGACAGCTCCGCCTAGGTGCGACCAGCCCGGATCAGACCGACGACGAATAATAGCCAGCCAAGCGTCATCAGGCTGCTCGAGCCGAGTACGAGAACCGCGACGACCTGCTCCATCGTCCTGCCAGCGCTGTGACCGGCACCGGCGATGGGCAAAACCTCGCTCGCGCCCGTGGCAGCCGCTAGCGTCAGGCCGACCCACAACCCGAACATCCCGACGATGATCGTCAACCGGGCGATAGTCTCAAGGCGTGGCGGCAGGGACAGCCCGGCCCACACCACACCGGCGATCATCAACGCGAGGCCGCTCTGGACGGCGGTCAGGTGCGCCGACAACGCCAGCCGCGGATTGGCAAAACCCTGTACCGCGGCACCCTGTACAAGGCCGAACAGGAACAACACCGCGCCGGCCAGCACCAGCGACCTTTGCCTTGCCGTAAGCGACATGCTCTCGAACCCCCGCGCCCGTGGACAAAGGTCCACGGCACCTCCCCGACACCCTGCATCGCGTTACCCTAGCGAGCACCGCATCCCCCGCAGTGCGCCGGATCGACGACCCTAAAGCGTGCGCTCGCGGCTCTCGACCTCGAAGGTCTCGACGATATCGCCCGCCTTGACGTCCGAGGACCCCTCGATGGTGATACCGCATTCGAGGCCGGCACGGACTTCGGGGACGTCGTCCTTGAAGCGCCGCAGCGAGGCGATCGAGCCGTTGTAGATGATGACGTCGTCGCGCATGACGCGGGCCCGGAGCGCCTTGCGGATGATGCCCTCGGTGACGCGGATACCCGCCGCTTTGCCGGTCTTGCCGGCCTGGAAGACATCGAGAACCAGCGCGCGGCCGACGACATTCTCCAGCATCTCGGGTCCGAGCTGCCCGGCCATCGCCGCCTTCACGTCGTCGATCAGCGCGTAGATGACGTCGTAGTATTTGAACTCGACGCCGTCGCGCTGGGCGATCTCGCGAGCCTTGGCGTTGGCGCGGACATTGAAGCCGATGATCGGCGCGCCGCTGGCCTTGGCCAGCGTCACGTCGGATTCGGTGATGCCACCAACGCCGGCGAGCAGGACCTTGGCCTTGATGAGGTCGGTCGAGATCTTGTTGATCGCGCCGGCAATCGCCTCGACGGTGCCCTGGGTGTCGCCCTTGATGACCACCGGATACTGCTCGACCTTGGCGGCACGCAAATTGGTGAACATCTCCTCGAGCGTCGGCATCGTCGACTTGGTGCGCTCGGCAGTGTCGACGCCGGTGCGGTAGCTCGCGACTTCACGCGCGCGTGCCTCGGACTCGACGACCGCGAACGGATCGCCGGCACCGGGTACGCCCGACAGGCCGAGAATTTCGACCGGGACCGTCGGGCCCGCGGTCTTGATCTGCTTGCCCTGGTCGTCGAGCAGCGCGCGAACCTTGCCCCACTCCGAACCGACGACGAAGATGTCTCCGGTCTTGAGCGTGCCGCGGTTGACGAGCACCGTCGCCAGCGGGCCCCGGCCCTTGTCGAGACGTGCCTCGATGACGGTGCCCTCGGCTTCGCGGTCGGGGTTTGCCTTCAACTCGAGCACTTCGGCCTGCAGCAGGATCTTCTCGATCAGCAGGTCGAGGTTGGTCTTCATGGTCGCGGAGACTTCGACGTCCTGTACGTCGCCGCCCATTTCCTCGACCTGGACATCGTACTGGAGCAGCGCGGTGCGGATGCGCTGGGCGTCAGCGCCGGCCTTGTCCATCTTGTTGATCGCGACGATCATCGGCACGCCCGCCGCCTTGGTGTGGGCGATCGCCTCGATGGTTTGCGGCATGATGCCGTCGTCCCAAGCCACCACCAGCACGACGATGTCGGTGATGTCGGCACCACGCGCGCGCATCGCGGTGAAGGCCTCGTGGCCCGGCGTGTCGAGGAAGGTAATCTTCTCGCCGCCCTTGGTGGTGATCTGGTAGGCGCCGATGTGCTGGGTAATGCCGCCGGCCTCGCCCTTGACGACGTTGGTACCGCGCAGCGCGTCGAGCAGCGAGGTCTTGCCGTGGTCGACGTGGCCCATGATGGTCACGACCGGCGGACGCGGCAGCAGGTGATCGTCGATGTCCTGGACCGCGACCGCGAGGTCGACGTCCGAATCGCTGACCCGCACGATGTTGTGGCCGAACTCGATCAGCACCAGCTCCGCGGTGTCCTGGTCGATCTCGTCGGTCGCCGCCGACGGCACGCCGAGGCGGGCCAGCGTGCGGGTGATGTTGTTGGTCCGCTCGGCCATGCGGTTCGCCAGGTCGGAAACGGTGATCGTCTCGGGCACGATGATGTCGCGGACCTGCTTGGCCGTGCGCCCGACCGAGCCGCGCTCCTTTTCGCGGGCACGCTTCAGGGCCGCGAGGCTCCGCTGGCGGGTCGAATCCTCGCCCTCGAGTGCGGCCTTGACGCTGAGGCGGCCCTGGCGGCGATCGTCGCGCGCACCAAGGCGACCGGCAGGACGCAGCGCACCAGGCTTGCCGGGGCGGCGCTCCTCGTCGTCGATGATCGGGGTGATCGAGCCGGGCAGGCGACCCGACGGGGCGGCCTTCTCCTCGGCGGGGCGCGAAGCGGCCTCGGCCTCGGCCTTCTTCTTGTCCTCGAGCCGCATCTTCTCGAGTTCGACGGCCTCGTACTTGGCCGCCTCCTCGCGGACGCGGGCTTCCTCGGCGAGGCGCATGCGGTCCTCGTCGGCCTGACGCAGCAGCGCCGCCTGGCGCTCCTGGCGGGTCAGCATATCGGGCACGGCCTGCGCCTGGGTCGGCATGACGCGGCGCTCGCCTGGACGCGGCGTGGCGCGCGCCGAACGGATGGGGGCAGCCGGAGTCGCAACCGGAGCGGGGGCCGGTGTCGGGGCGGGAGCCGCTGCAGGGGCCGCAGCGACGGGAGCGGGAGCCGGGGTGGCAACCGGAGCAGGGGGAGCCACGACCGGCGCGGGCTCGGGAGCCTTGGCAACGGGAACCGGGCGCTCGACGGGCGTGAACATCACCGGCGGCGGCACCGGTCGAGCTGTGGTGTCGGCGGGCAGCGGGCGCGCCTCCACGACCGGTGCCGGGGCGGGCGTCGGGGCGGGAGCGGGGGCCGCCACCGCAGCAGGCGCGGCTACGGGTGCCGCGACTGGTGCGGGCTGGGGCGCCTCGACAGGCGCGGGTGCCGAGACCTCGACGATCGGATCGCCGGGGCGGTGCAGCACGCGCTGCCGCTTGACCTCGACCACCACCTGCTTGGTGCGGCCGTGGCTGAAGCTCTGCTTGACCTTGCCGACCTCGACGGTCTTTCCGAGACCGAGGGGGGCGCGCATGCCGAGCTTGGGCTTGTTGTCGTCACTCATGCTTGAACCTGAAACCCTATCGTATCCGCCGGTGGAGTGTCCTCCGGCGCGTCTATCGTCCTGTCGCCCAGGTCTTTCGTCCTGTCGCCGAGCCCGGTGAATGCAAGCCACCGCTCGACCGCCGCCGTCACGCGCGCCGCCGCCGCAGAGTCGCAGACGGCGGCATGTACAACATTTTCGCGACCCAAGGCCAACGACAATCGCTCGCGCGAGATCGGCAGCACGATGGTGGCGACGCCTCGCGCCTTGCGCCGCAATTTCTCGGTGCCGTCGGCAGCCGCATCGTTGGCGTGAAGGAGGAGGCGGGCGCGGCCGGCGGTGAGCGCATCACCGATCCGTTCTCCACCCCAGATAAGGGTCCCGGCCTTGTTCGCCAACCCCATGGTGTCGAGGGCGCGGCGTTCGAGCCCGGTGTCGATGCGTTCGATCAGGTCGTCGGGGACGCTGATCTGCGAGGTCTTGAAGGCCCGGATAAGCGCGCCCCTCAGCTTGCCCTTGGCGAGCGCCTTGGCGATCAATTCCCGGTCGGGCGTCACCCACGCGCCGCGACCCGGCGCCCGCGCCCCCAGGTCGGGAGCGACGGCACCGTCGGCGTCGAGCGCCAGGCGGATCAGGTCCGCGCGCTCGCCATGCTCGCCGCTGATGATGCAGCGACGTTCGGCAGCCGCCTTCGCCGCCGTTACGCTGGCAACGGGGGCGGTGGCCGGGGCGATAGTGCCCTTGTCGGTTACGACTTCGGCGGGCTCATTCTGGTCCATCCGCAGGAGCGACCTCCTGCGTTTCGGCAGTGGCTTCGGCCGGGGCTGCCTCGTCGTCGAACCAGTGGGCGCGGGCCGCCATGATGATGCGGTTGCCGACCTCGTCGCCGAGCTTGAAGGTCTTCAAGATGCCGGTGCGGACGTCGACCAGCTCGTCGGTCGCGAGGTCGCCGAGGTCGTCGAGCGTCTTGACGCCCTTCTGCCCCAGCACGACCAGCATGGCCTCGGTCAGCCCCTCGATGGCGGCGAGGTCGTCGCTGACACCCAGGTCGGTGCGCTCGGCCTTGGCCTTGGCTTCGCGGCGGTCGAGAGCCTCGGTGGCGCGGCTTTGCAGCTCGGTCGCGAGGTCGTCGTCGAAGCCCTCGATGCCGGCGAGTTCGGGAAGCTCGACATAGGCGACCTCCTCGAGCTGGCTGAAGCCCTCGGCGACGAGCAGCTGGGCCAGCGTCTCGTCGACGTCGAGTTCGGTCTGGAACATCTCCGAACGCTCGACGAATTCCTTCTGGCGGCGCTCGCTCTCGTCGGCCTCGGTCATGATGTCGATCTGGCGACCGGTCAGCTGCGAGGCGAGGCGAACGTTCTGCCCGCGACGGCCGATGGCGAGGCTGAGCTGGTCGTCGGGGACAACAACATCGATACGATTGTCTTCTTCGTCCATAACCACCTTGGCGACCTCGGCGGGCTGCAAGGCATTGACAACAAAGGTCGCGACGTCGGGGGACCACGGGATGATGTCGATCTTCTCGCCCTGCAGCTCCTGTACGACGGCCTGCACGCGGCTGCCCTTCATGCCGACGCAGGCGCCGACCGGGTCAATGCTCGAATCCTTGCTGATGACGCCGATCTTGGCGCGGCTGCCGGGGTCGCGGGCAACCGCCTTGATCTCGATGATGCCGTCGTAGATTTCCGGCACTTCCTGCGCGAACAGCTTCTTCATGAAGTCGGGCGCGGCGCGGCTGAGGAAGATCTGCGGGCCGCGGGCTTCGCGGCGGACGCTGAGGATCAGCGAGCGGACGCGGTCGCCGGGGCGGAGGACTTCGCGCGGGATCTGCTGATCGCGGCGGATGACGCCCTCGGCCTTGCCCAGGTCGACGACGACGTGACCGAACTCGGCGCGCTTGACGAGGCCGGTGATGATCTCGCCCTGGCGGTCCTTGTATTCCTCGTACTGGCGGTCGCGCTCGGCGTCGCGGACCTTCTGGACGATGACCTGCTTCGCAGCCATCGCGGCGATGCGCCCGAACTCGATCGGGGGCAGCGGGTCGATGATGTAGTCGCCGATGACCGCGTCGGACTTAAGCTTGAGACCGTCGGCGACCGAGACCTGCTTGAAGAAATCCTCGGGCTCCTCGACGACCTCGAGGACGCGCCACAGCCGCAGGTCACCCGATTTCGGGTCCAACTTCGCACGGATGTCGTTCTCGACACCGTAGCGCGAGCGCGCGGCGCGCTGGATCGCTTCCTCCATCGCCTCGATGACGATCATCCGGTCGATCAGCTTCTCGCGCGCCACGGCGTCGGCGATGGCGATCAGCTCGGCGCGGTTGGCGGTGACGCTCGGGGTCGGCGGGGTGGCCATGTTACTCAGTCCCTATCGCTGTCTGGATAATTGTCGTTGGCCGAGAGGACGGTGCTGCCCTCGACATCATCGGGCATGTCGTCGTCGTTCTCGGATTCGAGGATGTCGTCGGCACCGGCCATGTCGAGCGGCCGGGTCGCGTTGATCAGGCGATTGGTCAGCACCAGCTTCGCACCGTCGATGCTCGCCAGCGGCACCGTCACCGCGGCACCGCCGGGCGGCTCGATGATGACGGCCTCGCCGACCATCGCGCCGATCTTGCCGTGCAGGTTTTTGCGGCCGTCCGCCCGGGTCGACAGCTTGATGCGAACGTCGTGCCCGACCCAGCGCGTCCAGTCGTGCGGCCGCGTCAGCGGGCGGTCGATGCCCGGCGACGACACTTCGAGCGCATACTCGCCCTCGATCGGGTCGGCCACGTCGAGCACGTCCGACAGGCGGCGGCTCAGCTCGGCGCAGCGGTCGATGACAAGCTGCCCGGTGACCGGGTCCTCGGCCATCACCTGCAGCGTCATCGAGCCCTTGCCGCCCTTCAACTGCACGCGCACCAGCGCCAGTCCCATGTCGACGACGACAGGTTCGATCAGCGCGGTCAGGATGGCGACGTCGGTCAAATTGAAAAGCACCTTTAGCGGCGGCCGGGACACCCCGACCGACCTTACACCGGTATGACCATGTGGAAGATGACGGCGATATAGTCCCGCCCGGCCGGACTCGCAAGCCGGTTAGCGTGCGACGACTGCCCGGCTCACCCGACGCTGCGCAATGTCCGCTCGACGATGTCGGGCTCGCGCTCGATCATGGCGAGCAAGATCCGTGCCGCCCGCTCCGGCTGCCGTCGCCCCTGCTCCCAGTCGCGCACCGCGCCGACGCTGAAGCCGTAGTGCGCGGCAAAGCCCTGCTGCGTACGCTTGGTCTTGCGCCGCACGGCGCGCACATCGACGGTCGGCGGCGGGTAGTGGGTTACGTAGCCCTCTCGCGCCCCGTTCATGTACGCCTTGGCCTCGGCGAGGCCCTGCATGATCGACTCGAAATCGGGGTGGGTCATCGCCTAGCTCCTTTCGATACGGGCCGCGGCTGTCATCGCCGCGATCTCTGGCTTGCTGAAATTATCTGTGTTGCCTTTGGAGATCAGACCGATGAGCAACACCGGCAAGGCTTCGCCCACAAAGACTGTCATTACCCGGTAGCCGCCGGACTTGCCCTTGCCCCGGCCCGCGATCCGCCGCTTATACAGGCCACCGCCGAGCGGCACTCCGCCGGATGGATCGGTAGCGACCGCGTCGACGATCAGCTTGCGGTCCTCCTCACTAACACCGGCGCGGGCCGCAGCCCGCAGGAACTCCGGCATCTCCACAACGGTGTGCATTAGTTTTGAGAGTACGGCATTGCCGTCGTTCGCGTCAACTGCGCCCCAACGGATGCTTCTCGTTCACCAGTTCGACGAGCGCCTTGGTCTGCACGTGCGTGTAGATCTGGGTCGTCGCGATATCGGCGTGGCCGAGCAGGGTCTGCAGAGTGCGGAGGTCGGCACCGCCCTCCAGCATGTGGGTGGCGAAGGCGTGACGCAGGACGTGTGGGCTGAGCCGGGCGGGCGGGATACCGGCTTCGGCCGCCAGGGCTTTTACCAGCTGGAACAGGCGGATGCGCGACAGGTGGCTCGCGCCGCTCGGGAACAGGTATTTGGCGTCCGCGTGGACATTGGCGGCGTGTGCGGCGACGGCGGCTTCGGCGCGGCTGCCGATCGGGACGAGGCGCTGCTTGCCGCCCTTGCCGGTCAGGGTCGCGTGGCCACGGCCGGCGCGGATGGCGTGGCGGGGCAGGCCGACGAGTTCGGTGGCGCGCAGGCCGGAGCCGTAGAGCAACTCGATCAGCGCGACGAGGCGCAGCGTCGCCGGGTTCGGGTCGGCGGCGAGCTTCTCGTCGAGGACCGCGAACAACCGCGCGACGTCGCCCTCGGCGAGGCTCTTGGGCAGTGGCCGCGCCGGGGCGGGCGCCGCGAGGCCGAGCGCGGGGTCGTCGGGGCGGTGGCCCTCGGCGACGAGGAAGGCGAAGAAGCTGCGCAGCGCCGAGCCCTTGCGGGCGACGGTGGCGCGGGCGAGGCTGCTCCAGCCGGCGAACAGCCGGGTCAGGTCGGCGGGCGTCGCGGCGGCGAGGCCACCCGCGAGGTCGTCGCTGGCCAGCCGCAGGTCGCGCTCATAGGCGAGGATGGTGTTGGTCGCTGCGCCCTGCTCGGCCGCCAGCATGTCGAGGAACAGCGCGGTGGCGCGGCTGTCGCTGAGCGCGGAGGAGCGGTCGTGGGCCAAGCGGCGACCGTACACGACTCGAGTCGCGTCAGCGATAGTCCTCGAGGTCGGCGATGCGGTCCTCGTAGACCCGCGCGATGCAGGCCTCGCTGCCGCAGCGCTGGCGCCGGTTGAGGAAGTCGACGCGGCTGTCCTCGAGAGCATCGCGGATGTGCGGGTCGGCGCCGTCGCGGACGGTGACGAACAGCGCCGCGGTCTCGCGGTCGAGCGCGGCGAGCGCGTCGCTGGCGCAGATCATGCGGTTCACCTGCGAGGTGGCGCGACGGCAGTTGAAACTCGGGTTGCTGAAGCGCCGAGGCGCAGCGTTCTCGGCGAATCCATCGTCGCGCGCCGCTGTTCGCACCGCTGACGACGGCCCGACTGCGGCGAAGGCGACCGACGGGTCGACGCGCTCCGCCGCCGCGATGATCGCCGCAACGATCGGCGTCGTGCCTTCGAGGATCGAGACGAGCGACCTGCCATCGGCGGTCCGCTCGACGCGGTAGGTCACCGACACCGGTTCTGCGGTGCCGACACCCGCCGCCGCGAGGCTGAGCCAGCCGCTACAACGGAAGCTCGCGCCATCGGCGGTCCCGGTGTCCGGGGCGCCGGTGACGCTCAGCGACACCAGTTCGGCGACCCGGTCGCTGCGGCCGCCGCCGCCGCCGGCACGCGCCTTCTCGGCGACCAGCGCGCGCAGCCGGGCGATCGTCTCGGGACGGGCGCACTGGAGCGCCGCGTTCGAATCGGCGAGTGGTGCGGGCCCGGCTGGGGCGGCGGCGGCGCGCCGCACAGTCGGGGCGACGGCGGCGACCGCGGGCTTGCCGGACCCTGCGCCGACGCGGGGCGGGGCGGTCACCCACAATGCCAGCGCGATCACCGCGGCCAGCGCTGCCCCTGCAGCAAAGGGCCACCAGCCGATGCGGCGCGGTTTCCGGTAGCCGGGCCGCGGGATTGCGGCCGCCGGGCGCACGGCATCGCCGGCACGGAGGACGAACTCGTCGTTGGGGCGCGCCGCGTCACGGGTTCGGACGTCGGGTGCATCCGAAGGCGGCTGGGGCGGTAGTGCTTTTGCCCCGGCCGCGCGCTCGCGGAGCTGCTGGATGAACCACGGCTCCGGGGGCGGCACCTGGGCGTTGCCGACAACCGTGTCGCGAAACCTGGGATCGTCGGGATCGGAACCGCTCACGAACTTAAAATGTCGGAGTAAGCCACTGGTTGCAATACTCTCCGAAGAGTTAGCGGTGGATGCGCGCCATCAACGGCGTTGTCACCGAAACGATTGTCCGGCACAGCGGCATCGGGTGGCGGGGGCCTGGACATGGCGGGCGAGACGATCGGCGCGGCGATGGTCCGGACCGGAGGGCGGTCGAGCGGCTTCGACTATCTGCGGCTCGGCCTGTCGGTCGCCGTGCTGGCCTGGCACGCCTTCCGGATCAGCTATTTCGACTTCCCCTGGGACGGCTGGTACCGGCCGCTCGTGGCGCTGATCCTGCCGATGTTCTTCGCGCTCAGTGGCTTACTGGTCAGCGGCAGCCTGGTCCGGGTCCGCAGCTACCATGAGTTCGTGCTGCTGCGGGTCGTCCGCATCGTGCCGGCGCTGGCGGTCGAGGTGGTGCTTTCGGCGGTCGTCATCGGCACCGTCTTCACCACACTGCCGCTCGACCGCTATCTCGCGAGCCCCGAATTCCTGCATTATTTCCGTAACATATACGGCGATGTCCACTTCGACCTGCCCGGCGTGTTCCGCGATCATCCGATGACGGCGGTCAATGGCTCGCTGTGGACGATCCCTTTCGAGCTGATGTGCTATCTCGCCATCCTGGCGTTGTGGGCGGGCGGACTGGTCAAGCGCCCGCTGCTGATGCTGGGCGTCGCCTGCCTGTTCCAGATGGCTTTGCCGTTCATGGCGCAGAGCATCGGGAGTACCCCCGATACCGCCGGCCCGGTGCCGGGCGGCGTGCTGGTGGTGTCGTTCGTGTGCGGTGCCGTGCTGTTTTTCCTGCGTGACCGGGTCCGCCTCGACGCCGGCTGGGCCGTCGCTGCCTTGCTGATGAGCCTCACGCTGCTGTCGTTCGGCGCGATGACCTTCGTCGTCGCGCTGCCTGCGGCCTATGTGACGATTTACCTGGGGCTGCTCGATCCGCCGCGCCCCGCGTTGCTGACCCGGGGCGACTATTCCTACGGGCTGTACCTCTATGCGTTTCCGGTCCAGCAGGCGATCACGTCGCTGCTGCCCGGCGAGCGGCACTGGTGGCTGAACATCCCGCTGACGCTGGTCGTCGCGGGCGGCTGCGCGGTGTTTTCGTGGCACTTCGTCGAGAAGCCGATCCTCGGCCAGCGGCAGCGCATCATCGGTTTCGGCGACTGGATTGCCAGCGTGATCCGGACGACCGTCGGTCGCAAGCCGCGGGTCCGCGCGACTTAGCGACCGACGCGTTCAATCAGCGCCATCGCGGCGGCCGGGGCACGGACCTTGGCGCCCGAGATGAAGAAGACGAAGACGTCGCGCTTCGCCTCGCCCTCCCAGTGCCGCGCGACTTGCGCCCAGCCGTCGAGGGCCTCGGCGGTGTAGCCGGTGTCGCAATCCTCGGCGCATTGCTGGAGGCGGGCGTAGGCGAAGTCGGCGGTCGGTTCGTCGGCGGCATCGAGCGGGGTCGGGTATTTGGCCGCGTGGGCGAACACCGCCGCGCAATTATGGTCGCGCGCGAGGGCAAGGAACGCCGGGTCGCGAAAGCTCTCGTGGCGGACTTCCAGCGCGTGCCGAAGGGGATAGTCGCCGAGCTTCGCGGGCAGCAGGCCGATGAAGGCCGCCATGTCCTCGCGGTCGAACTGCTTGGTCCCGGCGAACTGCCACAGGATCGGGCCGAGCTTGTCGCCGAGCCGGTCCATGCCGGTCGTAAAGAACCGCGCGATCGATTCGCCTGCCTCGCCGAGCACGCGGCGATTGACCGCGAAGCGCGGCCCCTTGAGGCTGAAGCGGAAGTCTTCGGGGGTCTCGTCGTGCCACTTCTGGAAACTGGCGGGCTTCTGGCTGCCGTAGAAGGTGCCATTGATCTCGATCGCGGTCAGGTGCGCGCTGGCGTGCTTGAGCTCGTCCGCCTGCCGCAGGCCCTTCGGGTAGAACACCCCGCGCCACGGCTCATAGGTCCAGCCACCGACGCCGACGCGGATCACGACACGTAACTCGCCTCGGTCTTCGAGCGCAACTCGTCCGCGGTCACGCCCGGGGCGATTTCGACCAGCTTGAACGGGGCGCCCTTGCGGTCGGCGCGCTCGAAGACGGCGAGGTCGGTGATGATGACGTCGACCACGCCAGCACCGGTCAGCGGCAAGGTGCAGGATTTGCGGAACTTCGCGCCGCCGGCCTTGTCGTTGTGGTCCATCAGCACGACGATGCGCCGCGCCCCCGCGACCAGGTCCATCGCGCCGCCCATGCCCTTGACCAATTTGCCCGGCACCATCCAGTTGGCGATGTCGCCGTTCTCCGCGACCTCCATCGCGCCGAGGATGCTCAGGTCCATGTGGCCGCCGCGGATCATCGCGAAGCTGTCGGCCGAACTGAAATAGCTGGTGCGGCGGAGTTCGGTGATGGTCTGCTTGCCGGCGTTGACGAGGTCGGCGTCCTCGTCGCCCGCGAACGGGAACGGCCCCATGCCGAGCATGCCGTTTTCCGACTGCAGCGTGATGTCGATGCCCGGCGCGACGTGGTTCGCGACGAGGGTCGGCATGCCGATGCCGAGGTTGACGTAGAACCCGTCCTTCAGTTCGACCGCGGCGCGCGCCGCCATCTGGTCGCGGCTCCAGCCGGGCTTGCCGGCCATCAACCCGGCTCCCTGACGGCGACCTGTTCAAGCTTGGCGAAATCGTCGCGGAGGTCGCCCATCACGCCGGCGAGAATCATCTGCAGGGCTGCTTCCGGAGGCATGCCGGTGTTGTCCGCGTATGCCTGCGCCGCGTGGCGCATGGTGTCGACCATCAGGTGGCCGAAGTTCTCGGGCCCCTCGAGCGCCCAGGCGGCGATCCAGACGTGACTGCCGGCGCCGTTGTTGATCCAGACGCGCGCGATCTCCCACGAATCGTCGGTCAGCTGGCCCTCGTGGTTGAGCTTGATCGCGTTGAGTGGCTCGTCCATCAGGCTGTCTCTCTCTGGCGCACGGTGCGCTGTTCGATGCGCTTCTCGAAGTCCGCGCCTTCGAAGAAGCGCTGGATGTAGACGCCCGGCGTGTGGATGCCGTCGGGGTCGAGGCTGCCGGCCTCGACGATATGCTCGACCTCGGCGACCGTGACGCGGCCGGCGGTGGCGGCATTCGGGTTAAAATTGCGGGCGGTCTTGCGGTAGACGAGGTTGCCGTAGGGGTCGGCCTGGTACGCGTGGACGATCGCCAGGTCGGCGACGATGCCGCGCTCGAGAATGTAGGTCTCGCCGTCGAAGTCCTTGTGTTCCTTGCCCTCCGCGATCAGCGTGCCGACGCCGGTGCGGGTGTAGAAGCCCGGGATGCCCGCCCCGCCGGCGCGGATGCGCTCGGCCAGCGTGCCCTGCGGCGCGAATTCCAGCTCGAGCTCGCCGCTGAGGTACTGGCGCTCGAACTCCTTGTTCTCGCCGACGTAGGACGCGATCATCTTCTTCACTTGCCGCCTCTCGAGCAGCACGCCGAGGCCGAAGCCGTCGACGCCGGCGTTATTCGACACCACGGTCAGGTCCTTGACCCCGGAGGCGGCGATCGCGGTGATCAGCTTCTCCGGGATGCCGCACAGCCCGAAGCCGCCGGAGACGATCGTCATGCCGTCGTGGAGGAGCCCGTCGAGGGCGGCGGCGGCGTCGGGAAATTGCTTGGCCATGGAGCGCTCGCTAGCTTGCGCGGGCGCGCCTGTCACCCCACAAGGCGGCGATGCGCATGATCCTCGCCCGCCACGCCGAGACCGTCTACAATGCCGGAGCGCGGATGCAGGGGCATCTGCCGCACACGCCGCTGACCCGCGCGGGCGTCGCTCAAGCCGAGGCGATGGGCGCGGCGCTGGCGGCGATCATCGGGCGCGATCCCGACCTCGACATCTGGGCCTCGCCGGCGGGCCGCACGATGCAGACCGTCGCCATCGTTGCCGAGCACCTCGGGCGCGATTTCTTCGCCGTCCGCACCGACGACCGCCTGCTGGAGATCGACGTCGGCGACTGGCAGGGGCGGAAATATGCCGACATCGTCGCGGAGATCGGCCCGATCGTGTCGGCGGAGCGCGGCATCTTCAACGTCCGGCCGCCCAATGGCGAATGGTATCCCGACATCGCCGCCCGCTTGCAGGGCTGGCTGGCGGACCTCGACCCGGCGCGCGACGTGCTGGTCGTCAGCCACGGCATCACGCTGCGGGTGCTGCGCGGGCTGCTCGCGGGCGGCACCGAATACGAGGGCGTCGTCCTCGCCGAGGATGCGCCGCAGGGTACGGTGTTCGTGATCCAGGACGGGATCCAGTCGGTCCTCCACGTCGGCGACGGCCACCAGGGCGCGCGCGCAGTCTAGCGCCGCGCTGGCGTCGGCGCGCGACCGTTGTATACGGCCGTTGTATACGGCGGCATATCGCGCCCACCGTCCGGAGATTTCATGCAACGCTGCCTGACGCTCCGCCGGTCGCTCCCTAGCGAGCGTTCGCCATGTCGACCGTGATCCTGACCACCGTCGAGCTGGCGGCGGTGACCACCCTATTGCTGCTGCTGATCGCGACGCCGCTGGCGTGGTGGCTGGCGCGGTCGCGCCTGTGGTCGAAGGAGATCATCGGTGCGCTCGCGGCGCTGCCGCTGGTGCTGCCGCCGACGGTGATCGGCTTCTACGTGCTGATCGCGCTCGGCCCCGACAGCCCGCTGATGAGCCTGCTGCATCCGTTCGGGGTGCGGACGCTGGCCTTCACCTTCACCGGGCTGGTCATCGGCTCGATCTTCTACTCGCTGCCGTTCGCGGTGCAGCCGCTCCGGACCGCGTTCGAGGCGGTCGGCGAGCGGCCGCTGGAGATCGCCGCGACCATGGGCGCCGGGCGGCTCGACCGGTTCCTGACCGTGGCCGTCCCACTGTCGCGTCGCGGCTTCGTCTCGGCGGCGATCCTGGTGTTCGCCCACACCATCGGCGAATTCGGCGTGGTCCTGATGATCGGCGGTGCGATCCCGGGCCGTACCGAGGTGCTGTCGACGCGCATCTACAGCCTCGTCGAGAGCCTGCAGTTCGGGGCCGCGCACGTCATCGCCGGGGGGCTGGTGGTGTTCGCATTCGCCGCGTTGCTGGCGCTGCTCCTCGTCGAGCGGCGCATCGGCGGGGTGCGGCTATGACGCTGAAGGTGGCGCTGCAGGGCGCGCGCGGCGCGTTCGCCCTCGACGTCGCCTTCGAGGTGCCGGCGGACGGGGTGACGGCGTTGGTCGGGCGCTCGGGGTCGGGCAAGACCAGCGTGCTCCGCGCCGTCGCCGGGCTCGACCGCCACCGCGGCACGGTCTCGTTCAATGGCGCGGTCTGGCAGGATGCCCGCAGCTTCGTGCCGCCCGAGCGCCGGCACGTCGGCTTCGTGCCGCAGGGCATCGGCCTGCTGCCGCACCTCAGCGTCGCCGCGAACCTCGCCTACGCCGCGAAGCGCGCCCCTGCCGGGCCGTTCGGGCGCGCCGACGTCGTCGCCCGCACCGGCATCGGCGCACTGCTTAACCGGCGCCCGATCACCTTGTCAGGAGGCGAGGCCCAGCGCGCCTCGCTCGCCCGCGCGCTGCTCGGGCAGCCGCGCCTCCTCCTGCTCGACGAGCCGCTGAGCGGGGTCGACACCGAGGGCCGCGCCGAACTGCTGGCGGCGCTCGAAATGCTGCTGCGCGGGCTCGGGGTGCCGGTGGTGATGGTCACACACGACCTCGCCGAGGCCGAGCGGCTGGCCGACCGCACGGTCCAGATGAGCCTAGGGCGCGTCGTCGCCTGAGGCGAAGCGACCGTAACGGGAACGTATCGTCGCCCCAGCCGTCCTGTTCCTGCGGCAATACCGGCCGCCGCCACAGGAGACCCCTCGTCGCCACGCCCAGTCCAGGCCGCCGCTCGTCCTCGCTGCCGCTTGCCGCGCGGATCGCCGCAATCGTCGTGGCGATGCTGGTCGTCCTGGCCGTCGTCGTGGCGGCGTTCCCGCTCGGCATCCTGCGTGGGCCGCTCGCACGGGCGCTGTCGGCGTCGCTGGGGCGTCCGGTTGTCATCGGCGGCCTGGAGCGCGTCGACAGCTTTTCGTTCGAGCCGGTGGTGCGCCTGACCGGGGTTCGTGTCGCGCAGCCGGACTGGGCCGGGCGGGGCGACATGGCAGTCGTCGACAGCGTGCGGCTGCGCTTCGCGGCGCTCTCGCTGCTGCGCGGCAAGCTGGTGCCGATCGACCTCGACATCGACGGGCTGAAGCTCGAACTCGTCCGCGACGGCAATGGTCGCACCAACTGGGAGGGCGACGAGAAGGCCGGCGATGACAGGGCCGCGTCGACGCCCCCGCAGCTCCGTCACCTCCGCATTGCCGGATCGAGCCTGCATCTCGCCGATGCAAAGCGCCACGTCGTGCTGAGCGCCAGCATCGCTGCCGATGCCGCGCACGGCGTTGTGATTACCGGCTCGGGCACCCTGCGCGGCCAGCCGGTGCAAATGCAGGTCGTCGCCGGCAAGCTCGACCAGATCGACCCCGCCGCGCCCTACCCGTTCCGCGTCGCGCTCCAGTCCGACCTGGTGCGGCTCGACGGCAGCGGCACCATGGACCATGTCCTCGACACCGGGCACTTCACGGCCACGGTGAGGTCGAGCGGCAAGGACCTCAAATACCTCGACGACGTCATCCAGGCCGGGGTTCCCGCGACCCAGGACTACGCCCTCGTCGCCCGTGTGCGCCACGAGAACCCCGACTGGATCGTCACCGGCCTTGGCGGCACCATCGGCCAGTCCGACCTCGCGGGCTCGCTGACGGTGCGCAAGCGCGACGGGCGCAGCGTCCTCGACGGGCGCATCGCCTCCAACCGGTTCAATTTCGACGACCTGTCGTCCGACGAGCAACAGGCCCGCGCGGCAGCCGAGGAAAAGCGCACCGGCAAGCGCATCCTGCCCAACACCGCGATCCATTTCGAGAAGCTGGCGCGCACCGACGGTGTCATCCACTTCGACGCCAGGAAGCTCGTCATGAAGGGCAAGAGCCCGTTCGTCGGGCTGCACGCGACGCTGACGATGGACCACCGGCTGCTGACCGTGAAGCCGGTGGAGGCGACCCTGGTCCACGGCACGCTGGGCGGGGTGCTGGTCGTCGACCACCGCAGCGGCGACCCCAAGTTGACGGTGACGCTCGATCTCAACGGCGGCCGGATCGAGGACATCTTCACCGAGGCGAAGTACGCCACCGCGCCGCTCGACGGGCGCATCCGGCTGCACGGCACCGGGCGCAGCGTCCGCGAGGCGCTGGGCCGCGGCGACGGCACGATCGGGCTGGTGTCGCGCGGCGGCGCGATGCGGCTCAGCGTCGCGACGCTCGGCGCCGGCGATGTCGTCCGTGGCGCGCGCATCGCGCTGTCGAAGGATCGCGACGCCATGACCCCGATCCGCTGCGTCATCGGGCGCTTCACGGCGCGCGGCGGGCAGGTCACGGCGGGCGACCTCGTTCTCGACACGGAGGTCATGCGCGCCGGCGGCAGCGGCACCGTCGACCTCGGCACCGAGGGCATCGCGCTGACCCTCGCCGGCCGCTCCAAGAACCCCGACATCATCCAGTCGACGGTGCCGATCCACGTCGGCGGGACGCTGGCGCTGCCGACCTTCGACGTCGTGCCCGTCGACCGCTCGCCGCCGAAGAAAAGCCTGCTCGGCCGCATCGGCGAGGTCATCAAGAGCCTCAAGACCCGCGGCGACGCAGGCCGCGCCGAAGCCGTCCCCGACGCGCCGTGCGACGCGCTCGCCGCGGCGGCGCTGCGCTAGCCTCAGCGGACCAGCGGCTCGGCATCGATACTTCGACCCGCCGGCAACCTCGCCGCTTACCCCGCCCCTCAGCTGTCATCCCCGCTAAGGCGGGGACCCATGAACACCGGCTGCTGCAACGATGCCCAACCCTCCGCCCTGCACCCCAAACCCGGTGTTCAGGGGTGACCGCCTGCGCGGGGATGACAATGTTGGTTCCAGCCAGCACAGCTCGCGATGACCCAGCGACGATCGAAACTGTCCTACACGGATCCGATCTGGTACAAGATGGTCAAGCCGCACCAGCTAAACAGGTAATTTCTGAACCGCCGGAAAGTGACGTGCTCGCATTCGGAAAGTCTTCGAGGGTGTAAACTCTGACAACTCTCGTTCATATTGGAGGCGAAACCCGAACCGTCGCTGCGACTTCCCCAGGCGTCGTTTCGCGATCGTTCAACGGAATGGCGGCTCGGCGAACGCGCGCAATTTCCGTGAGTGCAGGCGCGGGCCCTCGGCGCGGAGCAATTTGACCGCCTCGATGCCGATCTGGAGGTGCTCGCTGATCGCGCCCTCGTAGAAGCGGTTGGCCTGGCCGGGCAGCTTGATCTCGCCGTGCAGCGGCTTGTCGGAGACGCACAGGAGCGTGCCGTAGGGGACCCGGAAGCGGTAGCCTTGCGCGGCGATGGTGGCGCTCTCCATGTCGACCGCGACGGCGCGGCTCTGGTTGAAGCGCAGCGCCGAGCGGCTGAAGCGCAGCTCCCAGTTGCGGTCGTCGGTGGTGACCACGGTGCCGGTGCGGAGGCGGGGCTTCAGGGTGTCGCCGTGCGCGCCGGTGACGGCTTCGGCAGCTTCCTGCAGCGCCAGCTGGACCTCGGCGATGGCGGGGACCGGGATCTCCGGGGGCAGCACGTCGTCGAGGACGTGGTCGTCGCGGAGGTAGGCGTGGGCGAGGACATAGTCGCCGATCGCCTGGCTCGGCCGCAGCCCGCCGCAGTGGCCGATCATCAGCCATGCCTCGGGGCGGAGCACGGCGAGGTGGTCGCAGATCGTCTTGGCGTTGGCCGGGCCGACGCCGATGTTGACCAGCGTGATGCCGGCGCGGCCCGGCGCGGTCAGGTGATAGGCGGGCATCTGGTGTCGCCGCCACGCGCCGTCGGCGATGGCGCGGGCGGGGTCGGGGCCGACGCCGTCCGGCTCGCGCCCGATCACCGCGCCGCCGCTGCACGACAGCGTCTCGTAGGGGCTGTCGGTACCGAGCTGCGCGCACCCCCAGCGCACGAACTCGTCGACGTAGCGGTGGTAATTCGTCAGCAGGATGTACTGCTGGAAGTCGCCCGCCGGGGTGCCGCTGTAGTGCTTGAGGCGCGCCAGGCTGAAGTCGGTGCGCGGCGCGTCGAACAGCGCCAGCGGGCGAATCTCGGACAGCGATCCGTCCCACAGCCCGTCGGGCAACTCGTCGCCGATGTGGCTGAGGTCGGTGGTCGGGAAGTGCTGGGCCAGCGTCTGCGCGGCGGCGGCATCGAGGCGCAGGTCGTCGGCCCCGTCGAGGACATAGGGGTAGGGGATCTCGACGTTCGAGCGCCCGACCTCGATCTCGACGTCATAGTCGGCGGACAGCAGGTCGAGCTGGTCGATCAGATAGTCGCGGAACAGCTCTGGGTGGGTGATGGTCGTCGCATACTGGCCGCGCACCGTGAGGCGGGCATAGGCCCGGATCATCCGGGGCGCGCCGCCGCCCGCATAGCTCAGCCGCAATTCGGGGTAGGCGAAGTCGCCGAGCGTGCGCTGGCCGGGGTCTGGCGGGGTGCCGGTCTCGATGTAATTCCGCAGCGCGGTCCGCAGCGCCTCGGTCGCGGCGTGATGGATGGCGGTCAGGCGGTCGACGATCTCAGCGCTTGCGGTCATGCACGCGTATAGCCGCAGTCAGGTGACGCGGCAAAGTCGGCGCGCTAGACAGCTCCTCATGCAATTCGACCTCACCGACGACCAGCGCGAAATCCAGGAGGTGGCGCGGCGCTTCACCGCCGACCGCATCACGCCGTTTGCGGCGCACTGGGACGAGCACCACGTCTTCCCGCGCGAGACCATCCAGGAGGCCGCGGCCCTCGGCTTCGGCGCGATCTACGTGAGCGAGGAGCAGGGCGGCATCGGCCTCGGGCGGATGGAGGCGGCGCTGATCATGGAGGCGATGGCCTATGGCTGCCCGAGCACCTCCGCCTTCATCTCGATCCACAACATGGCGTCGTGGATGATCGACGGCTTCGGCGCCGACGCGGTCAAGGCCAAGTACCTGCCCAGCCTGGTGCCGATGGAGCGCATCGCCAGCTACTGCCTGACCGAGCCCGGCTCCGGCTCGGACGCGGCGGCGCTCAAGACTCGCGCGGTCAAGGACGGCGGCGACTACGTCGTCTCCGGCTCCAAGGCGTTCATCTCGGGCGGCGGCGTCAACGAAGTCTACGTCGTGATGGTCCGCACCGGCGAGCCCGGCCCGCGCGGTATCTCGTGCCTGGTCATCGAGAAGGACATGCCCGGCGTCAGCTTCGGTGCGCCGGAACGCAAGCTCGGCTGGCACTCGCAGCCGACCGCGCAGGTCAATTTCGACGAGGTTCGCGTGCCCGCCGAGAACCTGGTCGGCGTCGAGGGCGAGGGCTTCAAGATCGCGATGGCGGGCCTCGACGGCGGCCGCCTCAATATCGGCGCGTGCTCATTGGGCGGGGGCCAGCGCTGCCTCGACGAGGCCATCGCCTACACCCGTGGCCGCACCCAGTTCGGCAAGGCGATCGCCGACTTCCAGGCGACCCAGTTCAAGCTGGCGGACATGGAGACCGACCTGCAGGCAGCGCGCACGCTGCTCTACGCCGCTGCCGCCCGCGTCGGCGAAGGCAAGCCCGACAAGACGCGCTTCGCCGCCATGGCCAAGCGCCTCGCCACCGACACCGGCATGACCATCGCCGACCATGCGCTGCAGCTCCACGGCGGCTACGGCTACCTGATGGACTACCCGGTCGAGCGCTTCTACCGCGACCTCCGCGTCCACCAGATCCTCGAAGGCACCAACGAGATCATGCGGGTGATCATCGCGCGGGAACTGATGCGCGAGACGAACTAGCGCCCATTGCGCTCGGTCGCGCGGCGCAGCAGTGTGCCCCCGTTCTTACTGGGGGTCCGTAAATGCGCCGAATGATGCTTGCGTCGTTGCTTGCCACCGTTGCGTCGATCGCCACCGCGGCACCGACGCCCAAGGAGCAGCTGATGACGCCGCCGGCGGGGGCGCGCCACTACGTGGTCAGCTCGAGCGCCGGCAAGCACGGCGACAACTGGTCATGGACCATGCCGGACGGGAGCGTCGCCTACCGCATGTCGTTGAACATGCGCGGCTGGATCACCGAAGTCGACGAGGTGGTGAGGATTGGCAAGGACCGGCGGACGACAGCGGTCACGGTCCGCGGCTTCACCGATAACGGCGATGCGACCGAGGTCTTCAGCGTCGACACCGGCGGCGTCGCCCGTTGGCAGACCGTCGTCGACTCCGGCTCCGCGCCCTCCGGCGGCCGGTACTACAGCACCTACGGCGGCGCGTGGCTGGCGGGCGAGCTCGACGTCGATGCGCTGGTCGCGGCAGGCGACAAGGGCCTCGACCTGCTGCCGACGGGCCATGCCAGTATCGCCATCGGATCGCCGGTGCAGGTTACCGGGCCGCAAGGCGCCAAGACCGTCAAGCTCGCCTTCATCAGCGGCTGGGGCTTTTCGCCCTCGCCGGTGTGGCTCGACAGCGACAACCGCTTCTTCGGCAATGCCGGCACCGTCTCGCTGCTGCCCGATGGCTATGAGGGCAACAACCTCAGGCTGAAGGACATCCAGGACAAGGCGACCGCCGACATGGTGCGCGATGTAGCGCACCGGTTCCTGAGTCCGGCCAACCGCACCCCGACGCTGGTCGACCACGCGCTGATGTTCGACTCGGTCGCGGGGAGCTACCTGCCGGACCGTGCCGTCCTGATCGTCGACGGCAAGGTCAAGGCGGTCGGTGCGGGCGGATCGATCAAGGTGCCCGCCGGGACGACGGTCATCGATGGACGCGGCAAGACCCTGACACCCGGCCTGTGGGACTCGCACCGGCACGTCGGCGGCGACGACTGGAACCTGTTGCAGAACGTCGCGACCGGCATGACCAACTACCGCAGCCCGGGGTCGGAGATCGACGACGCGCTGAGCCTCTACAAGCGCCGCGCCGCCGGCGACCTGCTCGCCCCCGACGGCAAGATCTCGGTGATCATTGACCAGAAGGGGCCGCTTGCGGCGAACGGCGGGCTGACCGTTACGTCGGCGGCTGAAACGGTTGCCGCGGTCGACAAGATCAAGGCGGCGGGCCTGTGGGGTGCCAAGTTCTACACCTCGATGAATCCGGCGTGGATCGCCCCCGGTGCCGCCGAGGCGCACAAGCTCGGCCTCCATGTGCACGGCCACGTGCCCGCCGGGATGCGCCCGCTCGACGCGGTGCGCGCCGGCTATGACGAGATCACCCACATCAACTTCATCATGATGCAGGCGATGCCGCAGGCGGTGGTCGACAAGGACAACACCGCGGCGCGGCTGGAGGGCCCGGCCAAGTACGGCAAGGACGTCGACCTCGACTCACCCGCGATGAAGGCGTTCTATGCCGAGCTGGGCCAGCGCAAGACCATCATCGACCCGACGCTGACCGTGTGGGAGCCGCTGATGACCTCCGACGGCAGCGCCATCGCCCCCGAATATGCAGCGTTCGCCGCGGTCTCGCCGCCCGCGGTTACCCGCAGCTGGAAGACCGGCGGCTACCCGCTGTTCGAGAACGTCACCCGCGACGATTTCCGCAAGAGCTTCGCCAAGATGATCGGGCTGGTCGGCAAGCTGCACGACGCGGGCGTGCCCATCGTCGCCGGCACCGACGGCTACGGCCTGGAGCTGGTCCGCGAGCTCGAACTGTACCAGCAGGCGGGCCTCAGCAACGTCGAGGCGCTGCAGACCGCGACGATCATCCCGGCCCGGATGACCGGCATGGACGACCGCACCGGCTCGATCGCGCCCGGCAAGACCGCGGACATCATCCTGGTCGACGGCGATGTGTCCAAAGACCTCGGCAACCTCCGCCATGTCGAGACCGTGTTCCTCGACGGCTACCGCCTCGACGGCGCGGCGCTGCGGCAGGCGAGCGGGCTTTCGGGGATGCCGAAGTAGGCGAGGGTTCGCTGCGTTGTGACGAGTCCGCTACCGGGTGTCGCCGTTGGCGCCCCCAAAACGGTCACTCATCAAGCACTCCACCCGCCATCGATATTGTAGGTCGCTCCGGTGACGAAGCCGGCCTCTGACGATGCCAGATAGGCTACCAGACCTGCGACTTCATCGGTCGTGCCGTGGCGGGGAATTGCTAGCGGTGTCCGATTGGCAGCGGAATTGGGACCCTCTGCGGGATTGCGTTCCGTATCGATCGGTCCCGGCTGTACAAGATTGACCGTGATCCCTCGTGCGCCCAGATCACGCGCGAGGCCACGTGTCATGCCTCCAAGCGCTGCCTTGCTGGCCGCGTAGAGTGTTCCTCCCGCACCGGGCATCCGGTCGGCCACGATGCTACCGATCGTAATAATGCGGCCTCCTGCGTCCATCATGCTCGACGCTCGCTTCGATGCGAGGAAGGGTGCCCTGACATTGAGGGCAAAAATCCGGTCGAATGCGTCGTCGGCGTAGGAGTCCAGCAGGCCGACGATTGCCATGCCGGCGACGTTCACCAGCACGTCGAGCCGACCAAAATGCGAGACAATTTCGTCGATAGCGTCGGAAAGGGCCTTTGGATCGCTCACG
This sequence comes from Sphingosinicellaceae bacterium, assembly GCA_019285715.1. Lineage (NCBI taxonomy): Bacteria > Pseudomonadati > Pseudomonadota > Alphaproteobacteria > Sphingomonadales > Sphingosinicellaceae > Sphingosinicellaceae bacterium. Next base: position 40,880 of record CP079108.1, read on the forward strand.
TCGGCCTGGATCATCTGGACGGCGGTGCCGGTGCCGCGCAGCTCGCTGCCAAAGCTCTCCGCGTCTACGGAACGGCTCAAATAGATGATCGCAACAGACGCGCCATCGGCGGCCATCCTTCGACTAACGGCCGCGCCGATACCTCGCGTACCGCCGATCACAAGGGCGACCTTCCCCTCTAGTGCCCGCATTCCATCTCCCAAGGATCGATCATGATATGCGGAGCGTAGGCAGTGGAGGCGCAGCTTACCAGCGCACCCGGTCCAAGACCCGTCAGCCAAAACCCGTCAGTCGGCAAACCGCCCGCAAGAGTCACATGTGCCCACCGCCAAGTTCGGCGGTGCCGCTTCCCGGTCCTTGAACTAAGCGCAGAGCAATGCGGCCACCCCGGTGCCTGCACCCCGAGCTACCGCTCCGGCCCGATCTTGCGGGCAACCCGCTCGGACTCCTCGTCGTCGCCTTCCTTGACCTGGGTGAAGTCGATGCGGATGCGGACCCAGGTGCCGATCTGGGGCTTGCCGTCGATGCGCGGCGGGCGGACGCGGAACTGCCACGCCGCCTGGCGCAGGCCGCGCGACAGGCCGGAGCCGGGCGGCGATTCGTCGAGCTCGGTGCAGTCCTCGACGCGGTACTGGTCGATCGTCCGGCAGGCGATCTCGGCCCAGCTGTCCTGCGGAGCGTGCGGCATATAGGTGTCGAGCTCGGCGTGGGTCGGTCGGCGGAACCACTCGGCCGCGTACAGGGTCTGGCCGCCGGGGCCGGTACTCTTGCCCAGCACCGGGCCATAGACCGGGCCGATGCTCTTGCCGGTGCCGATGCCGGCGGTCTCGCCCGCGGTCTGGCTTTCCGGGGCCTTCGGGGTCTGCGGCACCTTGGCGAGGTCGAAGGACTCGTTCAGCGGCACCAGCGGCGGCGTCGGCGGCGGCTTGAGGGTCTTGGGGGCCTTGGTCGGGGAGCGCGGCGCGGCACCGCCGCTGGCCTTGGCGCGCGCCTTCGGGGCCCTGGCGACGTGCGGCTCGGCGGGCGGCAGCAGGTTGAACATCTGGATCGCGGCCTCGACGATCGGCGGCTGGACGCGCACGCGGGCGGCGTAGATCAGCGCTGCGATCAGCAGGCAGTGGACGATGATGACGATCGCCAGCGCGATGGCGCGCCGGCTGAGGGGCGCGCGACCTTCGTCCGACGCAAGCTGATAGGACGCCGAACGCATTTGGCTGGACCGACTAGACGCCGCGACCCTGCACCGCAACCAGGGTCCAATACGTTGGCGCGGCCGGTTTCCCCCGCACGCACGGCGTGGTTAACGTCGAAGGCCGCGCGACTAGTCGCGAAGGCCGCTCAGGCAAACAACTGACCTTGTGGCTGGGGCGGCGGAGCAGGCTCGGTCCCGCCACGCCGCGCCAGCTCGAATGCGGCGGAATAGCGCACGTCCTCGTCGCGGTCGCGGACCCAGGTGGCGAGGGCTTCGCTGCCGAGTTCGCTCCACGCCTTGCCGCGGTCGGGCCCGGCGACGACTCGCGGCAGCAATCCTGGCAGCTCGCTCCATTCGAGCAACTGCTCGACGCTGACCTCCGCCAGCATGTCGCGGAGGTGGTGCGCGGTGACATAGGCGTCGGGCAGCGCGCGGTGGACCGGCAGCCCGAGGTTGCGGTCGAGGCCGCGCGGCTTGCGCCAGTAGCGCAGCACCTGGTTCGAGAACGACGGGCTGCCCGGCCACAGCCGCAGCGCACACTTCCAGGTGCAGATCCAGCGTGCGCCGCCGGTCAGCGCGGGTGTGCAGAAGCGCTGCTCGAAGCTGGCGCGGTGGGCGGCGAGGACCAGGTGGCCGCGCATCACGTCCGGAGCGATATCGGGCCACAGTGGCGCGCCGACGACGTCCTCGTCGATGATGTGGTGGACGGCCTGCGTCACTGCCGGGATGGTGCGACCAGGATTGACGAGGCTGCTGCCGCGCGATGCCGTGACGATCCACGCATCGCCCACGAGGCTGACGTCCTGCCAGCCGATCTCGCAGACCCCATGGGCTGGCGGACGATTGCCGGTGGTTTCGAGGTCGATAACACGCACGCTACGCATGTGCTTGATATGGCAAGTGTCGCGGCCGATAGCGAGGGGATGAGTGACCTTCAGACGCCAAGCCGGACCCTGCCCGCGCTCGCGGCGCTTAACGGCCTGCTGGCAATCGCGATTGGGGCGTTCGCGGCGCACGGCATCACTGATCCGCAGGCGAAGCAGTGGATCAATACCGGCGTGACCTTCCAGCTGCCCCAGGCGGCCGCGGTGTTCGCGCTGCTCGGCTGGCGCGATGAGCGGAGGGTGCGCGCCGTGGCGTGGCTGGTGGCGGCGGGCAGCTTCGTCTTTGCCGCGAGCCTATACGCGCTGGCGCTCGGGGCACCGCGCTGGAGCGCTGCCTTTGCACCCATCGGCGGCACCGCGATGATCGCCGGTTGGGCGTGGCTGGCGGTCGTGGCGCTTAGACCACCGATCCGCTGACTATTCGCGGAAGCTAGGGTCGATCCGGTCGAGCTTCCTGAGCAGCGCCGGCCACGCGAGCCGGTCGGCGATCATGCCGAGCCCCGCGCTCCCCTGGCCGGCGGCTTTCTCGGGGGTGCCCTGTGGTGGATTGTACAGCCCGCCCGGCCCCGCCGACAGCGCCTTGATCTGGGCATCGCAGGCGCGTTCGAGGAAATACATCTTGATGAAGCATTGCGCGACGCTGGCGCCGACGGTCAGCGTGCCGTGATTGCGCAGGATCATCGCGTCCTTGGTGCCGAGGTCCTCGACCAGCCGCGCACGCTCCTCGAGGTCGGTCGCGACGCCTTCGTACTCGTGGTAGGCGACCTCGTTGCGGATCAGCATCGCGGTCTGGGTCAGCGGCATCAGCCCCTCCGCCTGCGCGGCCACCGCCTGGCCGCTGCTGGTGTGGAGGTGCATCACCGCCATCGCGTCGTCACGGCCCATGTGGATCGCCGAGTGGATGGTGAAGCCGGCGGCGTTGACGATGTACGGGGTCGGCAGCACCGGCTTGCCCTCGACGTCGATCTTGACCAGCGTGGAGGCGGTCATTTCCTCGAACATCAGGTTGTAAGGGTTGATCAGGAAGTGGTGCTCGGGGCCGGGAATGCGCGCCGACAGGTGCGTGAAGATCAGATCATCCCAACCGTACAGCGCGACCAGCCGGTAGGCGGCAGCGAGGTCGACACGGATCGCCCACTCCTCGGCGCTGACGCTGTCCTTGAGGCTGACGCTGCCCTTGCTATCATCAACCGGCTTAAGCTGCGTGGCCATCGACTCTCTCCCAAGACTTTGTGTCAGTCTGCGCCGACTTGACGCTTAGGGGAAGCGCGGCATTTATCGGAGCAATAGAGCACGTTGTCCCAGTCGCGTTCCCACTTCTTGCGCCATGCGAACGGCCGGCCGCAGGCGGCGCAAAGCTTGGACGGCAAATCGGACTTGGCGCGCATCCGGGGCATGGTTTAGCAACATAAGCGTCATATCCGCTGCCTAGAAGCGCCGGATTGTCACTGGGAGACGCGCGATGTTCCACGAGTTCGACCGACGGTCGGTGGTGCGGCTGGGGCTCGCGGGGGCAGGGCTGGCGGCGCTTCCCGCCGGCGTTTTCGCGCAGCTGCTGCCGGCGCGCGGCTTCACCCACGGCATCGCGAGCGGTGACCCCGGCCACGACAACGTCCTGCTGTGGACGCGATTTGTCGGCAGCGGCGACGCTCCCGTGCCGCTCCTTGTCGAGGTCGCCGAGGAACCCGGCTTCGGGCGGATCGTGGCCCGCGCCGAGGGCAGTGCGGCGGCGTCGTCCGACTGGTGCGCGAAGCTCCGCGCCACCGGGCTGACCCCGGGCAAATGGTATTTCTACCGCTTCACCGGCCTCGACGGCAGCGTCTCCCCGGTCGGCCGTACCCGGACCCTGCCGCAGGGCAAGGTCGACCGCTTCAACATCGCGGTGTTCAGCTGCTCAAACAAGGGCTTCGGCTATTTCAACGCCTACGCTCATGCCGCCGCGCGCGCCGACCTCGACCTGATCGTGCACGTCGGCGACTATTTCTACGAGTACAAGCGCGGCATCTATCCGACGGTGGCAGAGGAAGTCGGCGCTCGGGTGCCGAAGCCGCTCAACGAACTGATCGCGCTCGACGACTACCGGACGCGCTACGCCGACTACCGCACCGACCCCGACCTGCTGGCGTTGCACCGCAACTTCCCGATGATCAGCATCTGGGACGACCATGAGTTCGCCAACGATGCGTGGACCGGCGGCGCCGAGAATCACCAGCCTGACGAGGGCCCGTGGGAGGACCGCAAGGCCCACGCCAAGCAAGCCTATCACGAGTGGCTCCCGGTCGCGGAGCGCTCGTACAACCGCTACGACATCGGCGACCTGGTCACGCTGCTGGTGCTCGATACCCGCGTCGAGGGGCGCGAGAAGCAGCTTGACCTCGTGCCGGCGCTCAAGGGCGGCAAGGAGGGCCTGATCGCCTTCCGCGACGGTGCGTGGAGCGATCCGAAGCGCACGCTGATGGGGTTCGAGCAGGAGAAATGGGTCACCGACGAGCTCAAATCGTCGGTGCGGAGTGGCGCCCGGTGGCAGCTGCTGGCGCAGCAGATCGTCATGGGCAAGCAGGTGACGCCCAAGGCCGCCGCCGACTGGCTCGGCCCCAACCCAGGCAAGGAAGCGCTCGGCTACGTTCAGGCCGGGATCGCAGCGGCGAGCGTCGGCCTGCCCGGCAACCTCGACAGCTGGGGCGGCTACGAGTCGGCGCGCAACCGGCTGCTGTCGGCAGCGCAGGAGGCGGGGACGAGCCTGGTCGTCGTCTCGGGCGACAGCCACAACGCCTGGGCCAACGACCTCGCCCACGGCGGCAAGCCGGCAGGCGTCGAGTTCGCCGGGCAGGGCGTGACCTCGCCCGGCTACGAGTCCGCGCTGGCCGCCGATCCGCTGGTCGTCGCCGCCGGGCTGGTTGCGGCAAACCCGGAGCTGAAATGGTGCGACACTGCGCGGCGGGGCTATGTCACCGTCAGCTTCACCCCCGAAGCGGCCCGCGCCGACTGGGTGTTCATGGCCGACGTGAAAGTGCCCGGCACCGCGACGAGCAAGGGTCAAGCCGCGGTGGCCAGGCGCGGGCGGAACGTCATGGAGCTGGTGTGACGCTCGAACTCCACGCGCATCCGTTCTCATCCTATTGCCAGAAGGTCCTGATCGCGCTGTACGAAAACGCGACGCCGTTCGCGTATCGGACGCTCGAGGGCGAAGCGGCGATGGCGGACTTGAAGGCGCTGTGGCCGCTTGGGCGCTTCCCGCTTCTCGTCGACGACGGACATGCGGTGGCGGAAGCGAGCATCATCGTCGAGCACCTCTGCCTGCATCATCCCGGCCCGGTCGAACTGGTGCCGCGCAATCCGGTGGCGGCGCTGCCGGTGCGGGCGATGGACCGTGTTTTCGACAATTACGTGATGACCCCGATGCAGACGATTGTCGCCGACGCGATGCGTCCCGAAGCCGAGCGCGACGCCACGGCGGTCGCGGCAGCGCGGGCGACCCTCGGCACCGCTTACGCCTGGCTCGACACGAAGCTGACCGGGCAGGAGTGGGCGGCGGGGAGCTTCAGCCTTGCCGACTGCGCGGCGGCACCGGCGCTGTTCTATGCGGACTGGGTGCAGCCGATCGACGCGAGCTTCCCAAACCTGGCCGCGTATCGGCGCCGCTTGCTGGCGCGCCCGTCGATGGCGCGCGCGGTTGACGAGGCGCGGCCTTACCGGAAATATTTTCCGCCCGGCGCACCCGACCGCGACTAGGGGAGCCGGCGCCCGAGGAACGCCTCGACCGTTGCCAGGTCGACGTCCTTCGCCACGAACGCCTGCCCGATACCGCGCGCGAGAATGAAGGCGAGCTTGCCCGCCGCCATCTTCTTGTCCTGCCGCATGAAGTCGACGAGCAGCGGCGCCGGTCCGGGGCCGGGTGGGTCCACCGGCAAGCCCGCCGCGATCAGGTGAGCGCGGACCTGCGCGGCGTCGCCGTCGCTGCACAGGCCCTGCTCGGCGGAGAACGCAAACGCCAGCGCCATGCCGATCGCGACCGCCTCGCCGTGTAGCAGCCGGTCGGAGAAACCCGCCTCCGCCTCGAAGGCATGCCCGAACGTGTGGCCGAGATTGAGCAAAGCGCGCGCCCCGCTGGTCTCGCGCTCGTCGGCGGCGACGGTCACGGCCTTGGCGCGGCAGCTCGCGGCGATGGCTTCGGCAAGGATCTCGGGGTCGCGGGCCATCAGCCGGGCGACGTTGGCATCGCACCAGTCGAAGAGCGCCGCATCGGCGATCAGGCCGTATTTGACGACCTCGGCATAGCCGGCGCGCAGCTCGCGATCCGGCAAGGTCGCCAGCACCTGCGGGTCGATCAGCACCAGCGCGGGCTGGTGGAACGCCCCGACGAGGTTCTTGCCCGCCAGCGCGTTGATCGCGGTCTTGCCGCCGACCGAACTGTCGACTTGCGCGAGCAAGGTCGTCGGGACCTGCACGAAACGCGCGCCGCGCCGCAGTATCGCCGCCGCGAAGCCGGTCAGGTCGCCGATCACCCCGCCGCCGAGCGCGACGATGCAGTCGCCCCGCTCGACGCCCAGCGCCAGCAACCGCTCGACGACCAGTTCGAGGTTCATCCAGCTTTTGCTCGCCTCGCCGGGGGGCAGCACGATCAGTTCGGCGGTCAGCCCGCAGGCGGCGAGGCTGGCGGTGAAGGCCTCCCCGTAGAGCGCCGCGACGTTGGTGTCGGTGACCACCGCGATCCGCCGGTTGCCGCCGAGCGCGGCGATGTGCGCGCCCGCCTCAGCCAGCAGCCCGCCGGCGATGTGGATCGGGTAGGCACGGTCGCCGAGCGCGACATCGACGGTGATCAAGCCTTGCTCCGGTGCTGTTCGAGGGCGGCGAGGATCGCACTCACCGTGAAGTCATGCGGCGACGGTTTCGACGCGATGTGGATCGGTGCCTCGGCGTAGATCGGGTTGCGCACCCGGGCGAGCTCGGCCAGCACTTCGCCGGGGTCGCGGCCCTTCAGCAGGGGCCTGGTTTCGCGCCGCGCGACACGCTCGACCAAAGTCGCGATGTCGGCATCGAGCCACACCGCGACCGCGCGTTCGAGGATCAGTGCGCGGGTGTCGTCCTGGATGAACGCCCCGCCGCCGGTGGCGATGACCTTGGCGGGGCCCTCGATCAGCCGGGCGATGACGCGACGCTCGCCGTCCCTGAAATGCGCCTCGCCGTAACGTTCGAAGATCTCGGCGACCGACAGCCCGCTAGCGGTTTCGATCTCGGTGTCGGCATCGGCGAAAGGCAGCCCGAGGCGCACCGCGAGGCGGCGGCCGACGGTGGATTTACCCACCCCCATCAAGCCGACAAGCACGACGGTCGGGTGCGGCGCGCGCCGATTACGGCGCCCTTCCGGGGGCACCGCGGCGTCTTCGGGGATTTTCGCATCGCACTGCATCGCGGCGCTCGCTATACACCGCGCGACCGGCGCACCAAACCGGTGCTTGGCGCCACTGACTTGAGGATTATGATGGGTCGGACGATTTTCTGGATCTTCGTCGTGATCGCGCTGATCGTCGTCGCCGGCGCGATCTACCTCGCCACCGCCGATGTCCCGGCGCCCGTCACCCACGTCGAGAAATTGCTGCCGAATGCACCGTCGGCTCCCTAGCGCGGCCCTTGCGGCGGCGCTGATCGGCGGCGCGCTCGCGGCGGCGTGGCCGGTGATCGGCCAGCCGGCCGACGGCCCGCAGCAACTGCTGCCCGATGCGCCGACGGCGCCGCCGCCCGTCGAACCCGATACGAGCGACGCGGCCCCGCCGGGCGACGAAGCCGCGCCGTCGCTCGGTGCCTCGGGCGGCGAGACCCCGACCGAGGACGCCGCCGCGCCGAGCGCCTTCGACCTGCCCGCCGCGACCGGAGCGGCGATCGACGTCGCCGGGCCGCTGACGCTGGCGCAGGGCGGCTACGGCATGGCCGCGTTCCAGGGTTCCAACGGGCGCTTCGTCGCGGCGCTGATGCAACGTGTGAACACCCCGCTGGCGTCGCGCTGGGCGCACATCGTGCTGCGCCGCGCCTTGCTCAGCCAGAGCGCCGCGCCCGAGGGCATCGCGCCCGCCGACTGGGTGGCGTGGCGCGCCGCGCTGCTGACCCGGATGGGCGAGGCCGACGGCGCCGTGCTGCTGGTCGACGCGGTGCCGGTCGATCGCTTCTCGCCGCTGCTCTACAAGGCGGCGGGCCAGGCTCACCTCGCTGCCGCCGACCCGGCCGGGCTGTGCCCGCTGGCGCAGACCGGCACCGCGGTCTCGCAGGACCCGCTGTGGCGGCTCGCGGTCGGGATGTGCGGCGGCATGTCGGGCGACGACCTGACCAGCGCCGCGACCTTCGACGCGCTGCGTGCGCGCGGCCAGGTCGACCGCTTCGACCTCCAGCTCGGCGAGCGCATCGCGACGCTGTCCGGCGGCAACGGCCGCGCTTCCAACATCGAGTGGGAGACCGCCCCCGGCCTGACCCCGTACCGCTTCGGTATCGCGGTCGCCGCCGGGGTTCGCATTCCCGACGAGCGGCTCGCCGGCTTCGGTCCGGTCCGCGCCGGCTGGGTGCTGCGCGCGCCCGGGATCAGCGACGCGGCGCGGCTGGCGGCGGTCGTCCCCGCGGCCGCAATCGGCATCGCGTCGGCGGGCGAACTGGTCTCGACGATCAGCGCGGCGACCGGCGCCGAGGGCAACGCGCTGACTGCCTCGCCCTCCGCCAACCTCCGCGCCGCCTTCGCCTCCGCCTCGGCGGCCGACCGCTACGCCGCACTGAAGGCGATCCGCGAGGCTCCGAAGGACGCGCGCGGGCGCTATGCGGCGTTGCTCGAAACCGCACTCCCGGCGGCGCGCCTGCCCGTCGACGCGGCCCATTCCGCCGATGCGCCGGACGTGATCGCTGCGCTGCTTGCCGCCGGCAACGAGGACCGGGCGGCCGCGTGGTGGCAAATGGTGCAGAAGGACGACAGCGCCCGCGCCAGGTCGTGGGGACTGCTGGCCGGAAGTGGCGTCGTGCCGGTGACGCCAGAGCTGTTCGAAGCCTGGCAAAGCGCCGACGCCAACAAGCACCGGGCCCGGCTGCTGCTGGCGGGGCTCGATGCGACCGGGCGAACCCGCGGCGACTGGGCGAGCGCGCGCCGCGACCTGGGGGTCGCGGCCGCGTCGAACAGCTGGTCCCGCGCCATCGCCGCCGCCGCTGCCGCAGGGCGCGTCGGCGAGGTCGCGGTGCTCGCCGCGACCGGCCTCCAGTGCGACTGGACCGCCGTGCCGCCGGGGCAATTCGGCGCGATCGTCGCGGCTTACGAGCGGGTCGGACTTCACCTCGAGGCGCGCCTGCTGATGGCCGAGGCGGCGACGCGCGGTTGACGGTGACGACCCCGCATTAATCCGCTACCCCGCGCCGTTCGCGCCGCTATAGTCACGGTGCACCGGGGATTTCAGAGGACTAGAATGAAGGCGACTGTCGAACGCGCGACGCTGCTCAAATGCCTGGCGCACGTCCAGTCGGTGGTCGAGCGGCGCAACACCATCCCGATCCTGTCGAACGTGCTGATCGAGGCGACCGAGGACGGTCTACGCCTGATGGCCACCGACCTCGACCTCCAGGTCGTCGAGACCATCGCCGCGACCGTTGCGACGCCCGGCGCGACCACGGTCAGCGCGCACACCTTGTTCGACATCTGCCGCAAGCTGCCCGAGGGCGCGCAGGTCGAGCTCGCGGTCGCCAACGAGAAGATGACCATCGTCGCCGGCCGCGCCCGGTTCAGCCTCGCGACCTTGAAGCGCGACGACTTCCCGGTGATCGCGGAGACCGACCTGCCGACGGTGTTCACGCTGCCGGCGTCCGACCTCCGCAAGATCATCGACGCGACCCGGTTCGCGATCTCCACCGAGGAGACGCGTTATTACCTGAACGGCATCTTCCTCCACGTCGTCGATGGCACCAGCCCGAAGCTGCGCGCCGTCGCCACCGACGGCCACCGGCTGGCGCGCCTCGAGATCGACCGGCCCGAGGGTGCCGCCGGCATGCCCGACGTCATCGTGCCGCGGAAGTGCGTCGCCGAAATCCGCAAGCTGCTCGACGAGGCCGACGGCGCGGTCGAGGTGTCGCTGTCGGCGTCGAAGATCCGCTTCAAGCTTGCCGGCGCGACGCTGACCTCGAAGCTCATCGACGGGACCTTCCCCGACTACAGCCGCGTCATCCCGCAGGGCAACGACAAGCTGCTCAAGATCGATGTCCGCAGCCTGTCGGAGGGTGTCGACCGCGTCGCCGCGATCGCGACCACCGAGAAGACCCGCGCGGTAAAGATCGCACTGGGCCGCGACAAGGTCACGCTGTCGGTCACCTCACCCGAGAACGGCACTGCGGCCGAAGAAGTGCCCGCCGACTACAGCTCGCCGGAGTTCGAGGTCGGTTTCAACTACCGCTACCTGCTCGACATCCTCGGGCAGATCGGTGCCGACCAGGTCGACATCCACCTGTCGGACGCCGCCGCCCCGACGCTGATCCGCGAGAAGGACGATTCCGAGGCGCTCTACGTGCTGATGCCGATGCGCGTCTGACCCGGCCAAGGCTACGGGCGGATCGGGCGGCGATCGTGTCGGGCAGCGATCGGGCCGGCCGGCAATCCGATCAGGCGGCGACCGGACCGCGTCGACGCGGCCGCAGGCGGCCCAGCCAGCCGCGGCGCTTCCGCGACCCCGATACCACCGCGAGCACCGGCACGCCCGACGCTCCAGCGAGGTCGGTGGCACCAAGGACCTCGCGCCGCGCCAGCCCGTCGATCAGCACCGAGGCCAACCCGAGGCCAATGCCGAACACGACCGCGAGCCCGGCGTTCAACGGTATGTTCGGCGCCACCGGGCGCGGATTGGTAATGACGTCTCCCATCACGACGAGGCCGCTCTCCGAACGCTCGGACGCCTGCACGGCGTTGGCGAGGTTGTTCTGAAGCCGCGTCACCTCGCCCTGACGCAACGCCACCAGCCGCAGTGCCTGGCTGATGCGGAGGTTCTGCGGGGCCCGGCCGAGCACGCGCTCGCGCTCGATTTGGTAGGCCTGCTCGGGGGCAGCCGCGAGTTGGCGGGCCGCATTTCCGGTAATGCTCGCGGCATTCCTGATGGCCGCCATCTCGCGTGAAATTTGGCGGATCAGTTCGTTGCGCCGGCCGATCAGCGCCTGATAGTCCGGGTTGTCGGGTCCCATCGTGCGCTCGGCAAGCGCGATCTGCTGCTCGACCTGACCGAGCGTGCGCCGCAACGAGTCCGCGCTGATGCTGCTCGTCCGGAGCGCCGATTCGGCCGCATCGTGCTCCGCCTGCAGACGGGTCGTGATCGCCGAACTCTCGAGGTCGTTGAGCTTTCCGGCTTCGACATCCGTGCCGAGCGAGGTCAGCACGGTCCCGGTCTCACGCTGGGCCCTGACCAGTTCGTCCTGCGCCTTGGCGAGCGTTGCCTGCGCAGGCTTCAGAAGCACCGTGAAACGCTCGGCGCGGCGCGCGGCGGCCTCGGTCTGCAGCGCCAGCGCGGTCTCGATGTACGATTCGCGGATGGCGCGGACGATCGCCTCTGCCGCTTCCGGATCGGGGGCGCGATAGACGATCTCGAGGGTGCCGCCGCCCTCCAGCGGGTAGGCGCCGACTTCACCGAGCAGGCGCGATGCCGCCCAGGTCCGGATGTCGCCGTTGCCGCCGGTCTGCTGCTGCCATGCCTCGACGACTGCCGGATTGCTCGCCCAGCCGAGCTTTTCGATGACGCGCTCGCCGACCCGGCCGCTGGTGGCAAGCAGTTGCTGGGTCTGGACATAGGCCTCGGTCTGCTTGTTGCCGATGCTGATGCCGGTCACCGGATCGGGGCGGACGAGTTCGAGCAGGACGCGGGCCTTGGCCTCGTACGACTTCGGCAGCCGGAGGCTGATCGTCAACGCGCCGATGAAACAGGCGAGCGCGCACAGCAGGATCCGCCAGCGGCCGGACCAGACGAGAATGCCGAGCTGCCCGAGATTCATGCGGCGCAGCATAGCCTCGGTCGCCAACGCGCGCCAGCATTAGAACCGACCGCTGGAGCCGCCCGGTTGACAGCCAGCGGCGCAGTCCCCACCCGGTGCATTCGCTTTTCTGCGGTTGCGAAGAGACTGTGCCAACACGATGCGTCGACCGGTCCCTGCCCGCTATGCCCATCTCGCCCGGATGCTCGGGACCGACCGGCTCGGCGGGCAGACGGTGGTCGCGTTCGGCCTCAAGATCGCCAACGCCGGGGCCAGCTTCGGGCTCAGCCTGATCGTCGCGCGGCTGTTCGGGGCTAGTGGCAGCGGGCATTTCGGGATCGCCGTGACGACGGTCACGATCCTGTCCTACATCGTGCTCGGCGGCCTCGACTATACCGTCGTGCGGACTGCCGCGGGCGATCTCCGCGAGGGCAAGCAGGGTGCGGCCCGCGGCGTCGTCAGCCGCGCCGCGCAGATCGTCGCGCTGGCGTCGGTGACGATCATCGGCCTGCTGTGGCTGGCGCGGACCAGCGTCGCACGCGACATCCTCCGCCAGCCCGGCATGGTCGGGCTGCTTGGGATCATGCTGTGGGCGGTGGTTCCGCTGGCCATGCAGCGCATCGCCTCGGCGGCGCTGCGCTCGTCGGGGCGGATCATCGCCTCGCAGGTCATCGACGGGCCGCTCGGGACCGCCTGTGCTGTGCTTGGGCTCGGCATCATGGTGCTGCTTCACCGTGTCGACGTGCTTGAGGTGCCGGGGTGGTTCTACGTCACCGGGCTCGGCATCGGCGCGGGCGCGGGCTGGCTGGTCTATCTGCGCAGCGTGCGGACGTGGCCGAAGGCGGAACCGGCGTTGGCGTGGCCGCTGCTGGCGGCCGGGCTGCCGGTGGTCGCGCTCAACCTCTCGAACGCCTTCACCGAATGGTACACGACGGTTTCGCTGGGCAGCTACTGGCCCGCCGCGGTCGTCGGTCAGTACCGCGCGGCGTGGCAGTTCGTGGCGATCGCGGGCCTGGTCCAGGTCGCGATGGACACCATCATCGGGCCGCGCATCGCCGCCGCGGCGCGGGTCGGCGCGACCCACGAGATCGCGCTGGTGGCGCGCAAGTCGATCCTGCTCGTGCTGCTGCTCGGCGGCCCGTTGTTCCTGATGCTGATCCTGTTCCCGTCGCGCCTGCTCGGTATCTTCGGGCCGGGCTTCGGCGGTGGCGCGCTTGCGCTGCAGATCCTGGCGGTCGGGCAACTCGTTCGCCTCGCCAGCGGGCCGCTCGGCTCGATCCTGTTCATGACCGGCAACCAGCGCTGGATGCTCGCTTATTCGGTGATGGGCGTGCTGCTGTGCATGGGCTTCGTCGCGGTGCTGGTGCCGCTCTACGGCGCGGTCGGGGCGGCGCTGGCGACCGGCGCGACGGTGATCCTGCGCAACCTCGCGGCCGGCATCATCGTCCATCGGGTGCTCGGCATCGACCTGTTCCGGCGCACCCGTCCTGCCTGACGACAATGCCGGTTAAGGGCTGACGGCCAAAGCCGGTTAAGGGTTGTGATGTTGCCGCGGGGCCGTTGCCGCCGTAGAGCATCGACGCTGCGGCCGGGCAAAGGGTGCCGCACGACGGCGACCGGGGTTGTTTACTGACTATGACGCGCGCGGTCCTCACCCCCTTCAGCACGCATCGCGCCGGACGTCGCATCCGCCCGGCGTCGCTGTTGTTCATGCTGGTCTATTCGGGACTGACCGGTGCGGCGATCGCGCTGCTGCCGGCGCAATTGCTGTTCCTGCTGGCGATTCCGCTGCTTGTCGCGGTCGGGGTCATCCTGTGGCTGCTGCCCGATGGTGCCGCACCGCCGATCGCGCTGCTGACCACCCTGCTGGTATGGTTCATCGGCGCGAACACGCTTTGGCCGAACTATATCTCGATCGACCTGCCGGGGCTGCCGTGGATCAACCCCCAGCGCATCGTCGCGTTTGCACTGCTGACGGTGGCATTGTGGAGCTATTCGACTTCGGCGACGATGCGCACGGAAATCGCCGAGAGATTGCGCACGGTGCCCTTCCTCAAGATCGCCTTCTGGGTGTTCTGGGCGACGACGGTGGCGACGTTGGTGCTGTCCGACCAGATCGGCGCGTCGGTCAACAAGTGGTTCAACAACCAGATCTTCTGGACGGGCATGTTCGTCCTCGCGGCCTGGCTCGGGACCAAGGGCGGTGCCATCGAGCGCGTCATCCGCGTCATCCTGTGGACGACTATCCTGGTTTCGCTGGAGGTTATCTACGAGTATCACATCCGCCAGGTGCCATGGCTTGACCACATCCCGTCGTTCATGACCGTCGACCAGGCCTATCTGGTCAACGTCCTGAAAAGCCAAAGCCGCGCCGGGACGGACATCTACCGCGCCCACGGGCCGTTCACCGTCAGCCTGCTGTGTGCCGAGTATCTGGCGATCGTCTTCCCGTTCCTCATCCACGAGCTCGTCATCACCCCGGGCCTGTTCCGCAAGCTGCTGATGTTCATGGGCTGCGTGGCGGCACTGGCGGCGATGTGGCTGACCAACGCCCGCTCGGCGATGATCGGCTTCTTCATCGCGCTGTTCCTGTACGGCGGGTTCGCGGCCTACCGTTACTGGCAGCGCGAGCGCCACAGCCTGGTCGGGGTATCGACGCTGGCGATGATGCCGGTGGTGGCAATGATCTTCCTGTCGCTGGCGATCACCTGGCCGCGGCTGCACAACATGACCTTCGGCGGCGCCCAGCACCAGCCGAGCTCGATCGCGCGCGACGCGCAATGGGCGATGGGCTGGCCCAAGATCCGGCACAATCCGATCGGGCACGGCGTCGGCCGGTCGGGCCAGACGCTCGGCTACGCCAATCTCGGCGGCCAGCTGACGATCGACACCTATTACCTGTCGCTGCTGCTCGAGTATGGCCTGGTCGGTTACGCCGCGTTCATGGCGATGTTCCTGGGGCAGCTGCTCGTCGGGCTGAAGCTGTACCTCAAGGCGCTGCCGGGCGAGGAATCGCTCGCCGGGCCGATCGCCATCGCGCTGCTCAACTTCCTGGTGATCAAGGCGGTATCGAGCGCCGAGTTCAACATGCCGCTGGCGTTCGTGCTGCTCGGCTTCATCATCGCGATCGCCTGGCGGCAGCGCCAGCGGCTGGGTGCCGCCGCCCCGGCGGAAGCGACGGCCTTCGGCAACTACGGGCGCATCGCCGCCGCCTAGATCGCCAGCTGCCGGTCGGCACCCATGATGTAGGTGTCGAAATCGGGGTGGGCGAAGTCGCAGTAGCTGTAGATCTGACGGTGCCAGCGCTTGGCCGGGGCGTAGCTGTATTCGAGGAACGGCAGCGCCATCAGTTTGCGGGTTTCGGATGCGGCATTGAACTCGGCGAGCGCGAGCGGCACCCCGACGCCCTCGCCGACATGGCCAAGGTCGCTGCCGAGGATGTCGTCGAAATAGACGAAGGCGCGCGGTAGGCGGCGCTCGGCGGGCAGGTCGAGGATCTTGAAGGCGTCGACTGTCGACGAATAATAATCGAGGTCGAACGAGATCGCGCCGATCGGGGCCGGGTCGAAGTCCCGGACGAAAGTCTTCACCGTGTCCGCGACCAGCCCGATGACCAGCTTGCTGCGGGTCAGCTGCTTCTCGAGCGCGGCGCGGTCCATGCGGAAGTGCGCCGCCTGCCAGACGTAGGGCAGGTCGCGATAGTCGACCGGCGGTGGCAGGCCCTCGCCGGTGTCGAAGCCGTAGATCTCGATGGCGACCCCGGTGAGTTTCTCGACCCGGGCGGCGTGCATCTCGAGGTTTATCAGCCCGCGCCCGCCGGCGACGCCGAACTCGAGGACGCTGATGCGCTTCTTGCCGAGCCGCCGCGCGAGCTCCGCTGCCTGGTAGACGATGTAGCCGTAGTTTGGCCGCTCGACCGCGCCGCGGCGGATCAGCCGGGGGTAGTTGCTGCCGTGGACGCCGCGGTACAGCCCCTTGGCGACGCGCTTCAGATTGCTCTCGGCCATGAACTGCGGATCCCTCGGGAGGCTCAAAAATTGTACCAGCCGGGAGATCACGAATCCCCCGGCTGGCGCGTGCTAGCATCGCTTCTCTAACGATTCTACCAACTAGGCGATGTGGGCGAGCGTTGCGGCGGCGCCACCGAGGTTGGCGTAGCTCGACAAGTGGGTAAGATCGAAGGCACCGGCACCGATGCCGTCGAAGGTGGTGAAGCCGGCGTGGAGCAGGTCGGCCGCGCCCCCGGCCTTCAGGGCGTAGGCGGCGATGTTCAGCCCGGTGGCGCCGTTCTTGGTGGCGAAGATCGAATCGAGCGCGATGCCGGTCTTCTGCTTGCTGTCCCAAAGGTCGATGTTGGAACTCCACACGACCCCACCGCCCGCGTTGCCGTTGTCGAGCAGCAGCGGCGCGACGTTGTGGTCGATCAGGATCTTGCTGCTGTTACCGACGTTGATGCCGGCCTCCAGGTAGCCGCCGGGCGCGCTCGTCACGGTGTTGCCGCGGACGATGCCGCCATCGACCCCGGTGACCGTGATGCCGTGGCGGGCGTCGCCGTTGTACAGGTTGTTCTCGATCGTGAAGTTGCTGTAGCGATACGCCGGATCCTCGGCCCGGATGAAGATGCCCTGGACACCGCCACTGGCGCCGAACAGCATGACGTTGTCGCGGATGAGCACGTTGCTCGAGCCCTCGTTGGCGCCGTTGTTCCAGAACTGGATGGCGTCGGCGTGGTCGGTTGGGGTCTGGGTGAACGACGTGAACTGGTTCTGGGCGATGGTGACGTCGTGTACGGCGACGAAGTCAAAGCCCTCGCGGACACCGGTGACGCTGTTGCCGACGACGGTCAGCCGGTCGAGCTGCGAGAACACCGCGGCGTTGTTCCATTGCTCGAAGGTCGAGTCGGCGACGACGATGTCGGTGCCGTTGTCGATCCGCAGGCCCATGCCGTCGTTGAAGGCATTGCCGTCCATCGATCCGGTGAAGTCGACGCCGACGAATCCGATGTGGCTCGAGCTGCTGACATAGACCGCCTGGGTGAAGTCCTTTTCGACCACGGTCAGCGGCCGGTGGACGTCGACGTCGTTGAAGACGAAGCCCGACGCCTTGTCGATGCGGATGTTGGCGAACACCGCGTCGTGGTTCGCATCGGCCGACTTGATCGTGACATCGCTGGTCATGATCTTGGCCTTGATGTTGATCGTGCCGTAGTCGCCGGGCGCCAGCAGGATCGTCTCGCCGCCCTTGACCACCGCGAGCGCGGCCACGAGCTGGGCGTTGGTGGCGACGTTCAGGATCTTGCCGGGGCCGCCGACGGGGGCTGCCACCACCGCGACCGCGCCGGTGAAGATGTTGTCGCGGACGACGACGTTATGCGCGTCGAAGCCGGTCGTGCTCCAGTCGCCCTTGGCGGCCCCGACGAAGCGGTTGCCGGAGATGAGCGCGTCCTGGAGGTTGGCGAGGTCGAACGACTTGACGACGCTGGTCAGGGTGTTGCCGCTGATCGTCAGTCCGGTGTCGCCCGAGAACAATCCGGCGCGGTTGAACTGTTCGAAGGTCGAGCCGGTGACCGAGACGCCCTGGCTGTCGGCGACACGCAGCGCGACGCCGTCGTTGGCGGCGTTGCCGTCCATCGAGCCGGTGAAGTCGATGCCGACCATCGCGATGTTCGACGAGCCGCTGACATAGGCGACCTGGGTGTTGGTGCTCTCGCCGGTCGCCAGCGTGCGGTGGATGTCGATGTCCTCGATGCGGAAGCCCGACGACTTGTCGATGCGCAGGTCCGAAAAGGTCGCGTCGTGGTTTGCATCGGCGGACTTGATCGTCACCGTCGTGCCCAGCATCTTGCCCTTGATGCTGACCGCGCCGTAGTCGCCGGCGGCAAGCAGGATGGTCTCGCCGCCGGTCGCGATCCGGATTGCGGCGGTAAGCTGCGCGGCGTTCGCGACGGTGATGGTCTTGGTCGACATAGGGCCCTCCGATGGCGTGAACTGCACGGTCGCCAGACAGCAGGCGACACAGTGCAGTTGACGTCAGGGGCGGGAGGGCTTTGCCGAATATCGTGCGGATGAAATGGGTTACCGGGATGGTAACCATGTCCGCGGCGGGTGATGGCCGCCTAGAAGAACGCCTGCAACCCGGTCTGCGCACGGCCCAGAATGAGCGCGTGGACGTCGTGGGTGCCCTCGTAGGTGTTGACCGCCTCCAGGTTCATGACGTGGCGGATGACGCCGTACTCGTCGGAAATCCCGTTGCCGCCGTGCATGTCGCGCGCGACCCGGGCGATATCGAGCGCCTTGCCGCAGTTGTTGCGCTTGATCAGGCTGATCGCTTCCGGCGCAAGGTTGTGCGCGTTGAGCAGGCGCCCGGCGGCCAGCGCCGCGGTCAGCCCGAGCGTGATCTCGGTCTGCATGTCCGCCAGCTTCTTCTGGACCAGCTGGGTCTGCGCCAGCGGGCGGCCGAACTGCTTGCGATCGAGCGTGTACTGGCGCGCCGCGTGCCAGCAGAATTCGGCCGCGCCCATCGCGCCCCAGGCGATGCCGTAGCGCGCGTTGTTGAGGCAGCCGAACGGGCCCGACAGGCCCTTGACGTTGGGCAGCAGGCGGTCGGCGGGAATGTGGACATCCTGCAGGACGATCTCGCCCGTCACCCAGGCGCGGAGCGAGAACTTGCCCTCGATCTTGGGGGTTACCAGCCCGGCGTCGCCGCGGTCGATGACGAAGCCGCGGATGACGTCCTTGCCGTCTTCCTCCAGCTTGGCCCAGACGACGAAGACGTCCGCGACCGGAGCGCTGGTGATCCACATCTTGGCACCGTTGAGGACATAGCCGTCGGCGGTGACGCGGGCGCGGGTCTTCATGCTGCCGGGGTCGGAGCCGGCGTCGGGCTCGGTCAGGCCGAACGCGCCGATCAGTTCGCCCGAGCCGAGGCCGGGCAAGTACTTCTGGCGCTGCGCCTCGGTGCCATAGGCCCAGATCGGGTACATCACGAGGCTCGACTGCACCGACATCGCCGACCGGTAGGCCGAATCGACACGCTCGACCTCGCGCGCGATCAGGCCGTAGGCGACGTAGCTCGCGCCGGCGCAGCCATAGCCGTCGATGGTTGCGCCGAGCAGCCCGGCCGCGCCGAACTTGCGCATCAGGTCGGGGTCATAGCTCTCGTTGCGGTTGGCCTCGCGGACGACCGGCGCGAGCTCGGCGGCGCAGAACGCGCGGGCCGAGTCGCGGATCATGCGCTCGTCCTCGGTCAACTGCGTCTCGAGCAGCAGCGGGTCCTGCCAGTCGAAACGGGCCCAGGGGTGCGCCGGGGAGGCTTCGGCGGTGTCGATCTTGGTGGCAATGTTCATGCGACGTCTCGTAATGGATGATTTCCGCCAACTCTAGCCACTGAGCGCATCAACGTGAGGCGGACTGCTGCGCTCCCGTGACGCGCCAGACCTTG
Source organism: Sphingosinicellaceae bacterium (assembly GCA_019285715.1). Classification (NCBI taxonomy): domain Bacteria; kingdom Pseudomonadati; phylum Pseudomonadota; class Alphaproteobacteria; order Sphingomonadales; family Sphingosinicellaceae; species Sphingosinicellaceae bacterium. The sequence goes on from CP079108.1 coordinate 60,365, forward strand.
TTGCCGACGTCATCCGCGACCAGCAACCCGCCCTTGGCGTCGACGATGACCCCGACCGGGCGGCCCTGCGCGTTGCCGTTCGCAGCCAGAAACCCGGTCAGCACGTCGACCGGCTGGCCGCTCGGCATACCGGCGGCGAAGGGCACGAAGATCACCTTGTAGCCCGATGGCGGGTTGCGGTTCCAGCTGCCGTGCTGGCCGACGAACGCCCCGCTGGCGAAGCTCGCGGGCAGCGCCTTGGCGCCGTCCGAGAAGGTCAGGCCGAGCGACGCGGTGTGCGGCCCGAGCGCATAGTCGGGCTTGATCGCGCGGGCGACGAGGTCGGGACGCTGTTCCTTGACTCGGACGTCGACGTGCTGGCCGTAATAGCTGTACGGCCAGCCGTAGAAGCCGCCGTCCTGCACCGACGTCAGGTAGTCGGGCACGAGATCGCTGCCGATCTCGTCGCGCTCGTTGGCGACCGTCCACAACTTGCCGTCCTGCCACGCCATGCCGTTGGGATTGCGGATGCCGGTGGCGAATTCGCGATGCTTGCCGGTGGCGCGGTCGACTTCCCAGATTGCGGCACGGCCAGCCTCGGCGGGGATGCCGTTCTCGCCGACGTTCGAGTTCGATCCGACCGTGACGTACAGCTTCGAGCCGTCGGCGGACGCGACAACGTTCTTGGTCCAGTGGTGGTTGATCGTTCCCGCCGGCAGGTCGACGAGCTTGATGCCTGGGACCGCGATCGAGGTCTCGCCCGTAGTGTACGGGAAGCGCAGCACGGCATCGGTGTCGGCGACGTAGAGGTCGCCTCCGACCAGAACCATGCCGAACGGCGAGTTGAGGCCCTTCAGGAAGACGCTGCGCTGGTCGGCGATGCCGTCGCCGTTGGTGTCGCGGAGCAGGGTGATGCGGTTCGCGGTCGGCGCGGTCGCGCCCGCCTTGCCCATGATCAATCCGGCAAACCAGCCCTTTATGCCCTTGCCGTCGTCGGGCTTCGGGGGCGAGTTGGTCTCGGCCACCAGCACATCACCGTTCGGCAACTGGTACAGCCAGCGCGGGTGGTCGAGGCCCTCGGCGAAGGCGGCGACGGCGAGTCCGGGGGCTGCAACCGGATGACCGCCGGCGGGCCAGCCCTTGGCGGGGGCGATCTTCGTCGTCGGGAACATCGTCGCGTTGGGGGCGGGCAGCTGCGGGTTGGGGCCGATGCCGGCGCTGACCGGCAGCGAGGCGGTGTCGCCGCACGCGGCGAGCGCCAGCGCCGCGGCGCAGGACAGGAGGGCAGTGCGCATCGAGGTTCCTTCTGGGCGTGTCGTCAGGTGAACGCGGCTTCGCCCGGCGGCGTTCCGGCGGCAAGCCTGCGGATCGCCGCACGGACCCGCTCCGGATGCTCGAGCGGCAGGAAGTGCGAGGCGCCGTCGATGCGCTCTACGGTCGCGCCGGACGCAGCGATGGTATCGGCATCGGGCTGCGGAACGGTCGACGCGACGGTGCCGTGGAGGAGCGCGAGCGGACCGCGCCATGCCGCCAGCGCTGCCGCGACGCCAGTTGTCACCGAGGCGAACGTCGCGCCTTCCCACGCCGGGGCGCAGGCCAGTTCGGCGCCCTCGGCGGTATCGCGCATACCGCCGCGGACGTAGGCGTCGAGGGCGGTATCGCTCCAGCCGGCAAAGACTCCGCGACCGCGCCAGTTGTCGCGGGCAGCGTCGCGTGAGGCGAACACCGAGCGCCGGCGCGCGGCCTGTTCCGCCATCGGGTTGGGGCGAGGGGTGCCCGCGCTGCGCGCCGCTTCGTAGGCGGCGGCGTCGGCGAAGGGAATCGAGGCCGGTTCGACGAGCACGACCGCGGAGGCGAGGTCCGGGCGGCGCGCCGCGAGTTCGAAGGACACGCTCGCCCCCATCGAGTGGCCGGCCAGCAGCCAGCGGCCGGGGTGGTAGCGCGCCAGCAGCACCGCGAGGTCGTCCTGGAAGACGCGCCACGAGGTCAGGCTCGCGGGGTCGGCGGGGAGGACGGACTGGCCGTGACCGCGCGCATCGCTGGCGACGATGTTGAACTCGGCTGCCAACGGGTCGAGCAGCTCGGCATAAAGGTCGGCGCACATGCCGGTGGCGTGGGCGAAGTGAAGCCACGGTCGGGCGGGATCGCCGAGCCATTCGAGGACGCCGTGGCCGCCGGTTACGGTGCGCTTCAAGCCGCTTCCCTCATCTAGACTCACCCGGAAGCAGCGAATAGACCGCCGTATCGCGGACAAAGCCGGTCCAGGTGACGCGGTTCCGCCGCAGGACGCCGTCGAGATGCGCGCCCAGCCCGGCGACGGCGGCCATCGAGCGCGCGTTACGGGTGTCGACGCGGAACTCGATCCGGCCGATGCCGAAACCGAAGGCGCGATCGATCAGCAGCGCCTTCATCCGCCGGTTGGCACCGGTGCTGCGGAGCTTCGGGTGGATGTACGTCCCACCGATCTCGACCGCGGCATTGTCGGCGTCGTGCATGTACGAGGTGCAACCGAGCACTTCGCCGCCCTGCAGAACCGCGAACGCCAGCCGGCCCGGCGTTTCCAGCATGTGGTCGAACGCGGGGTCGAAGGCGTCGCCGAGCATCGAATAGGGAAACATCGCCCAGATTTCCGGATCGGCCGCACAGGCGGTGCGCAGCCCGTCCCGGTGCGCTTTGGTGAGCGGCACCAGTTCCAGGTCGCCGTCGCTCAGCGGCGCGTGCAGACCAGTCGTCAAGGCTGGATCACCGTTGCGCGCGGATCGCCGCCGCCAGCTTCGCGGCAACCGGGGCGAGCTGTTCGATCGGCACCAGCGGCGTGCCTTCGGGCGGGATCATGTTGCGATCGCCGTCGCCGTTGTAGCGCGGGATGACGTGGAGATGCAGGTGGAAGACGCTCTGCGCGCTGCCGTTGTTCTGCAGCATGACGACGCCGGTGGCCCCGAGCGCGGTGAACTCGGCGCGGGTGACGCGCTGGGCCACCGCCAGCATCCGCGCCAGCTCGCGCGGCTCGATCTCGAGCAGGTTGCGGGCGTGCGACGTCTTGGAGATGACCAGCACATGGCCCGGCACCAGCGGGTGGTTGTCCATGAACGCCAGCACGTGCGCGTCCTCGTAGACCTTGGCCGCGGGCAGCTGCCCCCGGATGATCCTCGCGAACGGGTTCTGCAGGTCGTAGGTACCCGCCAGTTGCGGCGGCAGCATCTCGATGGCGCGCGGCGCGGCGATCGCAGGACCTGCCAGCAGCAGCGCCATCACCAGCACGCGGATCGTCGGCGCGCCGCTCACGCGTCGTCGTAGTCCGGCCCGAGCCGGAGGTCTTCCTCGTCGAGCTCGGCGATGGTCGTGACGTGCGCTGCCGGACCCAGGTCACGGGCGATATTCGGGCGCTTCAGGATCGCGTCGATGCGCGCCCCGGCGTCGAAGCTCTCGTCCCGGCGGAAGCGCAGCTCGGGAGTGTATTTGGTCGCCAGCTGGCGCGCGACCTCGCCGCGCAGGTATTTCGCGTGGCTGGCCAGCGCCTTGATGATCGCCTGCTCGTCGGCGTCGCCGAGCGGTTTCACATAGGCGGTGGCGATGCGCATGTCGGCGGTGACGCGGACCTCGCTGACCGAGACGATGGTGTTGGTCAGCAGTTCGTCGCGCAGGTCGCCGCGCAGCAGCACCTGGGCGAGCGCGTGGCGGACTTGCTCACCGATGCGGAGCAGGCGGACCGACTGGCCTTTTTCATTGGGGGAGACTTTCATGCGCGCGGTTTAGCGCGGACCGGCCGCAAGGGACAGTCCGGGGTGCCGGACCCTCACCAAGTCCCGGCCGAAGGAAGCGCTTGCGAGGCACTTGCAACAGTGGCAGTGTTTCTGATACTGATTCGCAACTCACTGCGGGAGTGCGTGCCTTGATCGTCTGCCACTGCAACGCCATTCGCGACGCCGAGGTTCGCGCCGTCGCCCGTGACTGCGGCGGCTGCGTCCGCAACGCCTACGCCCGCCTCGGCTGCGAGGTCCAGTGCGGCAGTTGCGTCGATCATGCCGAGGACATCATCGAGGCCGAGACGCGGCAGTTGCTCGCCGCCTGACACAGGTTCGTTGGTACGCTCGCCGCCGTTCGAATTGACCTTGCGCCCTCGGTTCCCGATAGTCGCCCGACGAATTCAGGAGCGACACGATGAAGGGCGACCCCAAGGTTATCGGGTATCTGAACGCGGCGCTCAAGAATGAGCTGACCGCGATCAACCAGTATTTCCTGCACTACCGGATGCTCGACCACTGGGGCTTCGCGCGCCTGGCGAAGTACGAATACAGCGAATCCATCGACGAGATGAAGCACGCTGACTCGCTGATGGAACGCATCCTGTTCCTCGACGGCCTGCCCAATTTGCAGGCGCTCGGCCACCTTCGTATCGGCGAGAATGTCGAGGAGGTCCTGCGCTCCGACCTCGCCCTCGAGATGGAAGCGCTCGGCCAGCTCCGCGAAAGCATCGGCTATTGCGAAAGCATTCGCGACTACGTCTCGCGTGAATTGTTCGTCCACATCCTCGACAACGAGGAGGAGCACGTCGACTTCATCGAACGCCAGCTCGACATGATCGCCGCGATGGGCATCCAGAATTACATCCAGCTGCAGTCCAAGCCGGCGGACGACAAGTAGGCCAGCTTGTCATTCCGGCCTTCGCGGGAATGACAAGACACGCGGCGCTCAGCCAGCCTTTGCTCCCGACGCCGCCTTGATGAACCCCCACACGTCGCTCGGGAACGGCGGCTTCATGTCGCCCGACCACTCGTCCATGCGGTCGTACATCGTGCTCGCTCCTGCCCACATCGCGGGCGTCGCGACCTTGGCGAACGGGCTCAGCAGCACCTGCCATTCCTTGACGAAGGCCTGTGCCGCGGCGCTTGCCGGGGCCATCGGCAGGGCGGCGGCGATGCGCGTGCCGAGGTCGGCCCATTTGGCGCTGTAGTCGTTCTGGTCGAAACCGGCGGGCACGGCGGCCATCTTGTCGGCCCATTTCTCTTGCTCGTCGTTGGTGAAATAGCGGTCGGCAACGGTTTTCCACGCGGCTTGGTCGGTCATCGTCCGGGCTCCTTGCTTGATGAGGTCGCAAAAACTGTCGAGGTCGGGCAGGCGTCCGGCGGCGAGCGCAGCCTGTGCCGCCTTCAGGCTGCACGACGCGGCGTCGAGCTCGCGGCGCCCGGCCTCCAGATGCCCCAGCTGCGCTTCGATCACCGCCGCGAGGTCGAGGCCGTCGGCCCCGAGCAACTCGCCGATCCGGGTCAGACCGAACCCCGCTCCCTTCAGCGCAGTGATCTGGTGGAGGCGCGCCAGTTCCGCCGCGCCGTAGCGCCGCTGGCCCGCGGCCGAGCGCTGCGCGGTCAGCAATCCGCGGCTCTCGTAGAAACGCAGCGCGCGGGCGCTAAGCCCGGTGCGGCGGCAGATTTCGGTGATCGGCAGGGTCTCCATGACCCGAGTCGTAACCGATGACGCTCCGTCAACCGCAAGCGCTTATTGCGACGCGTGCGGGCCCGGTGCATCCTCTACGCCAAGGGGACCGCCATGACCGATGTCTATGACTTCACCGCGACCACGCTCGATGGGACGCCGAAGCCGCTCGCCGACTATCGCGGCAAGGTCGTGCTGGTCGTCAACACCGCGAGCAAGTGCGGTTTCACCCCGCAATACGCCGGACTCGAAAAACTCCACGAGGACTTCCCCGACCTCGCCGTGCTCGGCTTCCCGTGCAACCAGTTCGGCAAGCAGGAACCGGGCGACGCCGCCGAGATCGCCAGTTTCTGCTCCCTGACCTACGACGTGAAGTTCCCGATGTTCGCCAAGGTCGAGGTCAACGGCCCGGGCACGCACCCGCTGTTCAAGTGGCTCAAGGCGCAGGCGAAGGGCGTGCTCGGCAGCGAGTCGATCAAGTGGAACTTCACCAAGTTTTTGGTCGGGCGGGATGGCAAAATGGTCGACCGGTTCGCGCCGACGGTGACGCCGGAGAAATTGCGGGGGGAAGTGGAGAAGTTGCTGAGGCAAGGTTGAGGCTTGCCCCCACCCCGGCCCTCCCCACTCTCGGTTCGCGAAGGCGCTCACCTTGGGGGGAGGGAGCAGCAGGATGACGCGGCGTACGCCGGCCGCTATACCGCCGCGATGTCCGCCACCTATCACGTAAAATCCTTCGGCTGCCAGATGAACGCCTATGATGCCGAGCGCATCGGCGAACTACTGGAGGCGGACGGGCTGATCGCGTCCGACATGAGTGAGGCGGACGTCGTCGTGCTCAACACCTGCCACATCCGCGAGAAGGCGGCGGAGAAGGTCTATTCCGACATCGGCCGGCTGCGCGAGCGGACGGGCGGAGCGCCGCGGATCGTCGTCGCGGGCTGCGTCGCGCAGGCCGAGGGCGCGGAGATCGTGCGGCGCGCCCCTGCGGTCGACGTCGTGGTCGGCCCGCAGGCCTATCACCGGCTGCCGGAGCTGCTGCGCCAGGGCCGCGCCATCGACACCGACATGCCGGCGGTCCCCAAGTTCGACGCGCTGCCGGCGCGGCGCAAGCAGGTCGGGACCAACGCCTTCCTGACCGTGCAGGAGGGCTGCGACAAGTTCTGCACCTTCTGCGTCGTGCCCTACACCCGCGGCGGCGAGGTCTCGCGGCCCGTCGCGGCGGTGCTGGCCGAGGCGGTGGCGCTCGCCGAGGCGGGCGCGCGCGAGCTCACTCTGCTCGGGCAGAACGTCAATGCGTACCATGGTGAAGATGCCGCCGGCACGCTGAGCCTCGCCGGGCTGATCCGGCAGGTGGCGCGCATCCCGGGCATCGCGCGGATCCGCTATACGACCTCGCATCCGCGCGACATGACCGACGACCTGATCGACGCACACCTCGAGGTGCCGCAGCTGATGCCGTACCTGCACCTGCCGGTGCAGGCCGGGTCGGACCCGCTGCTGCGGCGGATGAACCGGGCGCATACGCGGGGCAGCTACCTGGCGCAGATCGCGGGGATCAAGCGCCGCGTGCCGGGCATCGCGATCTCCGGCGACTTCATCGTCGGCTTCCCGGGCGAGACCGACGACGACTTCGAGCAGACGCTCAGCCTCGTCCGCGAGGTCGGTTATGCGCAGGCCTACAGCTTCAAATACTCGCCCCGGCCCGGCACGCCGGCGGCGACGATGGCGGGCCAGGTGCCTGAATCCGTGAAGGACGCGCGACTGTTCGAACTCCAGCGCGTCATCGCGGAAGGGGCGATCGCCTTCAACCGCGCGTCGCTCGGCAAGCGCTGCGAAGTGTTGTTCGAACGCATCGGTCGGCGGCCCGGACAGCTGATCGGCAAGTCGCCATGGCTGCAGTCCGTTTTCGTGAGTGACGCCAGCCTCAGGATCGGCGACATTGCCGAAGTGGAGCTGATCGACGCGCAACCGAACTCGATGGAGGGACGCTTAGTGACCCTGGCCCAGGCCGCCTGAGTGGCAAAACCCAAAACGCACCGCGAGCCGGTTGCCGGGACCGACCGGGTTCGAGTCGAGGCGGAGTTCGAGCGGCCGCAGCTCCTTGGACCGCTGTTCGGCCAGTACGACCAGAATCTGATCGCGCTGGAAAACCGCCTCGGGGTCTATATCCAGGCGCGCGGCAACCGGGTCACGATCGAGGGCGAGGCTGAAAGCGCGGCGCGCGCGCGCGACGTACTGACCGGGCTGTACAACCGGCTGTCGCAGGGGCTGTCGGTCGATCTTGGCGATGTCGAGGGCGCAGTGTCCGTCGCCAACGAGCCGTCGCTGTTCGGGTTGACCCACGCCGATGCCGGGTTCGGCAGCTCCGCCGCGGTCATCCGCACGCGCCGCAAGACCATCGTCGCGCGGTCGCCGACGCAGGTTAAGTACATCGAGGCGCTGGGGTCGAAGGACATTATCTTCGCGCTCGGGCCGGCCGGTACCGGCAAGACCTATCTCGCGGTGGCGCAGGCGGTCAGCCAGTTGATCGCGGGCTCGGTCGACCGGCTGGTGCTGTCGCGCCCGGCGGTGGAGGCGGGCGAGCGGCTCGGCTTCCTGCCCGGCGACATGAAGGACAAGGTCGATCCGTACCTGCGCCCGCTGTACGATGCCCTGTACGACATGCTGCCGGCCGAGCAGGTCGAGCGGCGACTGGCCTCGGGCGAGATCGAGATCGCGCCGCTGGCGTTCATGCGCGGTCGTACGCTGGCGCACGCCTTCATCATCCTCGACGAGGCGCAGAACACCTCGCCGCTGCAGATGAAGATGTTCCTGACCCGCTTCGGCGAGGGCTCGCGGATGGTGGTCTGCGGCGACCCGAACCAGGTCGACCTGCCCGACCCGACCAAGTCCGGGCTGGCCGACGCGGTCCGCAAACTCGACGGCATCGACGGCATCGCGACCCTGCGCTTCTCGTCGCGCGAGGTCGTCCGCCATCCGATCGTCGGCAAGATCGTCGACGCCTACGAAGGCCCACCGCAGGACGGTTGAGATGCTGATCGTCGAAACCACCGTAGCCGCCCCGGGCTGGGGCGACGCGACCGACTGGGAGTCGCTGGCCTCGAAGGCCTGTGCCGCAGCGCTGGCCGAGACCCCGCACGCCGGGCTCGACCGGGCCGGATACTCGGTCGAGGTCGCGGTCCGGCTGGCCGATGATGCCGAGGTTCAGGGCCTCAACAAGCAGTATCGCGGCAAGGACCAGCCGACCAATGTGCTGAGCTTCCCGATGGTCCAGCCCGACCTGATCGAGGCGCTGTCGGCGGGCGACGACGGCCAGACCCTGCTCGGCGACATCGTGCTGGCCTGGGAAACCGTTGCGGCGGAGGCGGCGGCGAAGGCGTTGTCCCCGCCGGACCATGCGTCGCACCTGATTGTGCACGGCCTGCTCCACCTGCTAGGTTACGACCATGGGGACGACGCGCAGGGGACACACATGGAAGCTCTGGAGACCGCGGCGCTCGCCGGGCTCGGGCTCGGCGACCCCTACGCGAGCTGAATTCCGGGCTACCGGATCCTGGACAATCGAACGATGAGCGAACCTCGAAGTAGCGGCGATTTCGGCACAAGGCTGTGGCACGGGCTGCGCGCGCTGCTGACCGGCACCGACGCCGAGCCGTCGCTGCGTGCCAGCCTCGAGGAGGCGATCGACGAGCACGCCGCCGCCGGCGAGCAGGGTGACGATCTGTCGCCGGTCGAGCGCACGATGCTCAAGAACCTGCTGCACTTCGGCGAGCGCCTGGTCGGCGATACCGCCGTGCCGCGCGCCGACATCATCGCCTTCGACGTCGACGACAGCTTCGCCCAGCTCGTCGCGCAGTTCCGCGAGGCCGGCCACAGCCGCATGCCGGTGTTCCGCGACAGCCTCGACCAGGTCATCGGCATGGTCCACATCAAGGACGTCTACGCCCATATCTCGGAGACCTTCTCCGACGACGTGTCGTCGAAGGCCTATGAGCAGATCCCCGTCGCCTCGCTGCTCCGCGAAGTTCTCCACGTTCCTGAATCGATGCGCGTCCTCGACCTGCTGGCGCGGATGCGCGCCGGCGCGACCCATATGGCGATCGTCGTCGACGAGTACGGCGGCACCGACGGCCTGGTGACCATCGAGGACCTGGTCGAGGAGATCGTCGGCGACATCGAGGACGAGCACGACGAGTTGGCCGAAAAGCAGCTGCTGGCGATCGGCGAAGGCATCTACGAGGCCGACGCGCGCCTCGACCTCGAGGAACTGCATGAGGCGCTCGGGGTCAACCTGGCGAACGACGACATCGGCGAGGACGTCGATACATTGGGCGGCATGGTCTTCATGCTGGCCGGCCGCGTCCCCGCGATCGGCGAAACCGTCGAGCACCCCGCCGGCTGGAAGTTCGAGGTCATCGACGGCGACCCGCGCATGGTCCGCCGGGTCCGGCTTTACCCGCCGGAAGTAGCGATCGCCTAGCGGCTGGCGATCCCCTCCGGCCCGGCAATCGCCGGAATCTCCCAGGCCCCGCCCGCTTCCAGGACCCGGAAGCGCCCTGCCTCGATGTGCTTCTCGGCAAGCACCTTCGCCAGCAGCTGGGGTGGCTCGTCGATGGCTTCCGAGGTCAGCTCGAACGTTCCCCAGTGGACCCCCAGTGCATAGGCTGCACCAAGCTGCCCGAACGCCGTGACCGCCTCCGCCGGGCCGATGTGATTGCCGCTCGGGGCGCCCTCGAGCTTGATCGCGCCGATCGGCAGCACCGCCAGCCGCACCGGACGCTCGGTGCGCGCTTCGAGGCCCCACTTCATGTCGCCCGGCCCGGTATCGCCGGCGTAATAGAGGTCGCCGCCCGGCAGGGTGACGCGGAATGCGGTCCACAGGGTCAGGTCGTGGTCGTCGACCCAGTGCGCGCTCCAGTGGTGGGCGCGGTGGAGGGTGACGATGACTCCGGGGGCTACGGCCACGGTGCCGCCCCAGTCGCGCGCCACCGCCTTGATGCCGTGGTCCGCCAGCAGGACGTCGTTGCCGAGCCCGGTGACGATCAGCGGGTGGTCGCGGCGCCACAACTTGCCCATCACCGCGAGGTCGAGGTGGTCGTAGTGGTTGTGGCTGAGCAGCACGAGGTCGATCTTCGGCAGGTCGGCGAAGCGCACGCCGGGCTCGCGGACGCGGCGCGGCCCGGCGAACGCGACCGGTGAATCGCGCTCCGACCAGACCGGATCGAGCAGGATGTTGAGCCCGTTGGTCTGGATCAGCGCGGTAGCGTGCCCGATCCACGTTACCCGCATCGCCGTGCCCGCGACGCGCGCTGGCGGGACCGAGGGCGTCACCGGCACCGACTTCGGCCAGCTGCTGTGCTGGCCCTTGCCGAAGGCACGCTCGAGAAGGCCGAGATTGGACTGTTTCTCCTGCCCGCCGGTGCCCTGCTCGCCGTCGGGATTGAAGAACTTGCGGCCGTCGAAGTGCTCGCTGACCGGCCCCGTGTAGAAGCGATCGCGATGCGGCCCGGCGGCCGAGCAACCCCCGGCCGCGATCAGTCCCAGCGTCGCGACGACGGTGGCAACAGCGAAAATTATACGCATCCGTGGCCCCCCGGCTGACTTCCGGCGGGCACCAAAGTCCGGTTCGCAGCGGCTGTCAAACCGCGGGCCAACGCACTGCGCCTTGCGCCGACGGGGGCAGCGGCCCTATGTGCGGCGCTCACCGACAGGACCGAGACACCATGCGCGCCGAGGGCCAGGCCCATATCGACTCCATCAAGCAGGCGCTGGACCTGCTGAGGAGGTTCCTTTGACTGGGATCGTGCACTCCGACGCCTCGACGAGCTGAACGCGCGGGTCGAGGACCCGACCCTGTGGAACGACCCCAAGGCGGCGCAGGCCGTGATGCAGGAGCGTCGCCGTCTCGACGAGGCGATCGGCGCGACCCGCGCCATCGAGCGTGAACTCGACGAGACCGCCGAGCTGATCGAGATGGCCGAGGCCGAGGGCGACGTGGCCATGGTCGACGACGGCATCGCGGCGCTGAAGGCGCTCGCGGCCAAGGCCGAGACCGACAAGGTCCAGGCGCTGCTGGCGGGCGAGGCGGACGCCAACGATTCCTATATCGAGGTCAACTCGGGCGCCGGCGGCACCGAGTCCCAGGACTGGGCGTCGATGCTGCAGCGCATGTATCAGCGCTGGGCCGAGCGCCACGGCTACAAGGTCGAGCTGATCGACTTTCACGCCGGCGAGCAGGCCGGGATCAAGTCGGCGACGCTGCTGCTCAAGGGCCCCAACGCCTATGGCTGGTCGAAGACCGAGAGCGGCGTCCACCGGCTGGTGCGGATCAGCCCCTACGACTCGGCAGCGCGGCGGCACACCAGCTTCGCCAGCGTTTGGGTCTATCCGGTGGTCGACGACGACATCGACATCGTGGTCGACGACAAGGACCTGAAGGTCGACACCTACCGCGCCTCCGGGTCGGGCGGCCAGCACGTCAACACCACCGATTCCGCCGTACGCCTCACCCACATCCCGACCGGCGTCGTCGTCGCGTGCCAGAACGAGCGCTCGCAGCACAAGAACCGCGCCACCGCAATGAAGATGCTGAAGGCCCGGCTGTACGAGCGCGAGCTGGCGATCCGCGAAGCGGCGGCAGCGGACGTCGAGGCCGGCAAGACCGACATCGGCTGGGGCCATCAGATTCGCAGCTACGTCCTGCAGCCCTATCAGCTGGTCAAGGACCTGCGGACCGGGGTGACCAGCACCGCGCCGTCGGACGTTCTCGACGGCGACCTCGACCCGTTCATGGCGGCAGCGCTGTCGCAGCGGGTGACCGGCGAGGCGGTGACCGTCGAGGACGTCGACTAGGGCGCCTACGGACCCGCGGGTGCGAACAGCACCAGCCACGTCTTGGGGCCGACGATGCCGTCCGGGACCATGTCGTGCTCGCGCTGGAAGGCGCGGACCTTGGCCTCGGTGCCCCCACCGAACAGGCCGTCAACACCGATCTTCAGGGCGGCCTGGAGCTGCTTCACGGCATCGCCGCGGCTGCCGTTCCGCAACGTCGGGCGGGCATCGGCATCGACCGCCGGAACCGGCGGCGGCACTGGCGTGGTGCCCGACATGAAGCCCTGGATCTGGCTGCGGAACGCTTCCATGTCGAACGACGGGTCGCTCTTGCGGCCGTGGGGCACGGCCCATTCCTTGTGGCCGCAACACATCCCGACGGGCAGGTCGAGATGGCGGAAGATCGCCGCGATGCCGCGCGCATAGGCTTCCATCTGGATCGACGGCCACGGCGTGTCGTTGGGAAGGCCGGTATTCTCGGCCTCGATGCCGATGAAGTTGGTGTTGCCGCTGGTCTGGCCGTGCCACTCGCCTTTGCCGGCGTGCTGGCAGAAGCCCGCGGCGATGACATAGAAGGTGCCGTCGCGGCCAAGCCCGAGCTGCGCCAGCGGGCCCTGCAGGTCGGGGCGTCCGGTCTTGATGAGGTTCAGGCTGGGCATGTTTCCGGTGACGGGGCCGGCCGTGTGGTGGCAGATCACGCCGCGAATATCACCCATGTCCTTGAGGCCGCGTGCGCGCCATTCCGGCACCTCGGCAACCTTCAGGCCGGCATCGAGCAGGACCTCCGCCAGCCAGGTCAATGAAAACGCCATGGTCCCCCTCCCGCTCAGTTCGCTGGTGCGGCGACACCGCCGGCGGCGGGCGGCAGCGCGTCGTCGGGCGTCTCCTCGGACGGATCGAGGGCAGCGTCGCTCAGGCAGTCGCCGCCATGGTCGTCGGCATCGGTAGCGGCAGGCGGTGCGCCGGGGGCCGACCCGGTCGCGCCCGCGACCGCGCCCCTCGCGTCGCCGCCGTTGCCGCCGCCCTTGCCGTCCTTGTCGTCGGATCTGGATGACAGCGGCGCGGCAACCTTGGGCGGATCGGCCGTTACGACCACCGTCGCCAGCAGGTTACCGACCAGCCGCTCGACGAAGCCGGCGAGGAAGCCGATCACCGCCACCAGCATCGGGCTATAGTGGTCCTTCGCGACCCCCGCGCTGCCCCTGGTCAGGTCGCTGACGTTGTTCGGATTGAGCTTCGCGGCGTCGGCACCGAAGGCGATGCTGGAGACCAGCCCGGTCCGGAAAAGCTCGATCAGCACGACTGCGCCGATCATCCCGATGATCACCCGCAGGACCGCGTCGATACCGCTGTCCCACAACCGCAGGTCGCTCAGCGGTGCCCGGTCGCGTGTGGCGATGGCGACCGAGAAGAACGCGCCGAGCGCCCCCGCCCCGGCGGCGAGCATCAGGTTGTTGCCTTCCGCTTCGTAGTTTTTCCAGGTGAGGCCGACCCAGGCGAGGATGAGCAGGAAGAGCGAGGCGAACGCTGCGGTCGCGACATAGAAACGGCGGGCCCGGGCGCTGCGCTCGTCCTCGATGTCGTGCTTGACCCCGTCGAGATAGAGCAGTGCCGAAGGGACGTCGTTCTCGAGCGCGAGCGACAGCGCGTCGGCTACGCGGCGGTCGTAGCGCGCGGCGGCGGCCCGGCGCTGCGGACTGTCGCCGTCGCCGGCGATCCAGCGATGGGCGCGGGCAATGATGCCCGGATGCTCGTCGGCGCGTCCACCGACCGGGCCGCGCCAGCCGTCGATCAGGCCGTTGATCTGGCCACGCAACGGGTTGATCGGCGCCAGCACGCGGCGCTGCTCCTCCTGCTTGTCGGGGTCGTCGTGATAATGGACGACGACGCGGTCGGCCGCTCGAAAGATCGCGTAGTGGGGTGGGTTCCGATAGTAGATCTGCCCGATCTTGTTACCGGTTTCATCAAGGCCGCCCTTGACGATGCCTGCGACATCCATCCCCCACCTCCGCTTTGTCCCCTTGCTGGTTTATCCTAATCGCGGGTTTTCGCCAATGTGAGTTAACTCACGCGGCGCGGAGGCGGATCGTGTTCCAGTAGGGGGCGACGATCGGGAGTGCGGCGGAGCAACCAGCGCACTCGGCCGTGGCGCGACCGACAATCCAGTTGGTCTGGCCGCAGTCGGGGCAGCGGGTCTCGACACCCGGTCGGTACATCAGAACGGACGGGGCCGGGTCGGCGCGCTCAGGTCTCGCCATGATGCAATACCTCTCCTACGCCGGGTCAACGTGCGACGAGTCGGTGTGGTTGCGTGACGAGTCGTCGATAATTGTGCATAACTTTTTCACCGCTCCGTGCAGCACGTGCTCCAGCGACACCGGCGGCGTTTACGTTGCCACCTCAATCCGGTAGCGGCTTGGCGGTGCTAAGGATTTTCTCCCCCGGCGAAAACGGCGCGGCGTGCGTCACCAACTGCGACCTGTCGACATTACCCGCCGGCGCGGTGTGGATCGACATGCTGTGCCCGACCCAGGAGGAAGAAGATTTCGTCGAAGGCGCGCTCGGCGTTTCGGTGCCGACCCGCGATGAGATGGTCGAGATCGAGCCTTCGAGCCGGATGTACGAAGACAACGGCGCGATCTACGTCACCGCCAACATCGTTGCCGGCTTCGGTACCGACAAGCTCGCTTCGACCGCGGTGTCGTTCGTCCTGACACCCGCTCACCTGGTCACCGTGCGCTACGAATCGCCGAAGGTGTTCGAGGTCATCAAGGCGAACTTCGAGCGCAACAAGTCGCTGACCGCCGACCCCGCGACGACATTGGGCCAACTGCTCGATGCCGTCATCGACCGGCTCGCAGACGGGCTCGAGCATGTCGGCAGCGAGATGGACCATATCTCGCAGTCCACCTTCCGCCGCGCGGTCGTCGGCCAACGCCATGCACGTCTGTCGACGGTGGCGCTGCAGGCGCTGCTGTCGCGTATCGGGCACACCCAGGACGTCGTCTCCAAGGCGCGGGATTCGGCGCTGACGCTGGCACGGTCGCTCAGTTTCCTAGCGTTCGCGCTCGGCAAGGACGGGCCGCGCGAGCATCTGAAGTCGCTGTCGCGCGACGTCGCGGCGCTGACCGACCACGCCAATTACCTCGGTAACAACATCACTTTCCTGCTCGACGCGGTGCTCGGCCTGATCAACCTGGAACAGGCGAACATTTCCAAGATTTTCTCGGTCGCGGCGCTGGTGTTCCTGCCGCCGACCCTGATCGCGGGAATCTACGGCATGAACTTCGCGATCCTGCCGGAGCTACACTGGCAGTACGGGTATATCTGGGCGCTGTGCCTGATGCTGACCTCGGCGGTGGCACCGTATCTGGTGTTCCGCTGGAAGGGGTGGCTGTAACGCTCAGTCGTCGAAGCTGCAGCCGTATTCGCCCTTGAACGACGCCGAGCGCCGGGCAATGCCGGGCACCCACGCCGTGATGCGCTTCGCCGCCGGGTCGTCGGACATCTGGACAATCTCCATGCCGGGCTCGAAGTCGGTGGCGCAGCTTTTCATGTCGCGGCCACCGGCGTAGCGGCACGAGCACACGACATGGGCGACATAGCCGCTGGCGAGATACGCTCGCTTGCCCTGCGGCCCGAACTTGAGCCACGCGAAGCCGCCGCCGAGCGCGACCAGCACGACCGCGACCAGTATCAACCAAGTCCTTGCCTTCACGGACGCGCCCCCACTAACGTCGCCTGGCGAGCAACACTGCGTCGCTTACGAGCAACACGAACTTCGCCGCGAGGGCGAGCAAGGGAGACTGAACCGGATGCGGGGCGTGCGATCAAGCCTGTTCGCATTCGCCCTGTGGCTGGGGGTGCCGCTGGCTGCCCAGACTACGGGCCAGACCACAGGCCAGACCGCGCTGGTCGACGCCTTCTTCACCGACCCGAAACTCGCCGAGACCCGCGCCGTCATCGTCCTGCAGGACGGCAAGATTGTCGCCGAGCGCTACGGCAAGGGCTATGGACCCGCGAACCGCCTGATCGGCTGGTCGATGTCGAAGTCGATCACCGCGACGCTGATCGGGCAGCTGATCGGCGAGGGCCGGCTGGTCCTCGATGCCCCCGCGCCGGTCGCCGCATGGCACCGCGACCCGGCCGACCCGCGCGGCAAGATCACGCTTCGCCAGCTGCTCCATATGTCGTCGGGCGTGCGCCACGACGAGCTCGGCAACCCCGACGTCCAGGACGCCGACACCAACCGCGCGCTGTTCGCCGACGTCTCCGCCGATGCCGCGACCTTCGCCGAGACGCGCCCGCTGCAGTCGCCGCCGGGCACGGCCTACAATTACTCGTCGCTGACCACGGTGGTCCTCGCCGACATCGCCGTGCGGGCGATCGCCCCCGACGCGCGTACTCCGGTGGCCCGGCGCGAGGCAATGCGGGCCTATCTCAAGTCGCACCTCGTTGATCCCGTCATGCCGAGCCTGATCTGCGAGTTCGATGCGGCCGGCACCATGATCGGCGGCAGCTTCTGCCACGCGACGCCGCGCGACTGGGCGCGCTTCGGGCAATTGTACCTCGACGGCGGCAAGGTCGGCGACCTCCAGCTCGTGCCGCCCGCCTGGGTCGTGTTCGTCCGCACGCCCGCCCCGACCAACCCGAGCTACGGCGGGCACTTCTGGCTCAACCGCGCCAATCCCAAGGCCGACGATGCGGCGCTGTTTCCCGATCAGGGTCCCGCCGACACCTTCTCCCCGGTCGGCCATCTCGGCCAGTTCGTGACGATCACGCCGTCGAAGCGCCTCGTCGTGCTCCGCATGGGCAAGACCCAGGATCCGCAGCTGGCCCCGGTCAAGGTCGCGCTCGGCCGGCTGGTCAACAGTTACCCCGACGCGCCATGACCGATCACCGGATCTCCGACGTCAAGCTCGACGAGCGCACCATATTGTGGCGCAACGCCGATATCGAGCAGGAGCGCCGCGTCGCTATTTTCGATCTGCTCGAGGCCAATAGTTTCAGGCCGTTGACCGACTATCCCGACGGCTACCAGGGGCCGTACCGCATCGTCATGGGGGTCGAGGAGGGCCGGCTGACGGTACAGGTCAACGCCGAGGACGACCGCCACCTCGAGAGCTTCGTGCTGCCGCTGTCGCCCTTCCGGCGCACGGTCCGCGACTATTTCGCGATCTGCGACAGCTATTACAAAGCGGTCCGCGCCGCGACCTCGCAACAGATCGAGACCATCGACATGGCCCGCCGCGGGCTCCACAACGAAGCGGCCGAGATGCTCATCGAGCGCCTCGGCGGCCGCGTCGAGGTCGACTTCGACACCGCGCGGCGCCTGTTCACGCTGATCTGCGTGCTGCACATCCGGGGGTAACCAAGTGTCCGTCCAATCCGACCGCTGGATCCGCGAGCAGGCGCTCGCGACCGGCATGATCGAGCCGTTCGTCGACCGCCAGCAGCGCGACGGGGTGATCAGCTATGGCCTGAGTTCCTACGGCTACGACGCGCGCGTGTCGGACGAGTTCAAGATCTTCACCAACGTCGACTCGGTCATCGTCGACCCCAAGGACTTTCACCCCAACAGCTTCGTCGACCGCAAGACCGACTGCTGCATCATCCCGCCGAACAGCTTCGCGCTGGCCCGCACGGTCGAGTATTTCCGCGTGCCCCGCGACGTGCTGGTGATCTGCCTCGGCAAGTCGACCTACGCCCGCTGCGGAATCATCGTGAATGTCACCCCACTCGAGCCGGGCTGGGAGGGGCACGTCACGCTGGAGTTCAGCAACACAACGCCGCTGCCCGCCAAGGTCTATGCCAACGAGGGTGCCTGCCAGTTCCTGTTCCTGAAGGGCAACGAGCCCTGCGAGGTCAGCTACGCCGACCGCGCGGGCAAGTACCAGGGGCAGCGCGGGGTAACGTTGCCGAAGTTGTAGCCGCCATCAGCCTCGCGCCGGCACCTTCGGCAGCCGGTTGTGGATCGCGGTCGCCGCGATCGCGGCGTGACCCATGGCGACGCTGATCTGGTCGAGGCCCGGCACGATGTCGCCGGCGGTCCAGACGCCGCGCAGGCTGGTCTCCATGTGGTCGTCGCCGGGGACGCAGTTGTCGCCGACCATCTCGATGCCGAGTTCGCGGGCGATGCGCGCGTTGGCGTGGGTCCCAAGTGCCGGGTACAGCGTGTCGAAGGTCTGGCTGCTGCCGTCCTCAAGGTCGACGCGGACGACGCCGCCGCTAAAGTCGAAGCCCCGGACGGCGGGCTCGACGACGGTCACCCGCGCCTCCGCCAGTTCGGCTCGCTTCCCCGCATCGAGGTCGGCGAAACTTGCCGGGAGCAGGGTGACATCGGTGCTGTAGGTGCGCAGGAAGGTCGCCTCCGCGACGCCGTGCGCATCGCTGCCGAGCACCGCGACGCGGCGATGCTGGACCTCATAGCCATCGCACACCGGGCAATAACGGATCAGCCCCTCCGCCACCGCCGCGTCGTGGGTGGCGTCGTCGAGCAGTGCCGGGCGATGGTTGGTGACGCCTGTCGCGAGCAGCACGGTCCGCGCCCGGATGCGCTCGTTACCCGCCAGTCCGACGAAGCCGTCGCCGTCGACCTCGACATGGTCGATCTTGAGGTCGCGGACCGTCACACCGTACTCGGTCGCCTGCTCGCGCATCCGGGCGAGCAGCGACGGCCCGGTGATGCCACCCGGAAAGCCCGCGTGGTTGTGGCTCGTGGGGATCCACCGCGCCCGGCTACCGCCCGCGTCGGCGACCAGCGTCCTGCGCAGGAAGCGTGCCAGGTAGATCGCCGCGGTCAGCCCGGCGGGACCGCCGCCGACGATCAGGCAATCGAGCATGTCGTCATCGGGTCCTGTGGGGGGCATGGGTGTTTCCGGGGCGGCTCTTCCGCCGCACCCTCCAACGCGTTAGGTGACGAAGATGGACCAGATCGTCATTCGCGGTGGGCGCACACTTTCCGGCAGCATTCAAATCTCGGGGGCCAAGAACGCGGCGCTGACGCTGATGCCGTGCGCGTTGCTGTCGGAGGAACCGCTGACGCTGCGCAACCTGCCGCGCCTCGCCGATATCGACACCTTCGGCCACCTGCTCAACAATCACGGCGTCTCGACCACCATCGAGGGCTCGCACCCGGCAGAGTTCGGGCGGGTGATGACGCTCAGGGCCAACCGCATCACCTCGACGGTCGCGCCGTATGATATCGTCCGCAAGATGCGCGCCTCGATCCTCGTGCTCGGGCCGCTGCTGGCGCGGGCCGGCGAGGCGACGGTCAGCCTGCCCGGCGGCTGCGCCATCGGCAACCGCCCGATCGACCTGCACCTGAAGGCGCTGGAGCACCTCGGCGCGGAGATCGAAGTGTCGGCGGGGTACGTCAAGGCGACCGCCCGGAACGGCCTGCGCGGTGGCCGCTACGTGTTTCCGATGGTCTCGGTCGGGGCGACCGAGAACGCCCTGATGGCGGCCGTGCTGGCCAGGGGCGAGAGCGTGCTGGAAAACGCCGCGCGCGAGCCCGAGATCATCGACCTGTGCCGCTGCCTGATCGCGATGGGGGCCAGGATCGACGGCGTCGGCACCGAGCACCTGACCATCCAGGGCGTATCCAAGCTCCACGGCGCGACCTATGCCGTGATGCCCGACCGGATCGAAACCGGCAGCTACGCCTGCGCTGCGGCGATCACCGGCGGCGAACTCGAGCTTTTGGGGGCCGAGGAAGCGACGCTGGGCGCGACCTTCGATGCGCTGCGCGAGGCCGGCGTCGAGGCGACCCCGACGGCACGCGGCCTGATGGTGCGCCGCGCCAACGGCCTCCACGGCATTACCGTCTCGACCGCACCGTACCCGGGCTTCCCGACCGACATGCAGGCGCAATTCATGGCGATGCTCAGTGTCGCCGACGGGGCGTCACTGCTGACCGAGACGATCTTCGAGAACCGCTACATGCACGTGCCCGAGCTGGCACGGATGGGGGCCGACATCACGGTCCGCGGCCGCTCGGCGATCGTGCGCGGCGTGGCTGGGCTGGTTGGGGCCGAGGTCATGGCGACCGACCTCCGCGCCTCGATGAGCCTCGTGCTGGCCGGGCTGGCGGCGAAGGGCGAGACCATCGTCAACCGGGTCTATCACCTCGACCGCGGCTACGAACGGCTCGAGGAGAAGCTGTCCGCGGTGGGCGCCGACATCGAGCGCATTTCCGATGGCTGAGAGAGTGGGGACTGAGAAAGCGGGGGCCGAGCCGCTCCGGCTGCTGGCGCAGGAAGCGGACGACGTGCCGGCGCTGTCGGCGCTGGTCCAGTCGGCGGCGCTGCGCTGCGACGAGATCGCCTACGACGCGCGCGCCCGGCGGCTGGTGCTGATGCTCAGCCGCTACCGCTGGGAGGCGGCCGACAAGACCCGCGTCCGCGCGGCGCTGCGCATCGAGTGCGTCACCGGGGTCAAGCGCAAGGCGTGGCCGATCGGCGAGGCGGTACTCGAACTGCTGGCGCTGGAGTACGCCGGCGGCGCACTGACGCTGAGCTTTGCCGACGGCGCGACCTTGCGGGTCGAGGTCGAATGCCCCGACCTTGTGCTCGAGGACCTGACCGAGCCGTGGCCGGCGATCCGAGAACCCAGGCACGACTGAGCGCTCGGGAACGGCTGGCCGCGGCGCCGCGTTGGCAGGGTGAAGGAGACCCGCCATGTCCGATCAGAACGACAACAGCCCCGCACCGCCGACCACCGCCCACGCCGACGATCGCGAGCTCGGCTACGGTGCGGTCGACGCGCGCCCCGACGATGGTGCGTCGGGTGAAGTCGCGGGTGCACTCAACAGTGGCGGGCAATCGGCGGGCAACGCCTACCCAAGCACCGCGCCCGCGACCGACGGCGGCAAGCACGACGGCCAGTCCGAGCAGGGTTATTCGGGTACCCCGAACCCCAACGCGACCAGCACCGGGGACGACTAGCATGACCGCGCGTCCCGAGGACCAGCCGCTGCCGCTCGACCGGGGCCACGCCGAGAAGGCGGGCCGCCCGCCGCGCGACAGCGCCGACGACGGTAAGCGCGGCGGGCAGTCCCAGGGCGGCAAGCCGGGTGCCGGGCACATGCACCGCGAGCAGACCGCCCCTGGGTTGGCGACCGGCAAGAAGGTCGACGACGCGAAGTAGAGCGCAGGCTGGTCCTTCAGGGCGACCAATCTTTCGCATCCTCGAGCGAAAGCCCGAAAGTGGAGGATTCTTGTCAGTCCGATTAACGTCGACCACACGTGGAAACGGCCGTTTCATCCCGTTGACTTGTCCGCACCGAGAAAGCAGCAAGCAGGTCCGGACACCGCTCCGCAACCGGCACGCGCACCGCCGCCCCTGCCTGCAAAGGAAAAGACGATGGCGGACTCCGTTTTGGATGGGATTGCGTTCGGACGCGTGGCGCCGGGGATTTGCGTTCGAGACATCCACGCCGCCCACAATTTCTATTCGCGCGTATTGGGCTTCGAAAAGGTCTTCGAAAACGGTGATCCAGTCGGCTTTATGGTGATGAAAAAGGATCGCGCCGAAATCCACCTGAGCCAGAAGATCGACCACAAGGCTTCAACGGTCAACGTCATGCACATGTTCGTCAGTGACGTGGCAGCGCTTTACGCTGTTTGCGAGGCCGGGGGCGTGAGGATCATCAAAAGCCTCATGGACACAGACTACGGGCAGCGGGCGTTCGTGTTTGCTGACCCGGATGGCAATCGGATCGATATAGGCGAACGACGGCTTTAGCCCCGCTTGCCGCCGAGGGCCGCTTTTGGGCGGCCAGCGAGAGGAGAGTGAACGTCCACTTCTCGGCGAAACCGGTCGTCCGGAGAGCGGTTCGGCAATCGACTGATCGTGACCCAATTCTGACGTTCTACGCCGCCTCGCTCCAGCCCCCGGCCTTCGCCACCCGCGACGGTAACGCCCGCCCGAGCACCCCCGCGAACCAGGCGTTCGCCGCGATCATCGCCTCCAGATCGACTCCGTTCGCGACCCCGCTGCGGTCGAGCAGGAAGACGAGGTCCTCGGTGGCGATGTTGCCTGTTGCCTTGGGCGCGAACGGGCAGCCGCCGAGGCCGCCGAGGCTGGCGTCGAGGACGTGGACCCCGGCCTGATACGCCGCCCAGGCATTGGCGATGCCGGTGCCGCGCGTGTCGTGAAAGTGAGCGCGCAGCCGGATGCCGGGGACCGCGGTGGCGACGAGCCCGAACAGCTCGCTGACCTGCGCCGGGACCGCGACGCCGATGGTGTCGGCCAGCGCAATCTCGACTGCGCCCGCGTCCGCCATCTGTTCGGCGAGCGCGACCACCGTCGCCGCCGGCACCGCACCCTCGAACGGGCAGCCGAAGGCCGCGGAGATCGTCACCTGCGGCACCAGCCCCGCGTCCGCCGCCAAGCGCAGCATCGCCCGGTTCTCGACGATGCCCTCGGCGATGGACTGGCCCTGGTTGCGCTCGCCGAAGCTGTCCGACGCGACCAGCACGCACCCCGCCTCGTCGACCCCGCGCCGGCCACCCTCGCGCGACGCGATGGCGCGCAGCACGCCGCGCTTGTTGAGGCACAGCCCGATGTAGCTGACGTCCTTGCGGTCGGGCAGCGCCGCGATCACCGCTTCGCCGTCGGCCATCTGGGGAACCCGTGCCGGGTTGACGAACGAGGCCACCTCGATGCGCCGAATGCCGGCATCGAGCACCCGGCCGATCAGCCCGAGCTTGCCAGCGGTGCCGATCACCTCGGCCTCGTTCTGCAGGCCGTCACGCGGCCCGACCTCGACGATTTCGACTTGACGCGGCATTCGTGTCTCCAATCTCAGCTTCATATAGTGCGACTATTTCGCGGTTGTCAGGCGCGGTCGTTCCGCTTCTAAACGCCGGCATGGATGACCTGCTAGAAGACGACCCCCAGCGTCGCGCCGACGCCGTCGCACACGCTCCGATCCCCCAGGCCGAAGCCGAGGCGGCCGTCCGCACCCTGCTGCGCTGGGCCGGCGATGACCCGGACCGCGAGGGGCTGGTCGATACCCCGGCACGCGTGGCGCGGGCCTTCCGCGAGTATTTCCGCGGTTACCTCGAGGACCCCGGCATGCACCTCAGCCGGACCTTCGCGGAGGTCGGCGGCTATGACGAGATCGTGCTGCTCCGCGACATCCCGTTCCAGTCGCACTGCGAACACCACATGGCGCCGATCACCGGCATGGCGCACATCGCCTATTTGCCGCGCAGCCGCGTCGTCGGCATCTCCAAGCTGGCCCGCGTCCTGCACGGCTTCGCGCGCCGCCTGCAGGTCCAGGAGCGCCTGACCGCCGAAGTCGCCGACTGCATCCAGCAGCACCTCGATCCGGTCGGACTCGCCGTCGTCATCGAGGCGACCCACGCCTGCATGAGCGCGCGCGGCGTGATGACCCAGGGCGTCACCATGACCACCAGCCGGATGATGGGCAGCTTCCGCGACGACGACCGCAGCCGCAAGGAAGTGCTTGCGCTGATGGGCCGCGGGTAACCGGGCGGGGCAAAGCGACGAACCACCGGGCGCAAGCGTTCAGTCCGCCGATCCGGTCTGCACGACCGCGACCGAGAAAGACCCCGCTTATGTTCATGTTCGCCACCGGCATCGAGAACTCCAATCCGACGGTCACCGGCCGGCGGGTCGACCAGATGGCGAGCTGCGGCCACTACACCCGCTGGCGCGAAGACTTCGACCTCGTCGAGCAGCTCGGCATCCAGTTCCTGCGCTACGGCCCGCCGATCCACACGACGTGGCTGGGCGAGGGCCGGTATGACTGGGAATTCGCCGACCTGACGCTGGGCGACCTGCGCCGCCGCAACATCGTGCCGATCATCGACCTCTGCCACTTCGGCGTGCCCGACTGGATCGGCGACTTCCAGAACCCGGATTTCGGCCGGTTGTTCGGACGTTATGCAGCCGACTTCGCGCGCCGTTACCCGTGGATCCAGCTGTACACCCCGGTCAACGAGATGTTCATCTGCGCGCTGTTCAGCGGCAAGTACGGCTGGTGGAACGAGGGGCTGGCGACCGACCGCGGCTTCGTTACCGCGCTCAAGCACATCGTCAAGGCGAACGTCCTCGCGATGAGCGCGATCCTCGATGTCCGCCCCGACGCGATCTTCATCCAGTCGGAATCGTCGGAATATTACCACGCTGAGGATCCGCGCGCGATCAAGCCGGCAGAGATCCTGAACTCGATGCGCTTCCTCGGCCTCGACCTGAACTACGGCCGCCGCATCGATTCCGAGATGTTCGAGTACGTCATGGACAACGGCATGAGCCGCGAGGAGTACCAGTTCTTCCTCGACAACCGCTTCAAGCAGCACTGCATCATGGGCAACGACTATTACGTCACCAACGAGCACCGGGTCCGCGCCGACGGCAGCAGCACGGCATCGGGCGAGGTCTTCGGCTACGACGGCATCACCTGGCAATATTACGACCGCTACCGCCTGCCGGTGATGCACACCGAGACCAACATGACCGACAATGCCGAGGGCACGGCCGCGGTGGCGTGGCTGTGGAAGCAGTGGGCGAGCGTGCTCAGGGTCAGGAACGACGGCGTCCCGATCGTCGGTTTCACCTGGTACTCGCTGACCGACCAGGTCGACTGGGACACCGCGCTCAGGGAGGACAACGGCCGGGTCAACGCGGTTGGCCTGTACGACCTCGACCGCAACATCCGCCCGGTCGGCCAGGCCTACAAGCAGCTTATCCAGGACTGGGACAGCGTCCTGCCGATGCAGTCGGTGTGCCTGATCGTGCCGGTGGTGAAGCCGCAGGAGTACGAGGATGCGTGGGCGGTCCGGCGGCGTGACACGGCGCGCCAGTGGCGGCAGCGCAAGTCGACGATGATGGAGCCGACCCAGAACCAGTTCAGCGCGACGGTTTGAAAGGCGCGCGGTCGTTTCGCCGGAATATTGTGACAGCGGCGTAACTGCACGCTAGACTCCGCGATCGGGGCTAAAAACAGGGGGCGTTCGATGACGAAGCTGCTCGGGAATCTCAATACCGCGATCTTGATGGGGCTCGTGCTCCTGTTCATCATGGCGGTCGGGCTGCACAGCGCCGACTTCAGCCACGCCTACGCGACCCCGGTCATGCTGTTCCTCCACGTCCTGTCCGGCATCGTGTGGATCGGCCTTCTGTATTATTTCAACCTCGTGCAGATCCCGACGATGCCCAAGGTCCCCGCCGAGCTGAAGGGCGGCGTCACCAAGTACATCGCGCCCGAGGCGCTGTTCTGGTTCCGCTGGGGCGCGGTCGCGACCCTGGTCACCGGTCTCGGCGTCGCCGGGCTCAAGGGCTACACGGTCGAGGCGTTCACGCTGCAGCCGGGCTACCGCGCCATCGGGCTGGGCATGTATTTAGCGATCTTCATGGCCGCCAACGTCTGGATCATCATCTGGCCAAACCAGCAGCGCGCGCTGGGGCTGGTGCCCGCCGACGACGCCGCCAAGGCGACCAGCGGCCGCATCGCGATGCTCGGCTCGCGCACCAACTTCATCCTGTCGCTGCCGATGCTGTACGGCATGATCACGCAGAACTACCTGGCGAGCTGAGGCGCGCCGCAGCGTTGTCCCGGGCGCCGCTTGTAACCCCGGGCCCCACTGTCATCCCGGGCTTGACCCGGGACACAGCTAACCCCGGGATCGGACTTCGGAAGAAGCTGGGTCCCGGGTCAAGCCCGGGATGACAACGGCGCTCAACCCGCGAACTCGACCGGCGGGCAGCCGCGCGCCCCGTCCGCGTCGAGCTCGAACAACCCGCCCGCCAGCGGCTGAGCCTCCAGCGCGTCGCAGTCGAGCGCCTGCCGCGCGGTGGTGACGAACAGCCGGTCGAGGCCGGGGCCGGCGAAGGCCATGCTGGTGACGTTCGACACCGGCAGGTCGAACTTCGCCAGCACCGCGCCCGCCGGCGACACCCGGCGGACGCAGCAACCGCCCCAGAACGCCACCCACAGGTCGCCGCCGGCGTCGACGGTCATGCCGTCGGGGCTGCCGAAGTCCCTGGGCCACTGCGCGAATACCCGCTTGCCCGCGATGTTGCCGTCCGCCGCGACGTCGAAGGCGTAGGTCGTGCGCGAGCGCGTGTCGCTATGGTACATCACCCGCCCGTCGGGGCTGAACGCAGGGCCGTTGGTGATGCCGTAGTCGCAGTCCTCGGCGGTCCAGCGCAGGTCGGCGTCGACGCGGTACAGGCTGCCCTGCTTGTGGCGCTTGGTGTCGTCCATGGTCCCCGCCCAGAAGCGACCGGCGGGGTCGACCTTGCCGTCGTTGAAGCGGTTGGCGGGCAGGTGCGTCTCGGGCTCGGCGAAGATGTCCCAGCGGCCGGCGACGGGGTCGACCAACGCCAGCCCGGCCTCGGTCCCGGCGATGAAGCCGCCGGCGACGCGCGGCGCGATCGACCCGACCCGCCACGGCGGCGTGAAGCTCGCGTGCTTGCCGGTCGCGGGGTCGAAGCGGTGGACGGCGGGCCGCTCGATGTCGACGAACCACAGTGCCTGGTCGCGCTCGACCCACACCGGCCCCTCGCCGAGCTCGCAGCACAGTGGCCACGCGCATTTCCAGCCGGGGCCGGTCAGTTCGGTTTCCATGAGGTATCCGTCGCTGTTTTTGCACCGCCGACGCTATAGGCTAGACCGCGCGGGCTCAATGGACGGCGAGGGCGTTTAGGGACGATGACCGAGACCGCACCTTCCGCCGCAGCCCCAGCTTCCACCCCCGCCGGCCCGGCCCTCGTCGCCGTCGACTGGGGCACCTCGAACCGCCGGATCTTCACGCTCGACGCCGATGGCAGCGTGCTCGACCGCCACAGCGACGACCACGGCATCCTCAACTGCACCGACTTCCGCGCCGAGGTCGCGGCGATCCGCGCGCGCGCCGGGGGTGCACCGGTCCTGATGGCCGGGATGATCGGGTCGAACCGTGGCTGGGTCGAGGTGCCGTATGTCGCCGCGCCTGCCGGCCTTGCCGCGATCGCCGCGGGCATCAAGTGGATCGAGCCCGGCGTCGGCATCGTCCCCGGGGTCGCCTACCACGACGGGTTGGCGGCGGACGTGATGCGCGGCGAGGAGGTCCAGATCGTCGGCGCGCTGGCGCTCGGCCTGATCGGCGACGGGCTCGCGGCCCATCCCGGCACCCACGGCAAATGGGTCGAGGTCGTCGACCACCACATCGCGCGCTTCCGGACGGTGATGACCGGCGACATCTTCGCGGCGCTCAAGGCGAAGTCGATCCTCAGCGACCTGCTGGTCCACGAGGCCGGGACCGGCGATGCCTTCGTCGCGGGCGTCGACCACGGCCTCGCGCAGACCGACCTGACCGCCGAACTGTTCACCGTCCGCGCTCGCGTCCTGCTCGGCGCGGCCCGTGCCGAGGACGCCGCGAGCTATGTCTCCGGGCTGCTGATCGGCAGCGAGGTCCGCACCGGCCTCGGACGGCTGCGCGCCGATATCGTGCCCGTGATCGGCACCCCCGAACTGACCGAGCGCCTCGCCATCGCGCTCGGCCGCGCCAGCCGCACCGCGCTGATCGTGGACGGCGAGACGGTGTTCATCGCGGGCATCCGCGCCATCGCCGACGCCGCCGCCAAGGCCGCGGACGCCGCCCCGGGAGCCGCCACTTGAGCGCCGTCCAGATCTTCCGCGGCCACCTCCGGGCCTGCCCGCTGATCGCCATCGTCCGCGGCCTCGCCCCCGAGGAGGCCGAGGCGGTCGGTGCGGCGCTGATCGAGGCCGGCATCCGCATCATCGAGGTGCCGCTCAACTCGCCGCGCCCGTTCGACAGCATCGGGCTGCTGGCGAAGCGCTTCGGGGGCGACGCGACGATCGGCGCCGGCACCGTGCTCGACCCGGCCGACGTCGCGCGGGTCCAGTCGGCAGGCGGCGTCCTGACGGTCTCGCCTAACACCGCGCTGCCGGTGATCGAGGCCACCGTCGCCGCTAACATGGTCGCCGCGCCCGGCTTCTTCACCCCGAGCGAAGCCTTTGCCGCGCTCGGCGCCGGAGCGCACGCCCTCAAGCTGTTCCCCGCCGAAGCCACGACGCCGGCCGTCGCTAGGGCGCTGCTCGCGGTGCTGCCCAAGGGCACCGACCTGATCATCGTCGGCGGCGTCGGTCCCGACACGATGCAGCCGTGGCTGGCGGCAGGCGCGACCGGCTTCGGTCTAGGCTCGGGGCTGTTCACGCCGGGGCGGAGCGCGGCGGAGGTCGGGGCGAAGGCGCGGGCGTATGTGGCGGGGTTGGCGCGCGGCTGAGCGCGCCACGATCCCCAATTGTCATCCCGGCGAACGCCGGGACCCAGCTTGACCGCGTGAACCGGGCTTTGACTTTGTGGGGCAACTGGGTCCCGGCGTTCGCCGGGATGGCAATGGGGCTCCGCAAACCCATTCATCCCCGGTAGCCCGGACCGGCGCATTGGGTCTCCACCAACACGGGAGACCCCAATGAAACGCCTGACCTCATTGACCGCCCTCGCCGCGACGCTCTGCCTGAGTGTCACGCCGGCGCTTGCGCAAAGCCGTGGCGACGAGGCTCGCTTCGAGGCTGCCCAGCAGCGCTTCGCCAACGAGCTGAACATCTTCCGCGGCGAGTTCGACCGCTACCAGCGCGCCCGCGCCAATGGCCCGCAGGGGCGCTATTACCCGCAGGGCGGCCCCGGCTATGGCGGCCCGCCCCCGGGCTACAACGACGACCGCGACGAGGGTGGCTACGACCCCGGCCGCTACTACCGCGACGGGCCGAGCTACCAGGAGCGCGTGCTGGCGCAGGACGACCGCGTCTACCGCGGCAACGACGGGCGCTATTATTGCAAGCGTGTTGCCTCACGAGAAGATGTTCCCGAGCGGTGATGCCGTTGCCTCACCAGAGTGTTCCCCTACGCCGATCACCAGGCGAGGTCGATTCCCGGTTGATGGGACGCTGTGGAGCGGAGCCGTAGGCGAAGCGGAGCAGCGTCCCATCAACCTTCGACTAGCACCGACACCGGCATCGCCGTATCCGTAGGAGATTCCGCCGCCAGCCCGGAATGAGTGAACACCAGTGCGTGAGCGTATTCGGACCGCCAGACCTTAAGGCGGCGCTGGACGGTACGGATCAGGCCATCGGGATAGTTGTCGGGCCGCTCGACCTGAAGTTTTTCCAGCAGCTCCCTGCCGGTGCGCCACGGCTCGTCCTCGAACCAGCGCTTCAACTGCTCGCTCACCTCGATCAGCGGATCGGGACGGCGACGACCGCGCTTGATGACCGGTTTATTGGATGCAGTCGGTCGCGCTTCACCGCCCTGCCATATCGTTTGCAAGCTGGAGAGGAACGCGTCCAATGGTGGGGCCGCGGGCTGCTCGCTCACCGGTACTGGGCTGACCATGTCGGCAAGGGCGACCAGCCGCTGTTGGGCCGCCCTGATATCGCGCAGCAAGCGGACGGGATCGAGGTCGGCAAAGATCGCACGCACGCGTGTCCGGGTCTTATCAGATACCCGCGGATCGTCGAGCAACCGCTGATAGGGCGTCGCTGGTGCATGATAGCGCTTGCGAACCCGCGCACCGTCGCGGTGCTTCTCGGCCAGCTTGAACGAGGGCTGGAAGAAGTTCACGAACAGGCGCGACGCCGCGTACAGCTCAGCCAGCGCAACGGTCGCCTCCAGCCCCTCGAAGCGACGATAGCCAGCCAGGCGGCGCACGACTGATCCGTTCTTTTGCTCCACCCATGCCTGGTCGTTCTTGCGATAGGGTCGGCAGCGCGTGAACGCGATGTCGGAGGCAGCGCAGTAATCGCGCACCGTCTCGTTGATGAAGACGCTATCGTTGTCAGTGTCGAACCCCAGCAGCGGGAACGGCATCAGCCTGCGCACCTCGCTAAGCACCGCGACGAGCACCGTCTGCTCGCGAACCAGTAGCGGCGCGCACTCAGTCCAGCCGGTCGCGATGTCAGTCAACGTGAACGTCCACGCAAAGCTTCCCTTCGCGACCGGACCGCTGTGCGATACGAGATCGGCTTCGACATACCCCGGTGCCGGATTGTCCCAGTCGTCAAACGTCCTGATCGGTACGCTTTGCCGGAGCGCCGTTCCCGCGACACCACGTCGCCGCGGTTTGCGATTACCGGCCTTTGCGGCGCGAAGCACGCGATCGATCGTTGCCGCGCTCATCTTCGTCAGCTGCGACCTCACCGCCGGCGCCAAGTCCAGATGGCCATGGCGCTCCATCGCCTCCAGCAGGATCGGAATGAGCGGTCGCAATCGCTTGCCGCACAGCCGATCCGCCGCCTCCCAGAGCACGATAAGCGCGGTCCGGGCCGCCTCGTCGTAGATCCGACGCTCGATGCGGACGTTCGCCGTCGTGACCGCGGGGCCCGCCCGCATCAGCCGCATCGCATGCTTGCGGTGAAATCCCGTCACCGCAACGAACTCGTCCAGCACCCGGCCCTTGCTTGCTCGATCAGCCGATCGGTACCGTTCGCTGATCGCAGCGACCAGCTCCGTACGCGTTGCCATGCTCACCGTCCTCATAGCTCGCTCCCGAACAATCTCGAGAGCATTTTAAATGAGGCAACGACCCCCGCCGCGGGAGCAAATCAGGCGAGGCAATGCGCAAGCGCAACGACGGCACCACCGGGCTGATCGTCGGCGCGGTCGGCGGCGGCATCCTGGGGAACGTCATCGACGGCGGCCACTCGCGCGCCGCGGGGACGCTGATCGGCGGTGCGCTCGGTGCGATCGCGGGCAAGGCGGTCGACCAGAACAACGCCCAGGTGCGCTGCCGCTAGGCGCGCGCGCGACCACTCGGAGGGCGTTACCCCCGTTGTCATCCCGGGCTTGACCCGGGACCCAGCTAATCACGGAGTCCGAGCGCCGGGGTAGCTGGGTCCCGGGTCGAGCCCGGGATGACAATGGCGCCGGCGATGACTGCAGGGGCAATTGCCGGTGTTGTCCGCTGTCCTACGCCGAACCTATCCGGTACACTCACGGCATGGAACCGAATTGTCCGCCTCGCCCCGACGCCAATCTTTATAGTGCGTTACCCCGCACAAGCGTAAAGTTCCTAACGCTTGCGGCGTCGCAGTGCCCGCTAACCCCGCGCGAAGACGCGCTCGATGACGCCGGCATAGATCGCCTGCAGCGCCACGATATCGGCGACGGGCACCGACTCGTCGATCTTGTGCATGCTGGCGCCGACCAGTCCGAACTCGATGACCGGGCACAGGCGGCGGATGAAGCGCGCGTCGGAGGTGCCGCCCGTGGTCGACAGCTCGGGGCGGCGGCCGGTGACCGCCGCAACCGCGTCGCCGACGATATCCGACAGGTCGCCGGGTTCGGTCAGGAAGGCCTCGCCGGAGATGCGCACCGTCACTTCGGCGCGGGGCGCATGAGTGGCGACGACGCCGCGCAGCCACGCCTCGAGTGCGATACCCTCGTGGGTGTCGTTGAAGCGGATGTTGAGTCGGGCGTGGGCTTCGGCGGGGATGATGTTGGTCGACGGGTTGCCGACGCCGAGGTCGACGATCTCGAGGTTCGACGGCTGGAACCAGTCGTTGCCGTCGTCGAGCACGCGGGCCTTCAGCTCGGCGCAGATCGCGACCAGGCGGCTGACCGGGTTGTCGGCACGGTCGGGGTAGGCGACGTGGCCCTGCGTGCCGTGGACGGTGATCCAGGCGTTCAGCGACCCGCGCCGGCCGATCTTAACGGTGTCCCCCAGCACCACGGCGCTGGTCGGCTCGCCGACGAGGCAATAGTCGGGGACGAGGTTGCGCGCCGCCATCCAGGCCAGCAGCGGCGCGGTGCCGAAGGTTGCCGGGCCTTCCTCGTCGCCGGTGATGATCAGGCTGATGCGTCCCCCTCGCGTGGCAGCGACGGCGGCAGCGGCGAAGGCAGCGACCGCGCTCTTCATGTCGGCGGCACCGCGCCCGTGCAGGCGCCCGTCGACGACCGCGCCGTCGAAGGGCGGCGACGTCCACGCTTCGGTGTCCCCGGCGGGAACGACGTCGGTGTGGCCGGCGAAGGCGAAGTGCGGGTGGCCGTTGCCGGCGGGGTCGGCGATCGTCGCGAAGAGGTTGTCGATCGGGCCGTCGGGGGCTTCGCCGAACGGCAGGCGGTAGACTGTGAAGCCGTGCGCCTCGAGTGCGGCGGCCAGAACGTCCTGCGCGCCTGCGTCGGCAGGCGTCACGCTCGCGCAGCGGATCAGGTCCCGCGCCAGCTCGACCGCGTCGATCACGCCGGCACGCCGCCCGACTTGAGGTAGCGCGCAAACGGGTAGGTCTCGGCCTTGGCGGCCGTGGTCCATTCGACCATCCACGGATGCGCCGCGACCGCCTCGGCGTAGGCACGGGCGGTGTCGCTCATCGGCAGGCCGTAGGTGCGGAAGCGGGTGACGACCGGGGCGTACATCGCGTCCGCCGCACCGAATGCGCCGAACAGATATGGCCCCTCGTGGGCGACATCGGTGTGCGTCCCGAAAACCTCGCGGGCCTGGCTCCACAGCGCATCGATGCGGGCGACATCGGCAAGCACCGCGTCGTCGGCGACGAAGCCGGGGTAGTTCTGCTTGAGGTCCATCGAGCACTCGGAGCGCAGCGCCTGGAAGCCGCCGTGCATCTCCGCCGCCATCGAGCGAGCGAGGGCCCGCGCCGCCAGCCCGTGCGGCCAGAAGTGCCCGCGGCTGAGGCGGCTCTCGCGGACCCGGTCGGCGAGCCAGTCGATGATCGCCAGGCTGTCCCAGACCGGGATGTCGCCGTCCCAGATCACCGGCACCTTGCCCGACGGCAGGTCGCCCTTGGACGCACCCGAGTCCCACTCCGGCGTATCCATCGGTAGCACCTCGGTCTCGAAGTCGAGCGCCGACAGCTTGCATGCCAGCCAGCCCCGCAGCGACCAGCTCGAATAGGCCCGGTTCCCGATGATCAGCCTGAGCATGCGTGTCTCCCCAAGTCGTGCCGGCTAGTCGTTGACCGCGCTCATCACCGCCGCCCGCAGCTCCGGGATGCCGGTGCCCTTCTCGCTGCTCGTGCCGAGCAGGGTCGGGTACGCCGCCGGGTGCTTCGCCGCCTCCGCCGCGACCTTGGCGAGCGTCGCCGCAAGCTCGGTCGGCTTGATCTTGTCGGCCTTGGTCAGGGTGATCTGGTAGCTGACCGCGGCCTTGTCGAGCAGCGCCATGATCTGCGCATCGACAGGCTTGATGCCGTGGCGGGCGTCGATCAGCAGCAGCACGCGCTTCAGCACGGCGCGACCGCGCAGATAGTCGAAGACCAGGTCCTGCCACTTGCGGACGATGTCCTTGGGCGCTTCCGCATAGCCGTAGCCGGGCATGTCGATCAGGCGGAAGGCCAGCGGCTCGCCGACGTCGAAGACGTTCAGCTCCTGCGTCCGGCCCGGCGTGTTCGAGGTCCGCGCCAGCCCCTGCCGCCCGGTCAGAGCGTTGAGCAGCGACGACTTGCCGACGTTGGAGCGGCCGGCGAAGGCGATCTCGGGAACCAGCGCATCGGGGAGGAACTCGAGCGCCGGGGCCGACAGCTTGAACTCTATTGGCCCGGTGAAGATACGGCGCGCGTCCTCGAGCTTCCACAGCCGCGCGCGCTCCTCCTCCTTCGGGTCGACAGCGTCCGCAGCACCGAAGCCGGGGTCGTCGCTCACTTGGCCACGACCGGCGGTGTCGCCGGCATCGGGTACTTGCGCAGCATGAACCACTGCTGCGCGATAGAGAGCAGGTTGTTGGTCGTCCAGTACAGCTGAAGGCCGGCCGCGAACGGCGCCATGATGAACATGAACACCCACGGCATCAGCGCGAACACCTGCTTCTGGACCGGGTCCATGACCGCCGGGTTGAGCTTCTGCTGGAGCCACATGGTGATGCCGAGCAGGATCGGCAGGATACCGAGCGCGATCATGTGCGGCGGCTGCCACGGTATCAGCCCGAACAGGTTGAGCGGCGTCACCGGGTCCGGCGCGCTGAGGTCGTGGATCCACAAAACGAACGGCTGGTGGCGCATCTCGGTGGAGATCAGCAGCGTCTTGTACAGCGCGTAGAACACCGGGATCTGGACCATCACCGGCAGGCAGCCGGCGACGGGGTTAACCTTCTCCTTGGCGTACAGCGCCATCATCTCTTGCTGGAGCTTGGGCTTGTCGTCCTTGTACTGCTCCTGCAGCGCCTTCAGCCGCGGCGCGACGATCCGCATCTTGGCCATCGACGCGAACTGCTTGCTGGCGATCGGGAACATCAGGGTACGGATGACCAGCGTCAGCCCGATGATCGCGAGGCCGAAGTTGCCGGTGAGCTTGAACAGGAAGCTGAGCAGTTCGTAGATCGGCTGGGCGATGACGCGGAACCAGCCCCAGTCGACGGCGCGCTCGAACAGCGGGATGCCGAGGGTGTCGCGGTAGCGGCTCAGCGTCTCGACCTCCTTGGCACCGGCGAACAGCCGGGTGGTGACGGTCGCAGTGGCGCCGGGCGCGACACTGACCGGCGCGGTCTGCAGGTCGGTCTGGAAGCGCTCGCCGGGTGCCGAGGCGAAGCGCATCGATACCGGCGCGCGCTGGTCGGGAATCAGCGCCGCGAGCCAGTACTTCTCGGTAATGCCAAGCCAGCCACCGGTCGTCGTCGCGGTCTTGGGGCCTTCCTCGATCAGCTTCTTGAAACCGACGTCGGTGTCGTGAAGGACGCCGCCGTAGACCCCGAGCGGCCCGACATGGAGGTTGTAGGCGTCCTTCTCATGCCCCTCGCCGGTGCGCGAGACGAGGCCGAACGGACGCACGGCGAGCGGCGTCGTGCCGGTGTTGCGGACGCGCTGCTCGGCGGTGAACATCCACTCGGGATCGACGTGCAGGACGATCTCGAAGACCGCGCCGGTCGGGCCGGTGGTGGACAGCGTGATCGGCGTGGTCGGCGTCAGGGTGCCGGTCGCGGTCCACAGCGCATCGGCGGCGGGGGCGCCGGTGCCGGTCCAGCCGAACTGCGCGAAATAGGCGTCGGTGGTGCCGCTCGGGCTGAACAGCCGCACCGGCGGTGAGTTCTTCTCGATGCCCTGGGCGTAGGTCTTGAGGATCAGGTCGTCGATCCGCGCACCGCGCAGGTTGATCGTGCCGCCAAGCTTGGGGGTGTCGATGCGGACCCGGGGCGAGGCACCCACCGCGGTCGCGACCGGCAACACTGCACCGGGGGCGAGTTGCGGACCGCTGCCGGGCACGGTCAGCGTCGGCGATCCCGGCGTCGCCGGCGCAGTTGCATGCGTCACCGGCTTCGGTGTCGGGAAGAAGCGGTCGGACAGGAAGGTCCAGCCGAGCAGCACCAGCGCCGACAGGGCGATGGCGAGGATCATGTTGCGTTGGTCGGTCACTCAGGGACTTTCGGCGTCGGAACTTTCGGGAATGCGGGGGTGCCTTAGCCGATCAGGGCACCGGGTCATAGCCCGACCCGCCCCATGGGTGGCAGCGGCAGACCCGCCGGGTGCCGAGCCACAGCCCCCTGAGCGCGCCGTGCTTCTCGATCGCACCGATCGCATAGGCCGAGCAGGAGGGCTGGAAGCGGCAGGACGGCGGCAGGATTCGGCTCGGGCCGAGCTGCCACGCCCGGATCGGCGCGGTCAGCACGGTGGTCAGTAGGCTGTTGGTCACGAGCTTGGCGCGCACCGGGCCAGCGCCTTCCTCAGATCGTCGGCCATCGCGGCGAAGTCGCGGGTCAGGCCGTCGGAGCGCCCGATCAGGACGTGGTCGGCGCCCGCCACGCCCGATACCGGCAGGACTTCGCGGGCAAGGGCACGCAGGCGGCGCTTCAGGCGGCTGCGGACGACGCTGTTGCCGATCTTCTTGGTCACCGTGAAGCCGGCGCGCATCGTCGAATCGTCGTCGCCGCGCTGGCGGACCAGCACCACGAAGGCCGGCGAGGGTGCCCGCCGGCCTGTGTTCGCGGAAAGGAAATCGCACCTCAGGCCGATCGTCGGCAGCCCGGCGAGGACGCGGCCCGTAACTAGGCGCTCAGCTTGGAGCGGCCCTTGGCGCGGCGGTTGGCCAGCACCTTGCGGCCACCGGGGGTCGCCATGCGCGTACGGAAGCCGTGGCGACGGGCGCGGACCAGCTTGCTCGGTTGAAAGGTGCGCTTCATGGTGTCGTTCCCGATAGTCTTGGCTTGATACCCCGCCGACGGCAGGGCTGATCGAATTGAAGGCGGGGCGTTACCGGCAGGACCGGCAAAAGTCAATTGCGCGTTACCTGGCGTGGAGTCTGGCAGTGGAATCTGCTAGCGATTCCGCGGGAGCCCGAGGTTCCCGGCAATAAGGGAACAAGCGATGCATCACTTGCGCAATCTCGCTCTCGCCGCGACCGCCGCCCTTACCTTCAGCAGCTCTGCCATAGCCGCCGACCCGATGGTCAAGAGCGGCACGATCACGATCAGCGAGACCCAGTTCGGCTTCCTCGTCGGCGGCAGCACCGGCGGTGGCACGCTCCGGTACAAGGGCAAGTCCCACGCCTTCAAGATCGGCGGTCTCGCGGTCGGCAACATCGGTGTCTCGAAGGTTCGCGGTGCCGGCACGGTCTATAACCTGCACAGCCTGTCGGACTTCGCCGGCACCTATTCGAAGCTCGAGGCGAGCGCGACGCTGGGCAAAGGCGAGGGTGCGCTGACCCTCAAGAACGACAAGGGCGTCGTCCTCAAGCTCAACACGAGCTCGGGCGGCCTGCAGCTCAGCGCCGGTGCCGGCGGCGTGAAGATCAAGTTGAAGTAGGCGTTCCCGCGTAAGCGGGCCACCGTCATCGGCCACCGTCATCCCCGCCTACGCGGGGATGACGAATGGGCGCGCCCTCGTCTTACTGCATGAACCAGCCGTGGCTGACGACGATGCTCTGTCCGGTCAGCGCGTTGCTCGGAAAGGCCGCCAGGAACAGCGCGGTCTGGGCGACGTCGTCGACGGTGGTGAACTCCCCGTCGACGGTTTCCTTGAGCATGACGTTCTTGACGACGTCGGCCTCTGAAATCCCGAGTTCCTTCGCCTGCTCGGGGATCTGCTTCTCGACCAGCGGGGTCCGCACGAAGCCAGGGCAGATGACGTTGGCGCGGACATTGTGGGCCGCGCCCTCCTTGGCGACGACTTTCGACAATCCGACCAGCCCGTGCTTGGCGGTGACATAGGGCGCCTTCAGCACCGACGCCTCCTTGGAGTGCACCGAGCCCATGTAGATGACGCTGCCGCCGCGGCCCTGCGCGTACATGTGGCGCAGCGCGGCGCGCGTTGTCAGGAACGCACCGTCGAGGTGGATCGCCAGCAGCTTCTTCCAGTCGGCAAACTTATAGGTCTCGAGCGGCCCGACGATCTGGATGCCGGCGTTCGAGACGAGGATGTCGATGCCGCCGAACTTGGCGGCGACGGCGTCGATGCCGGAGTCGACCTGATCCTCCTGGGTGACGTCCATGGCGACGCCCATGGCACGCTCGCCCGACGGGTCGAACTCGAGTGCGGTGGCATTGGCCGCGTCGATGTTGAGGTCGGCGATCGCGACCTTGGCACCGGCGTCGAGGAAGACCTTGGCGATGTCCTTGCCGATACCGCTGGCGGCTCCGGTGACGACGGCGACCTTGTCCTTGAGATTCATGGGGATGGCGTCCTTTTACTTGGCGATGGGTTGGACCGCGGCCGGGGCGGAGGTGGCGGGCTCATCGTGATGCGGGGTGGTGAAGTCGTAGACCTCGACGCCGTGGGCTGCGGTCGGCAGAGTCAGCACCTCGGGGTGGGAGAGGGTATGGACCGCGTCGCGGTGTCCGGCGCGCCAATGCTCCTCCATCGTACGCCGCGAGAACTCGTAATCCTTCGACTGGCCCTCGTAAGTCGGCGAGCGGTAGACGAGCTGGACGATGTTGAACACGGCCGGGTCGGAGGCTTCCGTGAGCAGCTTCGCCTGTGGGCTCGCCTTGAGGTCGTCGGGCATCTGCGCAAGCAGCTCGTTGAAGGCGGCACGAAGCTCCTGCGTGCGGCGGAAGGCGTCGGTCGCGGCGCGGGTCCGGCTGGAGAACTGCACCTCCTTCATCCGCACCGCGACGGCGGCGAGGTCGGTCGGCATCTCGCCGCGGGCGCTCCACAGGTCGACCTGGAGGACGAGCGTGTCGAGGTCGGAGCGTGACGACAGCACCCAGTCGAGCGGGGTGTTGGAGACCATGCCGCCGTCCCAGTAGAACTCGCCGTCGATCTCGATGGCGGGGAACGCCGGCGGCAGCGCGCCCGAGGCCATGATGTGCTCGGCGCGGATGACGTCGGTGGCGTTGTCGAAATAGGCGAAGTTGCCGGTCGCGACGTTGACCGCGCCGACACTGAACCGAGTCCCACCGGCATTGATCCGGTCGAAGTCGACAAGGCCCTCCAGCGTCGTCTTGAGCGCCGCGGTGTCGTACCAGCTCGTCGCGTCCGCGCCGCCGCTCGCGAGGTAGGGCGGCGGAAAGCGCGGCGTGAAGAAGCCGCGGACGCCGTTCGACATCACCGCTCCGGCGGCGAGCGAGTTGGCGAAGCCGCGCGCCTTGTCGCCGTGCAGGAGCCCCGACCAGAAATTGCCGAGCCCGCCGTCGCCGGCGTCGCTGACCAGCTCCCAGAACGCGCGCAGCTTGGCGACGCGGTCGCTCACCGGGTTGCCGGCAATTATCGCGCTGTTGATCGCGCCGATCGAGATGCCCGCAATCCACGTCGGCTCGATATTATGTTCGATAAGCGCCTCGTAGACGCCGGCCTGGTAGGCACCGAGGGCACCCCCGCCTTGGAGCAGCAGCGCGACGCTCTCGAACGGCGTCGCGCACCACTTGCGCGTCTCACGCGGCGCGCTGCGGGGGCGGTGCCTACTCACGCTCGGGCACCGGCACGTTGAAGCCGTTGAGCGTCGTCGAGACCATCGCGTAC
This sequence comes from Sphingosinicellaceae bacterium, assembly GCA_019285715.1. NCBI lineage: Bacteria > Pseudomonadati > Pseudomonadota > Alphaproteobacteria > Sphingomonadales > Sphingosinicellaceae > Sphingosinicellaceae bacterium. The sequence continues at coordinate 99,480 of CP079108.1, forward strand.
AGACCGACGAGGTAGATCATCTCGTTGAGGCCGTGCTGCCCGAAGGTCTTGAGCGCGAGCGCGTAGATCGGCTCGGGCAGGGTGCCGCCGCGGACCAGCGCGTAGGCGAGGTCGAAGGCGATGCTTTCCTCCGGGCTGAAGTCGGCGGGCTTCAGGTCGGCGGTGATCGTCGCGAGGCGCTCCGGGCTCATGCCCTCGCGTTCGGCGACCGCAATGTGGGCGTAAAGCTCGTATGCCGCGTCGAACTTCGCGCCGACCACGAGGATGACGATCTGCCGGATCGGGTCGGGCAAAGTCGCCTGCGCGGTCATCGCCAGCGTCAGGTTCCAGATCGCCTTGCCGATCACCGGTTCGTGGAGCCATGGATTCCACGGCCCCATCAGCGCGCCGTCCTCGCGCTCGACCTTGAAGGCGTTGAAGTTACTGGCGATGCCCTTGCGCATATCCTCGTAGAGAGGCTTCTGTTCTGGCGTCAGGTCGGCGGGAGCGATGAGTGGCAGGCGCATACGGCGTTACCTCGGAGTCGATGTTGCGACGCAGCATGTACGCCGATGATGACGTTTCAGCCAACCGTATCGGCGTGATTTTCAGGACGTGCCCGTGCTGCCGCGTCAACGGCATCGCGAACGCGTCATGATCCCGTGGTAGAGCGATGCGGCTCGTGAACGCGATTGGCGAGGACTGGCCGATTGAAGATCTTCTCGTCCCGCCGTGACCTGCTCAAAGCGTCGATCATCGCCGCACCGGCGCTGCTGGCGACGCCCTTGCGCGCGGCCAGCCAGCTGCTCATGGAGACGCTGTTCACCCTCGGCGTCGCCTCGGGCGATCCCAGCGCCGACGGCATGGTGCTGTGGACGCGCCTGGCACCGCGGCCGCTGGAGGCCGGCGGCGGGATGCCGCCGCATCCGGTACGCGTTCATTGGCAGGTCGCCGAAGACGACAAATTCGCGCGGATCGTGCGGTCCGGAACCAGTCTCGCGGTTCCGGAGAGTGCGCACTCCATCCATGTCGAAGTGTCCGGCCTGCGCCCGGCTCGCGTGTATTTCTACCGCTTCCTCGCATCCCGGCAGAGCAGTCCGGTCGGACGGACACGCACGGCACCGGCCGCGGGGGCCACGGTCGACGGCCTGCGGTTCTGCTTTGGCTCATGCCAGAAATACGAATCCGGCCACTATGCCGCGTGGAGCCATGTCGTCGCGGAAGACCCCGACCTGATCGTGTTCCTCGGCGACTATATCTACGAAGGCGCACCTACGGACGGCGGCGTCCGCCGGCACCTCGACCCGGAACCGCGCGATGTCGCCGGCTATCGGACGCGCTACGCCACCTACAAGCTCGACCCGCAATTGCAGGCCGCGCATGCAGCCGCGCCGTGGATCTCGACATGGGACGATCACGAGGTCGCCAACGACTATGCCGGGGACCTCGACGAGAAGAACGGCGACCGCGCGCTGTTCCTGAAGCGTCGCGCCGCCGCCTACCAGGTCTATTGGGAGCATATGCCGTTGCGCGCCGCGGCGCGGCCGACGGGTCCGGATAGTCGGCTGTACCGGACGCTGGACTGGGGTCGCCTGGCGCAGTTCCAGGTCATCGACGACCGGCAATTTCGGGGTGCCCGGGCCTGCCAGCCGCCCGAGCTGCTGGCGGCGCATCTCCCGTACCTGTCGGGCGTCCTCGATTGTCCGCAGCGGCACGATCCGGCGCGGACCATGCTCGGCGACAGCCAGGAGGCGTGGCTGATGCAGGCGCTGGCCAGCACGCACGCGCGCTGGAACCTGCTGGCGCAGCAGACTTTGATGGCGCCGTTCGCGCTGATCGACCCGACCCATCCCGAGCGCGGCGCGACGCTGCACCCGGCCGACCGCTGGGAAGGCTATCCAGCGGCGCGCGACCGTATCTTCCGGCGCTGGGCCGAGGCCGGCACACCGAACCCGGTCGTGCTCAGCGGCGATATCCACGCCTTCACGGCCGCCGACATTCACCACCCCGACACGCCCGACGGCCCGGCGATCGCCGCCGAGTTCGTCGGCGGGTCGATTACCTCGCTTAACCACCATCCGGCGTGGCGCGACGAAGCCAAGGCCAACCCGCACATTCGTTTTGCCGAGAACGAGGTCCGCGGCTACGCCCGCGTCGACCTGAGCGACAAGGGCGGCGAAGTTCTTTTCCGTGGCCTCGCCGACGCCCGCGACCCGGCGTCGGCAGCGTCGACCATCGCAAAATTCGAACTCGAGGCCGGTCGCGGCGGGATCGCCGGCAACAGCTGACGCGCCTCGGCTGCCCTAGAGTCAGGGCTTCCGAAATTTGTAGATGAACTGGTCGGTCGTACCGCGGACGGCGGGATCGAACACCTTCTTGGTGTGCGTGTCGGCGGGGTTGGCAAGCAGGCGGCTCTCGCCGACGAAGCGGAACCCAGCTGCCGTCACTTCCGCCTTCACCGCCGCCGGGTCGATACGGTGCAGCGTGTCGGTGTCGCGATGGCCGCTGCCGGGCTCAGCGGCGTGATCGATGATCAGGTAGATGCCGCCGGGCTTGAGCGCCGCGAACACCGCCTTGTTGAGTGTCGCCGGATCGACCGGCCCCATGAACTTGTCCACGTAGTCATGATAATTCTGCGCGGTGAAGACGAGATCGACCTTCTCGGGCGTCGCGAACGCAGCGGCGGGTTGGTCGAGCACGCTGACGTTCGCGTAGCCCGGCGACGCCACCAGCGCCCGGTAGGGGCCGGGCTCGTCGTCGTCGACCTTGGCGTATTCGGCGGGCCAGACGCCGTAGACGTGACCCTTGGGGCCGACCGACTTGGCCAGCAGGCGCGTCCAGTAGCCGCCGCCGGGGATCAGGTCGACGACCTTGCTGCCGGGGCGAACGCCGGCGAACGCGAGGATTTCGGGGCCGTGGCGCTTGGCGTCCTGCGCGGCCTGGTCGCTGCGCGCGGGATCGGCGGCGGCGCTGGCGATGTTGGCGGGGAGGGCCGACGACGCGCCGGCCGCGCCGCCGCCAAGGGCACCCAGCAGGCAAGTGGCAAGCAGGAATCGGTAGCTAGGCATAAAGTTCGAACCTTTTGGTTGGACTCGCCCATCGCAGGCTATTTCCGCCGCTGGCGTGAACAGTTTTCGGCCAACCGCCAACCGGCGTCGACCAACACCCGATCGCCCGATGCGCCACCGGAGCACGCAGGCTATGCCTGGGTGATGACGACCGAAGACACCGCCACGCCGCTCGCGCCCCGCATCGCACTGATTTCGATCGCCTCCTTCTGGGCGTTCTATTTCGCGATCTGGTCGGTGCGCGGCGTGGTGCTCTACAGTCACCACCAAGTCAGCATGCTCGGCACGCGGGCGATCGTGTCGCTGGGCAGCGCCGCGGTCACCGTGGTCTTCTATCTGCTGATGCGGCGCGTCATGGCGACCAGCCTGACGCGCACCATAGGCCTCGCGCTGGTGCTCGCGCTGCCTGCCGCGGTCCTGTATTCCGGGCTAAACTGGTACATGTTCGACCACCTCGGCGAAGGTAAGTCGATGCGGTGGAGCTGGTCCGCGTCACCGTCGACGACGGCCCCCACATCACCCCCACCATCGGTACCGGGGTCGATGTCGGTGAGCGTCGGCATGACGCCGCCCGGCTGGAGCGACGATATGACCCCGCTCCAGGCGATCGCGGACCAGGCCGGCAACGGCTATTTCTTCTTCATCGCGTGGGCGGCGTTGTACCTGGCGCTGTGCTACGCGGCCGAGATCGGCGCGCTCGAGCGGCGGACTGCAACGCTGCGCGCCGCTGCGCAATCCGCCGAGCTGAGGGCACTGCGCTACCAGGTCAACCCGCATTTCCTGTTCAACACGTTGAACGCGCTGTCGTCGCTGGTGCTCGGTGGCAAAAGTGAGCAGGCCGAGCAGATGATCATCAACCTCGCGACCTTCTTTCGGACCAGCCTGACCGGCGATCCGACCGAGGACGTCCGGTTGTCGGAGGAGATCAACTTGCAGCGGCTGTACCTCGATATCGAGCGAGTGCGTTTTCCCGACCGCCTGCTCGTCGCCATCGACGTGCCCGACGCCTTGCTCGCGGTCTGCATTCCCGGGCTTATCCTGCAGCCGCTCGTCGAGAATGCGGTCAAGCACGCGGTCTCACGATCGCCGCGGCCGATAACGATCCGCATCGCGGCGCATGAGGTCGGGGCTGGGCTGACGCTCGCTGTCGAGAATGACGGTGATCCGGTGGCTTCCGAACGTGGCGAGCCCGGTTCCGGCGTCGGTCTGCGCAACGTTTGCGACCGACTGGCGGCGCGCTACGGCAATGCCGCCACCTGCAATTGGGGCCCAAAGCCCGGCGGCGGCTTCGCGGTTCATCTGACGCTGCCGCTGGTCCGTGATGGCTGCTGAGCCGCCGCTGCGCACGCTGATTGTCGACGACGAACCGCTGGCGATCGAGCGGTTGCAGATACTCTGCGCGCAGATCGCCGGGATCGAGCTTGTTGGCACGGCTTCGGACGGCGAGGCGGCGCTTCGGATGATCACGGCGCTGCTACCGCAACTGGTGCTGCTCGATATCTCGATGCCCGGGCTCGACGGGCTCGGCGTGGCGCGCGCGCTGGAAGGCAGGGCGAAGCGCCCGGCGATCATCTTCTGCACAGCCTTCGACCAGTTCGCGGTGGCGGCGTTCGATGTGGCGGCGGTCGGTTATCTGCTCAAGCCGGTTTCGCCCGATCAACTGGCGCGGACGGTGGCGCGCGTCGCCGAGACACTGCGCGCCGCCGGTGCGGCGCCAGACGCGTCACCGAGCTGGATCGAGGAGTTCTGGGTGCCGCATCGCTCCGAGGTGATCCGTATCGCCGCGATCGACATCGACCGGGTCGAGGCTGAGCGTGACTATATGCGGCTCCACATCGGCGCGCGCAGCTTCCTGCTGCACCAGACGATCAGTGCGCTCGAGCAGCGGCTCGATCCGGCGCGTTTCATCCGGCTGCACCGCTCGACTATCGTCCGGCGCGACCGGATCGCTAAGCTTCACCACGACGGTCTCGGCACGTGGTACGCGGTCCTGAGCGACGCGAGCGAGATGCGCATCGGGCGGAGCTATCTCGCCGCCGTGCGTACGCTCATGGGGCGCGGATAAACGGCCGGCGGTGCGGTAGCCTCAAGAAGCGGAGAGCCAGCTCCCATTGTCGCTGGCGGCATAGCCCTTGCCCGAGCGCGCATCGGCGATCGCCATCTGCATCTGCGGCATTGCCTTCGTCATCGCGGCTGCGCGGCATTCGCGTATCGCCGACAAGGCCCTGAGATCGCGCGGATCGGCCTCACCGCAGACGAGGCCGACCGCGCGTGTGATGCGGCCATGTAGCGCCTGCTCGCCCGCCAGCGTCGTAAGATTGAGGTCGGCGGTATGGACGGTCACGCTGCCCGTCGCCGGCCTGGCGAGCGCGGGTGCCGCTGCGAGCCCGCAAAGCCCGAGTGACAGGATTGTGCGGCTGATGACTTTGGACATGATCGAGGCTCCTTGGCGGGCGGGGGGTATTCAGCGACGGCCCGGGGAATGGGGTCGCCGAAGCCCTTGCTAGGCAGGCCTCGCGGTCGATGCGCGGCGCTTTCGATTGAGCGCCGATAGCGGTCGATCAATCTCGAACGGCGTCGACAAACGGTGGATGGTCTTCGACGAGGGTCGGTGGGTAGGACCGACGCTCATCAGCCCTAGTCACGAACGCACTCGGGCGCTCCGGATCGCGCCGGTGATCGCCGCCCGCAGCGGGGTCGGCCGCAAGTCGGAGTCAAACGGGCAGCCGCGTTGTGGCAGGCCGTCCGACCTCGGCACAAATCGCTGCAGCCATGACGAGCCATTATCCAGGCCCCAGCAGAGAATGTCCCTCACACCGGGCTGATCGAGCGTGACGTCGAGGAACGCGCGGGCCGTATCGGCGACGATCCGGTCTCGGCGGCCAATGTCCGAAGGTGCACGCCGGTCATCGATATCGAACTCCGTGACCAGCATCCCGTAGCCCAGGTCGTGGACCTCCTGGAGGAAGTCGCGCCAGATCTTTTGACTGGCAACGAGCTCCGACCCGACATCACCTCCAGGCACGGCGATATGCCCCTGGATGCCGAGGGCGTCGCAGGGAACGCTACGGGCCTTCATCCCCTCGAGCAACGCAAGGACGCCCCGGCGATGGGCGTCGCCGTCCGGGCCCCAGTGCATGTAATCGTTGTAGACGAGCTGTGCCGCGGGTGACGTGCGGCGCGACGCCGCGAACGTGACATCGAGTAGCCTATCGCCGAGGATGCGGGTCGCTACGGTGTCTCGCATCGAGCCGGTTTCGGGTTGGACCGTCTCGTTAACGACATCCCACGAGCGCACCGCGCGAAAGTGTTCGAGCATCGCCTGGATATGCGCCCCGAGAAGACCCTCAAGCGCGACGGCAGGAGCCGCGCCGAATGGGTAGTTGGCCAGCCAAGCCGGCACGTATTTAGGCTGATTCCAGAATAGGGAGTGGCCGCGCAGCGCAATGTCGTGATCAGCCGCATATGCCGCCACCTTGTCGGCGGGCTCGAAGTCGAACGCGACCCCGTGTTTGTGGACCGATCCGAACTTGAACTCGTTCTCGGCGACGAGAATGCTGGATTCGGACGCCGCCAGGGCACCACGCCGGCTTCCGGAAGACGCCGCATTGACTGCAGTCCCGAAGCGCATGCCCTTGGCCGCCGCGATGTCCCGCAGCGCGGGGCTGGGCGTCGCTGTGATCAACTCCGCCAGCGGCTCGCAGCTCGCAAGCGCCAAGGCTCCAACCCCGGCAAGTGCCGTTCGACGGGAAAACGAGCTTGGTGCGGCAACGGTCATGCCATCGCGCCGATCCCTGCCCTCGTCGTCGCCCATAGCCGCGTTTCCCGATTGCACCGCGAACGATGGCACCACCGATAACACGTTTGATACCGGTCGACATTTCGCGACGCGACGATGTCGAACCCGGCGGCGGACTTGCCGCGACGGTCCGGGGCCGGTGCCAGCGCCCGGAAGGCCTGGCAACCATCCGGTCGGCGAAGCGCGGTCGTCAGCGTGACGCGGCTGCCCAGCTCGAAACCATTGGGGACTTATTCCCCGATCATCGCTTCCGGCCGCACGACCTCGCGGAACCGCGCCTCGTCGATCAGCCCGAGCGCGAGTGCCGCATCGAGCAGGCTTGTGCCCTCGTGGTGGGCGTGCTTGGCGATCTTGGCGGCGTTGTCGTAGCCGATCTCCGGGGCGAGCGCGGTGACCAGCATCAGCGAGCGCTCGACGAGCTCGGCGATGCGCGCGCGGTTCGGGGTCATGCCGTCGACCATGCGCAGGCGGAAGCTGTCGATCGCGTCGGACAAGAGTTCGATCGAGCGCAGCACGTTGTAGACCATCACCGGCTTGAAGACGTTGAGCTCGAGGTGGCCCTGCATGCCACCGACGGTGACCGCGACGTGGTTGCCCATGACCTGCGCGGCGACCATGGTCAGTGCCTCGGCCTGGGTCGGGTTGACCTTGCCGGGCATGATCGAGCTGCCGGGCTCGTTCTCGGGCAGGCTGAGCTCGCCGAGGCCGGAGCGCGGCCCCGAGCCGAGCAGGCGCAGGTCGTTGGCGATCTTGGTGACCCCGACCGCGATGACGTTGAGCACGCCCGACGCCTCGACCATCGCGTCGTGGGTGGCCAGCGCCTCGAACTTGTTGGGCGCGGACACCCACGGCACGCCGCCGGTGACCTCGGCGAGCGCGGTGCAGAAGGCCTCGCCGAAGCCCTTGGGCGCGTTCAGCCCGGTGCCGACGGCGGTGCCGCCCTGAGCGAGGCGCGACAGGCGCGGCCACAGCGCGACGACGCGGTCGGCGTTGTCCTCCAGCGTCTGCGCATAGGCCGACATCTCCTGGCCGAGGGTCACCGGTGTGGCATCCTGCAAATGGGTGCGGCCGATCTTGACGATGCCGCTCCACTCGCTCTCGTGCTTGCGGAACGAGGTGGCGAGGCTGCGCAGCGCCGGCAGCAGGCGGTCGCGGGCCTGCAGCGCGACCGAGACGTGCATCGCAGTCGGGAAGGTGTCGTTCGACGATGCGCTCATGTTGACGTGGTCGTTGGGGTGGACCGGCGACTTGCCGCCGCGGGTCCCGGTCAGCATCTCGTTGGCGCGGCCGGCGATGACCTCGTTGGCGTTCATGTTGGACTGGGTGCCGCTGCCGGTCTGCCAGACGACGAGCGGGAACTGGTCGTCGTGCTTGCCGTCGGCGACCTCGGCCGCGGCGGCCTCGATGGCGTCGGCGATCCTCGCGTCGAGCCCGTGCTGGCGGTTGACCCGGGCGGCGGCGAGCTTGATCTTGCCGAGCGCGTGGACCACCGGAAGCGGCATCCGATCGCCGATGCCGCCGATCGGGAAATTGCCGATCGAGCGCTGCGTCTGCGCACCCCAATAGACGCTGGCGTCGACATCGATCGGACCGAAGCTGTCGGTCTCGCTGCGGGTGGTCATGCGCGTGTCTCCATCGCTATCGTCCCGACAGGCGCCGGAACACTGATTGCTTTGCGCGCTGTGTCGCGGGAGTTTGCCCGGATGGCAACCGGCTGGGTCGTGCGACCTCGCAGGCTAGCCCCTGCTCGCCGTAATCGCGTTCGCCGGTTCGACAAGATGCGCGCGCGAGGGGCCTGGTTCGAACCCGTCGGTGAAATACTGGGTTTCCTGCGCGACCAGACCGTCCTCGAACTCCATGATGCTCACGACATACGATGGACGGTCGTCGTAGGTCAGGATGAGCTCGGTGATCCAGAGGGCCCCTGAACCGGTAATCCGCCGGACCGTGAAACGCTTGTGGCTCGGCTGAACGGCACGGCTTTCCCGGATGTTGTGCCGGCCACGGATACGCTCGCCAGACTGGGGGTAAAACAGCAGCGCGTCCTCGCGGTAAATCTCGTGCTCTGCCGCGAAGTCGTTGGCGTCCGAGGCTTCCCAGTGGCGCTCCAGCGCCGCGGCTATGAAACGATCATTCACCATGACCTCGCAGCGAAGCGCCTCGACCGGGAGCTATCATTCGGCTGCAGAGCGCAGAGGCGCGCAATCCTATTTCTTCCGAAATCGATCCAGCGTGACGACGTTCGACCCGTCCTCGACCGGGGGCGGCGGCGGCGCGGCCTCGGGTACGGCGGCAACGGCGGCCTCGCCCTCCTTGGGCTGGAACTGGAGCGCGAAGTTGACCGCTGGGTCGACGAAGCCGGTGACCGCGTCGAAGGGGATCACCAGCTTTGCCGGGACCTGGTTGAAGCTCAGCCCGATCTGGAACTTGTGGTCGTCGATCGCGAGGTCCCAGTAGCGATGCTGGATGATGACGGTCATCTCCTCGGGATAGCGCTCCAGCAGGTGCTTGGGCATCTCCACGCCCGGGTATCGGGTCCGAAAGGCGATGTAGAAATGGTGGCTGCCGGGCAGCCCGCCCTCGGCATCGATGCGATCGAGCACGCGCCGGACGACCGAACGCAACGCGTCCTGGACGATCTCGTCGTAGGGGATCAGGCTGTCGGCAGTGGTGTCGTTCACGACTCGGCTCCGGGGTCTGGCGGCAAGCTTACGGCATCGACCCCCCCGGCGTCATCCCCACGCAACAACGTCGTGTCGAGCGGACGTTCGGGTTGCTGCGTCACGCAGGGTTCGGGCTGGCTCAAGGGAAAGTGGGGAGCTTCTGTTGCTCGGTGCTCCCCAAACCGCCGGTTTCCACTTCTGTTGCCCGGTGTGGCCCGTACCGCGCTTTCGGCCAGTGTAACTTAGTCCGTTAGGACCGGGTTACGCTGCGATTGCGAATGCCTCGTTGTCGTTGGCATTTAGGAGTTAGAACGGTTTAACGGCTCATTCAGGCCGGGCAAATACGTCGTCTTTGAATGCACGTCGATCCTGTTTCGGCCCCGCACGTCCCGCGACAACCGGGGGAGATTGGTGGAGCCGCCGGGTACCGCCCCCGGGTCCGAACATCTATTTCACGACACAATTTATCACCATAGTCGGCCGCTAAGCCGACTCCGCCAAGATAGGCGAACGGGCGTGTTTTGCAACCACGGCGCGGTAATGACCGAGCAGCGTCGCATTGATCGCGTCCCAATCGTAGGTCGCGGCCCGCGCAAGGCCCGCCTGGCCAACCGCGGCGCGCTTCGCCGGATTCTCGACCAGAGCTTGGATCGCGTCGGCAAACGCGGTCGCATCGCCGGGCGGGACGAGCGCGCCCGTAACTCCGTCGACGACGAGGCAGGTGTTGCCGGTGGCGTCGGCGGCGATCACCGGCAGGCCGCTCGCCATCGCCTCAAGGGTGACGTTGCCGAAGGTCTCGGTGGTCGACGGGTTGAGCATCATGTCGGCCGACGCATAGGCGCGGGGCAGCGCCAGCCCGCCGAGGAAGCCGGTCAGCACGGCTTCCGGCACCTGCGCCTGGAACTTGGCGCGGGCCGGGCCGTCGCCGACCACCATCAGCCGGTGGGGCACGCCGCGGCGGGTCAACTCGGCCATCGTCGCGGCGACGACGTCGAGGCCCTTTTCGGGGACTAGCCGCCCGACGAAGGCAATCGTTGGCTCCTCGATGCCGATGCCGAGACCGCGCCGCCACACCAGGTCGCGCCGGGTCGGGGTGAAGCGGGTCTTGTCGATGCCGCGGCTCCAGACCTTGATGCGGTCCGACATGCCCTGCGCGAGGAGAACCTCGGCAAAGCCTTCGGAGGTCGCGTAGATCTCGTCGAGGTCGTGATAGAAGCGGCGCAGGTGGCGCTCTGCCCAGCGCCGCAGGAAGGCGAGGCCATAGAAGGCGAAATAGGTCTCGAAGCGGGTGTGGACCGACGACACCACGGGCACGCCGGCGTGCTTGGCCCATTTCTTGACGCTGAAGCCGAGTGAATCGGGTGCGGCGAGGTGGACCAATGTCGGTGCGAACGCCTCGAGGTCGCGCCGCGTCTCGGCCCCGAGCGGCTTGGCATAACGGTAGTCGGGGCGCAGCGGAATCCGCCACGCCGGAACCGATATCAGCGTACCCGACGGTTCGAACGCCGGGAACGCGGTGGTCGGCGAATAGACCCGAACCGCTATACCCTGGCGCTCAAGATAGTCGACGAGCTTGTTGAGCGCCTGGTTGGCACCGTCGCGGACGTAATTATAGTTTCCGGAGAACAGCGCGACACGGAGCTCCGGCGCAGTGGGCGCGGATTTGGGGACGGGGAGCGGCAACACGACGTTCATGGGCGGCGCATAGCACGTCCGGGGCGGGACCCGACAATGATACGGTCGGTCACCGCCCGATGCGGACCAGCGCGCTCGCGGCCCAGTCGTACATCCGGGCCTGGTCGGCGCGTTGCTGGCGGCTCAGCCGGCGGGCACGGTCGCCGACTTCGCGGAGCAATTGCCGGGCCTCGCCGGTGCGCCCGGCCGCCATCAGCAAATTGGCGTAGCGGCAGCGCACCTCCTCGCCCGGGACACGCGCGACGAGGTCGGCGTAGATCGGCATCGCCTCCGGTGCGCGTCCGACAGCTTCGAGGACCTTGGCCCGAAGCAACGCATTGCGGCCGCCGTCGCTCGATTCCGCCGTCGGCAGCGCCTCGGCGACCTGAAGCGCACGGGCGGCGTTGCCGGAGTCGAGCAACGCGCTTCCCAGCTTTAACAACGTGCTGACATTGCCCGACTGAATGCCGCCGAGCGCCGCCTCGTAGCGGACGATGGCATCGCCGGCCCGATCGAGTTCGACCAGCGCGTCTGCGACCGGGCGTGGTTGAGCGGCGTGTCGGCGAGGTCGAGCGCATCGCGGGCGGCGCGGAGCTGGCGCTCCGGGGCGAGCGCCTTGGCGACCCGGCCGCGCGCCGCGGCGGCGGTCCGCCCGCCCCACAGGCCGGGTGCGATCTCGATGACGAAATAGGCGATGCAGCCCGGTCTCGACAGCATCACCGCGGCCAGCACCCAGGCCTGGTTGCGGCCGTGGCGGATGACGTGAACCACGGTCAGCACCTGGATCAGCACCGACAAGACGACGAGACCCATGCGCATACCCCCGAATGTCGTTACTGAAGCGTTACGCTTTCGACGAGGTCAAGCGGCCACGAAAAAGCCCCGCCGGATTGCTCCGGCGGGGCTGGTTCGTTGGTCCGCGGTGCGGAGGCTAGCCCCCGACGACCTCCCCGAGCGGGCTCGGGATCGGTGCGGCGGGGATCGGCACGGCGACCGGGGTAGCTGCTGCCAGCTTCTGCGCCTGGGTCGCCCGCAGCGCCGCATCGCGCGACGTCGCGGTAACCCGGGCCCGGGCCAAAGCAGCACCGGTACCGGCCGGGATCAGGCGGCCGACGATGACGTTCTCCTTGAGCCCGGTCAGGGTGTCGATCTTGCCCTGGACAGCAGCCTCGGTGAGGACGCGCGTCGTCTCCTGGAACGAGGCGGCCGAGATGAACGACTTGGTCTGCAGCGATGCCTTCGTGATCCCGAGCAGGACGGGCTTGCCCTCGGCGTGGATCTGCTTCTTCTCGAGCTTGGCGTTCTCGGCTTCCATCTCGAGCCGGTCGACCTGTTCGCCGACCAGCATCGTGGTGTCACCCGACTTGGTGATCTCGACCTTCTGCAGCATCTGGCGAACGATCACCTCGATGTGCTTGTCGTTGATCTTCACGCCCTGCAGACGATAGACCTCCTGGATCTCGGCACACAGATACTCGGCCAACGGCTCGATCCCGAGCACGTCGAGAATGTCGTGCGGGTTCGGGTTGCCGTCGATCAGGTAATCGCCGCGCCGGACATAGTCGCCTTCCTGGACGGCGACGTGCCGGCCCTTGGGCACCAGGTACTCGGCGACGTCGGCACCGGCCTCCTCCGGACGGATGCTGATCCGGCGCTTGGTTTTGTAGTCCTTGCCGAACTCGACGCGGCCGTTGATCCGGGCGATCACGGCGTTGTCCTTGGGGATACGCGCCTCGAACAGCTCGGCGACGCGCGGCAGACCACCGGTGATGTCGCGGGTCTTGGCAGCCTCACGCGGAATGCGGGCGACGACGTCACCGGCCTCCACGTCCTGGCCGTCGTTGACCGACAGAATGGCATCGACCGCGAGCAGGTAACGCGCACTCTCGCCGCTGCTCTCGTCGAGCAACGTGATACGGGGGCGCAGGTCGTCCTTCTTGTTGATCGAGCGCCAGTCCTGCACGACCTTCTGGGCGATACCGGTCGCATCGTCGACGTTCTCGGACATCGAGACGCCTTCGATGAGGTCCTGGTATTTGATCTTGCCCGACTTCTCGGTGATCACCGGCAGGGTGTACGGATCCCAGTCGGCCAGGCGGTCGCCCTTCGCCACGATCGCGTCATGCAGGTGCATAAGCGTCGCGCCGTACGGGATGCGGTGGATCGAGCGCTCGCGACCGTCGTCGTCCATCAGCACCAGTTCACCGTTGCGCCCCATCGAGATGTTGCGCCCGCGCGAGTCGCGGATGGTGTGCAGGTTGCGGAGATGGACCTTGCCGTCGACCGGAGCATCGAGCGTCGACTGCTCGCTGACCTGCGCCGCACCACCGATGTGGAAGGTACGCATGGTCAGCTGGGTGCCGGGCTCGCCGATCGACTGTGCCGCGATGACGCCGACCGCTTCGCCGGTGTTGACCGGGGTACCGCGGGCGAGGTCGCGACCGTAGCAGGTCGCGCAGACGCCGATCTTTGTCTCGCAGACCAGCGGCGACCGGATCTTCACTTCCGGCACCGCGGCCTTCTCGATCCGCGTCACGTCGACTTCGCTGAGCAGCATGCCCGCCGGTGCGATGACCTCGCCGGTCTTCGCGTCGACGACGTCGTCGAGCACGGTGCGGCCCAGGATACGCTCGCCGAGCGAGACGATCGTGCTGCCGCCCTCGACGATCGCCTTCATGACGAGGCCGCGGGTGGTGCCGCAATCGTCCTCGAAGACGACGCAGTCCTGCGACACGTCGACGAGGCGACGCGTCAGGTAGCCCGAGTTGGCGGTCTTCAACGCGGTGTCCGCGAGACCCTTGCGGGCGCCGTGGGTCGAGTTGAAGTACTCAAGGACTGTCAGGCCTTCCTTGAAGTTCGAGATGATCGGGGTCTCGATGATCTCGCCCGACGGCTTGGCCATCAGGCCGCGCATGCCGGCAAGCTGCTTCATCTGCGCCTGCGAGCCACGGGCACCCGAGTGGGCCATCATGTAGATCGAGTTGATCTGCATTTCACGACCGTCCGGATCGACCTTCTTGGCGCTGATCTCCTTCATCATCGCGTCCGCGACCTGGTCGCCGCAACGCGCCCAAGCATCGACGACCTTGTTGTACTTCTCACCCTGGGTGATCAGGCCGTCCTGGTACTGCTGCTCATAGTCCTTGACCTGCGCCTTGGTCGCATCGACCGTGGTGATCTTGCTGGCGGGGATGACCATGTCGTCCTTGCCGAAGCTGATCCCCGCCATGAAGGCGTGCTTGAAGCCCAACGCCATGATGGCGTCGGCGAACAGCACGGTCTCCTTCTGGCCGGTGTGCCGGTAGACCTCGTCGATGACGTCGCCGATGTCCTTCTTGGTGAGGAGCCGGTTGATCGTCTCGTAGGGCACCTTGTGGTTCTTCGGCAGCGTCTCGCCGAGCAGCATGCGGCCCGGCGTGGTCTCGACGCGGCGGAGGACCATGTTGCCCTCTTCGTCGGTGGTCTCGACGCGCGCCGTAATCTTCGAGTGGAGGGTGACCGCCTTCGCCTGCAGGGCCTGGTGGACCTCGCTGATGTTGGCGAACTTCATCCCCGCGCCGGGCTCGCCGTCACGGTCCATCGACAGGTAGTACAGGCCCAGCACCATGTCCTGCGACGGCACGATGATCGGCTTGCCGTTCGCGGGCGACAGGATGTTGTTGGTCGACATCATCAGGACGCGCGCTTCCAACTGGGCCTCGAGGCTCAGCGGGACGTGGACGGCCATCTGGTCGCCGTCGAAGTCGGCGTTGAAGGCCGAGCAGACCAGCGGGTGCAGCTGGATCGCCTTGCCCTCGATCAGGACCGGCTCGAACGCCTGGATGCCCAGGCGGTGCAGCGTCGGGGCACGGTTCAGCAGCACGGGGTGCTCGCGGATAACCTCGTCGAGGATGTCCCAGACTTCCTTGCGCTCCTTCTCGACCCACTTCTTCGCCTGCTTGAGGGTCATCGACAGACCCTTGGCGTCGAGGCGCGAGTAGATGAACGGCTTGAACAGCTCGAGCGCCATCTTCTTCGGCAGGCCGCACTGGTGCAGCTTCAACTCAGGCCCGGTGACGATGACCGAACGACCCGAATAGTCGACGCGCTTGCCGAGCAGGTTCTGGCGGAAGCGGCCCTGCTTGCCCTTGAGCATGTCGGACAGCGACTTCAGCGGACGCTTGTTGGCACCGGTGATGGTGCGGCCACGGCGACCGTTGTCGAACAGGGCGTCGACCGCCTCCTGCAGCATGCGCTTCTCGTTGCGGACGATGATGTCCGGGGCGCGCAGCTCGATCAGGCGCTTCAACCGGTTGTTGCGGTTGATGACGCGGCGGTACAGGTCGTTCAAGTCCGACGTCGCGAAGCGGCCACCGTCCAGCGGCACCAGCGGACGCAGCTCGGGCGGGATCACCGGCACGACCTGCAGCACCATCCACTCGGGCTTGTTGCCGCTCTCGATGAAGGACTCGACGACCTTCATGCGCTTGATGATCTTCTTGGGCTTCAGCTCCGACTTGGTCGTCGCCAGCTCCTCGCGCAGGACCACCATCTCGCCCTCGAGGTCCATTTCCTCGAGCAGCTTGCGGATCGCCTCGGCGCCGATGCCGGCCTGGAAGCCGTCCTCGCCATACTCGTCCTGTGCGGTCGCCAACTCGTCCTCGGTCAGGAGGTCGAACTTCTTCATCGGCGTCATGCCGGGCTCGAGCACGACGTACTGCTCGAAGTACAGCACGCGCTCGAGATTTTTGAGCGGCATGTCGAGAAGCATGCCGATGCGCGACGGCAGCGACTTCAGGAACCAGATGTGCGCGACCGGGGCGGCCAGCTCGATATGGCCCATGCGCTCACGGCGGACCTTCGAGACGGTGACCTCTACGCCGCACTTCTCGCAGACGATGCCCTTGTACTTCATGCGCTTGTACTTGCCGCACAGGCACTCGTAGTCCTTGATCGGACCGAAGATGCGCGCGCAGAACAGGCCGTCGCGCTCGGGCTTGAACGTCCGGTAGTTGATGGTCTCGGGCTTCTTGATCTCGCCGAACGACCAGCTGCGGATCTTGTCCGGGCTGGCGAGCGAGATCTGGATCTGGTCGAACGTCTCCGGCTTCGCGGCCGGGTTGAAGAAGTTCATCAGTTCCTGGTTCATGGGTACCGTCCTTCTAATCCTTCCCTCCCCCCTTGAGGGGGAGGGACAGCCGCCTCTTCGGCGGCAGGGAGAGGGGTCGGGGCTCAACCCCTCACCCTGGTCGCCAAGCGGCGACCTGTCCCTCCCCCTCAAGGGGGGAGGGACCCGGTTCTTAGTTCACTCGACCTTCTCGGCGTTCTGGAGCTCGACGTTGAGCCCCAGCGAGCGCATTTCCTTGACGAGCACGTTGAAGCTCTCCGGAATGCCGGCCTCGAAGGTGTCGTCGCCCTTGACGATCGCTTCGTAGACCTTGGTACGGCCGATGACGTCGTCCGACTTGACGGTGAGCATTTCCTGCAAGGTGTAGGCGGCGCCGTAGGCCTGCAAGGCCCACACCTCCATCTCACCGAACCGCTGCCCACCGAACTGCGCCTTACCACCGAGCGGCTGCTGGGTGACGAGGCTGTACGGCCCGATCGAGCGTGCGTGGATCTTGTCGTCGACCAGGTGGTGGAGCTTGAGCATGTAGATGTAGCCCACGGTCACCTTGCGGTCGAACATGTCGCCCGTGCGGCCGTCGAACAGCTCGACCTGACCCGAGGCATCGAGCCCGGCCAGTTCCAGCATGCCCGACACGTCGGCTTCACGCGCCCCGTCGAACACCGGCGTCGCCATCGGCACGCCGAGCGAGAGGTTCTGGGCAAGCGCGCCCATGTCTTCCTCGCTCATGCCGGCGATGTCGTCGTCGTACTGCGAACCATAGATCGACTTCAGCTTCTCGCGCAGCTCACCGGTGTTGTCGGTGTGCAGGCCCTTCGCCTTGGCGTGGATGTCCTCGAGCATCTGGCCGATCTGCTTGCCGAGACCGCGAGCGGCCCAGCCCAGATGGGTTTCGAAGATCTGCCCGACGTTCATCCGGCTCGGCACGCCGAGCGGGTTGAGCACGATGTCGACCGGGGTACCGTCCTCGAGGAACGGCATGTCCTCCTGCGGGAGAATCCGCGAGATGACGCCCTTGTTGCCGTGACGGCCAGCCATCTTGTCGCCCGGCTGCAGCTTGCGCTTCACCGCGACGAAGACCTTGACCATCTTGAGCACGCCCGGCGGCATTTCGTCACCGGACTGGAGCTTGCCCTTCTTGTCGTCGAGGCGCGCGTCGATGTTGCCCTGCGCGTCTTCCCACTGGCCCTTCAGGGCCTCGAGGTCGGACTGGCGCGCATCGTCGGCGACACCGAACTTCCACCACTCACGGCGCGGGGTCTCTTCGAGCAGCGCGGCATCGACGACGCCGCCCTTCTTGAAGCCCTTGGGACCGGCTGCGAGTGTCTGGCCCATCAGCATGTCGCGCAGGCGGGCGTAGGTCGCACGGTCGAGGATGCCGCGCTCGTCGGCGGCGTCCTTGTCGAGCCGGTCGATTTCCTCGCGCTCGATCTGGAGCGCGCGCTCGTCCTTGTCGATGCCGTGGCGGTTGAACACCCGGACCTCGACGACCGTCCCGGCAACGCCCGGCGGCAGCTTGAGCGAGGTGTCGCGGACGTCGGAGGCCTTCTCGCCGAAGATGGCGCGGAGGAGCTTTTCCTCCGGCGTCATCGGCGACTCGCCCTTCGGCGTGATCTTGCCGCACAGGATGTCGCCCGGCTCGACCTCGGCCCCGATGTAGACGATGCCGGCCTCGTCGAGGTTGCGGAGCGCTTCCTCGCCGACGTTCGGAATGTCGCGGGTGATGTCCTCCGGCCCGAGCTTGGTATCGCGGGCCATGACCTCGAACTCCTCGATGTGGATCGAGGTGAAGACGTCTTCCTTGACGATCTTCTCGTTGATGAGGATCGAGTCCTCGTAGTTGTAGCCGTTCCACGGCATGAACGCGACGAGGGCGTTGCGGCCCAGCGCCAGTTCACCGAGCTCGGTCGACGGGCCGTCGGCGATGATGTCGCCCTTGCGGACGATATCGCCGACCGTGACCAGCGGACGCTGGTTGATGCAGGTCGACTGGTTCGAGCGCTGGAACTTCATCAGCGTGTAGATGTCGACCCCGGATTTGCCGGCGGCGACGTCCTCGGTGGCGCGGATCACGATGCGCGTCGCGTCGACCTGGTCGATGATGCCGGTCCGGCGTGCGGCGATGGCGGCGCCGCTGTCACGCGCGACAGTGCCCTCCATGCCGGTGCCGACGAACGGTGCCTCGGCCTTGACCAGCGGCACCGCCTGCCGCTGCATGTTCGAGCCCATCAGCGCGCGGTTGGCGTCGTCGTTCTCGAGGAACGGGATCAGCGACGCGGCGACCGACACCAGCTGCTTCGGACTGACGTCCATCAGCGTGATGTTGTTCTTCGGGCTCATCAGGAACTCGCCCGCTTCACGCGACGAGATCAGTTCCTCGACGAAGCTGCCCTCGCCGTCGACTTCGGCGTTGGCCTGCGCGATCGTGTGCTTGGCCTCCTCCATCGCCGACAGATAGACGACGTCGTCGGTCAATTTGTGGTCGACGACCTTGCGGTACGGCGTCTCGATGAAGCCGTACTTGTTGACGCGGCTGAAGGTCGCGAGGCTGTTGATCAGGCCGATGTTCGGGCCTTCCGGAGTCTCGATCGGGCAGATCCGGCCGTAGTGGGTCGGATGGACGTCGCGGACTTCGAAGCCCGCACGCTCGCGGGTAAGACCGCCCGGCCCGAGGGCCGAGACGCGACGCTTGTGGGTGACTTCCGACAGTGGGTTGGTCTGGTCCATGAACTGCGACAGCTGCGAGGAGCCGAAGAATTCACGCACCGCGGCGACCGCCGGCTTGGCATTAATCAGGTCGTTGGGCATGACGGTGTCGATATCGACCGACGACATGCGTTCCTTCACGGCGCGCTCCATGCGGAGCAGGCCGACGCGGTACTGGTTCTCGAGCAACTCGCCGACCGAACGCACGCGCCGGTTGCCGAGGTTGTCGATGTCGTCGATCTCGCCCTTGCCGTCCTTGAGGTTCACGAGCGTCTTGACGACCTCGAGGATGTCCTCGCGGCGCAGCACGGTCATGTCGTCGGCGACATCGAGGCCCATGCGCATGTTCATCTTTACGCGACCGACGGCCGAAAGGTCGTAGCGGTCGGGATCGAAGAACAGGCCGTAGAACATCGACTCTGCGGTCTCCCGCGTCGGCGGCTCGCCGGGGCGCATGACACGGTAGATCTCGGACAGCGCGTGGTCGCGCTCTTCGACCTTGTCGGCCATCAGAGTGTTGCGGATCCACGGACCGACCGAGACGTGGTCGATGTCGAGGAGTTCGATCGAGGTCTGGCCCGACTGGTCGATCTTCTCGAGGTTTTCGGCGGTGAGTTCGTCACCGGCCTCGATGTAGATCTCGCCGGTGGCCTCATTGATCAGGTCGAACGCCGAGTAGCGGCCGAAGATTTCCTCGGTCGGGATCAGCAGCGTGGTCAGGCCGTCGGTAACCGCCTTGCGGGCGACGCGCGGCGTGATCTTGGTGCCGAGCGGGAACACGACTTCGCCGGTCTCGCCGTTGACGATATCGAAGCTCGGCTTCTGGCCGCGCCAGTTGGCCTCGACGAAGGGCACGACCCAGCCGGCCTCGCCGCTCGAGCCGGCGGTTGCCGACTTGCCGTGGCCGCGGACCCAGACGACGCGCTTGTAGAACTCGTTGAGGATTTCCTCCGAGTTATAGTTCAGCGCGTAGAACAGGCTGGTGACCGGGAGCTTGCGCTTGCGGTCGATGCGGACGTTGACGATGTCCTTGGCGTCGAACTCGAAGTCGAGCCACGAGCCGCGGTACGGGATGACCCGCGCCGCGAACAGGAATTTGCCCGACGAGTGCGTCTTGCCACGGTCGTGGTCGAAGAACACGCCCGGCGAACGGTGCATCTGGCTGACGATGACGCGCTCGGTGCCGTTGATGATGAAGGTGCCGTTGCCCGTCATCAGGGGCATGTCGCCCATGTAGACGTCCTGCTCCTTGATATCGAGGACCGACCGCGCCTCGGTGTCGGCGTCCACTTCGAACACGATAAGACGCAGCGTGACGCGCATCGGCGCCGCATAGGTCATGCCGCGCTGACGACACTCGTCGGTGTCGTACTTGGGATCCTCGAGCTCGTAATGAACGAAGTCGAGTTCGGCGGTGCCGGCGAAGTCGCGGATCGGGAACACCGAGCGCAGCGTCTTCTCGAGGCCCGAGACGTATCCGTCCTGGGGGCGCGAGCGCAGAAAATGCTCATAGCTTTCGCGCTGGACCTCGATGAGGTTCGGCATCTGCACGACCTCATGGATCTTGCCGAAGGTCTTGCGGATGCGCTTTTTCGCCGTGAACTGCGCGAGCTGCGTTGCCATGCGTCTTAGTGTCCTCATTACCGCCGCGAGGAGGCACGCCCCCACGCGAAAAAGTGCGTGCCCGGGGCTCTCCGGACCGCACCGTTAGCGTGATGAAACCTTGACCCTGTCCCAATTCTGCGCGGCGGGGTCGCTTAACCTGCCGTGTCCCGGGACCGGGAAAGGCGGCCGATAGCGCGAGCGTCACGCAACCGACCGGGATGTCTGTGTAGCGGCTATATAGGCGACGTGTTGGATTAGGGGAAGGGCTATCTCGCCGCATGCCGGAGGGGCGGTCGCCAAAGCCCCGTCATTGCGTCCGGTAGCGCGCCTCGCACCAGGTGCCAATGGCAAGCGCGAGCAGCACGGGGTAGGCCCAAAACGCTTCCGCCGTCGCATAAGCGTTCGGCCAGATCGTGACATCGACGAAGCGCGCGACATGGATCAGCGTCCCGACGATCTGGAAACCGGCCGCCCACATCGGCCAGAACCGGTCGCTGACCATCGCAAGCATGATCAGGAAAACGAACAGCGCCGCGTCGATTGCAAGAATGCCGAGCTCGGGACCGATAAACGAGGTCGTCGCCACCAGCGGCGAAACGAATGCTGCCGCCAACAGCAGGACCGCCGTCAACCGCTCGCTCGCGCGACCTTTCCAGAGCGCGATGCCGCAACCGCCAAAAAGAAAGACCGAGAAGATTATCGTGATCAAGGGTGCCTCCCTTCTGAAGTCGCGGGTTCGGCCGCCTGCCGAACCCGCCCTTTATCAGGCGGCGACGGCAACCGCGGCAACGCTGCGCAAAACGCGGCCTTCGTCGAGCTGAGCGGCCGGCTTCGCATAGCTGCCGAACGCCACTGCGCCGAGGCCCATCTGCTTCTGCGCGACACTCAGGGCCTTGTGGGTGGCGACGATCGAACCGCGCGCCTGGACCAGTGCGGCGCAGGTCTGCGCGGCCTCCATCAGCGCGTCCTGGCCGATCAGGGCCGACAGCCCGGCACTGCCCCGCACCGACGGCATCATGCCGGTCAGGGTCGCGGTCGCGGCGATCGCGGCATCGATGGCGGCTTCGGCGGCGAACAGCTGGTCGGCGACCGACTGCGCGATTTCGCGACGTTCCTTGAGCATGACATGATCCTTCGATCGCGCCGAAGCGCGTGACTGCAGAACTGCCGGACGGACGTCCGACGGTCTTAGAGTAGCTTCTTGAGCGCTTCGAGCGCGCCCAGAATGGCCCCGAACCCTAGCGACGAACCGATCGCGATCATCGCGACCCAAGCGAGCCTGGCACCCGGCGAAAGCGTGTTGCGCGCGCCCCAGGGGAGCGAGCCTGCGAGTGGCGTCTCGACGTTTCGTCCGTCCGCCTTGATCTTCGCGACGGACCCCGTCCCGAGGGGGTTACCGACGAAGGGCAACGATGCGCCCGCCAGACGGGGAGGGCCGCTGGCGGGCGGACCGAAGTCCGGACTGAACCGCGTATCCGAATGCTGGGTCGCATATTCGTCGCTCGTGGTTGAGGCCGGCACCGTCACTGTGCCCGTCACGCCGCCCACGGCAACGTCCGGTGCCTGATATATCAAGGGCCGGTAGGAATTGGCGGTGGCCGCGCCCTGCCCCTCGGCCTCGACCAGCGCCCGCGCCGCCTCGATCCGGCTAGAGACACCAAGCGTTTTCAGGGCGTTGCGGATACGCATGTCGACGGTGTGCGGCGAGATGCCGAGCACGCGCGCGATATCCTTGGAGGTCATGTGGTCATAGACCAGCCGCAGGCAATCGCGCTGCCCGTCGGTCAGCTGCCCGACGCCACGGCTCACCGCGACATCCCGGGGTGACTTATGCTCATAGGACAGCGGATGCGTCCGCGGCGCCGTGACGTCAATGCCGTGCGACCGGGCCATGCCAGCCCGGAGTCGCGTCTGCCAGTCGAGTGTACCCAGGTCTGCATTGTCCGCCATGACGTTCATGCCCGTCCTGCCTTGTCTTACCCGCTGATGAACAATGCATAGTAAATTATGAACGGAGTCTACAGGCCCTGGCCTTGGTCGCGACGGGGCACACGTGATGAGCGGGCACGAAAAAGGGGCGGTCCCGCGGGACCGCCCCTCCAGTCGATCGAAGTCGGGCTTACTTGAGTTCGACGGTTGCGCCGGCGGCCTCGAGCTGAGCCTTGATCTTCTCGGCTTCCGCCTTGTTGATGCCTTCCTTGACGGCCTTGGGAGCCGACTCGACCAGCGTCTTGGCTTCAGTGAGGCCCAGGCCGGTGATGGCGCGGACTTCCTTGATGACGTTGATCTTCTTGCCGCCGTCGCCGGTCAGGACGACGTCGAACTCGGTCTTCTCTTCGACGGCAGGGCCGGCGGCAGCGGCCGGGCCGGCAGCGGCAGCGGCCGGAGCGGCGGCGGAAACGCCCCACTTCTCTTCGAGCATCTTCGCGAGGTCAGCAGCCTCGAGGACGGTCAGGGTCGAAAGCTCTTCGACGATCTTGTTAAGGTCAGCCATGTGTAGTCTCCAGATTGGGGCGGCATAGAGCGCCCGGATGTTGCTTCGGCGTTATGCCGCTTCCTTGATGGCGTAGGCCCCGAACACGCGGGCAAGCTTGCCCGCCGGCGCGTTGACAAGCTGTGCGATCTTGCTCGCGGGTGCCTGGATAAGGCCCACGATCCGACCACGCAGTTCGTCGAGCGAAGGCAATGCTGCCAACGCCTTGACGCCGTTGATGTCGAGTACGGTCGTCCCCATCGCGCCGCCGACGATTTCGAACTTGTCGTTCGTCTTCGCAAAATCGACTGCAACCTTGGCTGCAGCGACCGGATCGGTGGATGTGGCGAAACCGATAGGACCCGTCAGCAGCTCGCCGATCGGCTGGTAGGGCGTGCCTTCCAGGGCGATCCGCGCGAGGCGGTTCTTGGTCACTTTGAAGCTGGCACCCGCCTGCCGCATCTTCGTCCGGAGATCGGTGACCTGGGCCACTGTCAAACCATGATTGCGCGTGACAACGACCACGGCAGTCTCGGACAAAGTCTTGGCGAGGGCGGAGACCTGCTCTGTTTTCTGAGCGCGATCCATGCTCTCTCCTCTACTATAGACGCTGCGTTTCCGCCGCGCCGGTTGAGCCTGACCGTTGCCGGTCAAGCCCGTCCGAGGGGTCGTCGTCCGTCGCGCCGGCCCCTTTCGGGGCGAAGGCGTTCAGGACCCGGAGCACCATCGCACGATGGCTGCCGGTAAACTCTCCCCGTCTCATGCAGGCCTTTTGGCTTAAGCTCCGAAGAGCACCTGCAATCTCGGACGGCTATCTCCACCCGGAGGTGGAAAACTCTTGTCCCCCGCGTGTCATCCCGGCGAACGCCGGGACCCAGCTAACCCAAAGGCGAGGCCCTTGGTAAACTGGGTTCCGGCGTTCGCCGGAACGACAAGCCGAGTAGTATTCTAACTCAGACCACGTGTCCGACGGTCGTCGTGTCGACCTTGACGCCGACACCCATCGTCGAGCTGAGCGCGACCTTCTCGAGGTACTTGCCCTTGGCGCCCGACGGCTTGGCGCGGACCACCGCGTCGAGCAGAGCGTCGAAGTTGGCGCGCAGGTCTTCCTTGGGGAAGCTCGCCTTGCCGAGGCGGCCGTGGATGATCCCGGCCTTCTCGACGCGGTACTCGACCTGGCCGCCCTTGGCGGCCTTGACCGCGTCGCCGACCGCCATGGTGACGGTGCCGAGTTTCGGGTTCGGCATCATGCCCTTCGGGCCGAGGACCTTGCCGAGGCGTCCGACCAGACCCATCATGTCGGGCGTCGCGATGCAGCGATCAAAGTCGATCTTGCCGTTGGTGACGATCTCCAGCAGGTCCTCGGCACCGACGATGTCGGCCCCGGCGGCGAGTGCCTCCTCGGCCTTGGCGCCGCGTGCGAACACCGCGACGCGAACCGTCTTGCCGGTGCCCTTGGGCAGGGTAACGACGCCGCGGACCATCTGGTCGGCGTGGCGCGGATCAACGTTGAGGCCGAACGCGACTTCGATGGTCTCGTCGAACTTGGCGGTGGCGTTGGCCAGCACCATGCCGAGCGCGGCATCGAGGTCGTACAATTTCTCGCGGTCGACGGTGGCGGAGATCGCCTTGACCTTCTTGCTCATGGCCATCGGATCAGCCCCCCACCACTTCGAGACCCATAGAGCGCGCGCTGCCCTCGATGGTCTTCATTGCCGTCTCGATGCTGTTGGCATTGAGGTCGGTCATCTTGGCTTCCGCGATCGAGCGGATCTGCGACTGGCTGATCTTGCCCGCGAACGCACCCTTGCCCGGCGTCGTGCCGCCGGCCTTCAGCCCAGCCGCCTGCTTGATCAGGTAGCTGGCCGGAGCGGTCTTGGTGATGAACGAGAACGAGCGATCGGCGTAGACCGTGATCACGGTCGGGATCGGCATGCCCTTCTCGAGCTCGGAGGTCTTGGCGTTGAACGCCTTGCAGAACTCCATGATGTTGACGCCGCGCTGGCCGAGCGCCGGTCCGATCGGCGGGCTGGGGTTGGCGGAACCCGCCTTCACCTGCAGCTTGATGTAGCCGGTAATCTTCTTTGCCATGACGGCACTCCTAAATGTGGTTCAAACGACGGGCCGAAGCGCGCCTCCCACTTCCAAACTTTACGAATTTTACGCTTATTTCGGCTTCTCGACTTGTTCGAAGCCGAGCTCGACCGGGGTCGCGCGCCCGAAGATCGAGACCGAGACCTTGACCCGGCCGTGATCGAAATCGAGTTCCTCGACCATGCCGTTGAACGAGGCGAACGGACCGTCGAGGACCTTGACCTGGTCGCCGATATCGAAGTTGACCTTGAGCTTCGGCTTGGCGGTCGGCGACACCGCGTCGTCGACCTTGGTGTTGAGGATGCGGCTGGCCTCGCTCTCGCTGATCGGCTGGGGCTTGCCCTGCGACCCGAGGAAGCCAGTGACCTTCGCGGTGTTCTTGACCAGGTGGTAGACGTCGTCGGTCATCACCAGCTTGGCGAGCACGTAGCCCGGGAAATACTTGCGGTCGCTGACGACCTTTTTACCGCGGCGGACCTCGGTGACCTTCTCGACGGGCACTTCGACCGACTCGATGAAGGCGTCGAGGCCCATCCGGGTCGCGTCGGCGACGATCGAGTCGCGGACTTTGTTCTCGAAGCCCGAGTAAGCGTGAATGATGTACCAGCGCGACATCGTGTTCCCTAGTTCGCCAGCGTCAGCAGGGTTTTGACGAACGTCCCGAGCAGCGTGTCGACACCGAGGAAGAAGACTGCAAGCACGGTGGTCATGATCAGCACCATGATCGTCGTGGTCACGGTTTCACGGCGCGTCGGCCAACTGACCTTCGCGGTTTCGGCACGCACCTGGCGTACGAACTCTCCGGGTGAAACTCTCGCCACTATCGTCCTTCGTTTCCGTCCACGTCTTGCCCGTTCACGCTTCCGTCACAGCAAGAACCAGCCAGCGACCCCTTCGTCCGGAGCCGCCGGCTGGTCCTCAAATAACTCTCGAACCTTACGCTGCAAGCCCTTGAGGCGCAAACCTCGCGGACTGGCAGGAGTGGAGGGGCTCGAACCCCCGGCCCTCGGTTTTGGAGACCGATGCTCTACCAGCTGAGCTACACTCCTCCGGTTCCGAGAGCGGGGCGTATACCCATGGCGGCCCCGAACGGCAAGGGGCTACGGGATCGCCGGGCAGCATCGCACCGGCCGGGGCTTGTCGCCGAGGCTCCGTGGCGGTAACTGCCGCCCTCCAAGCGGGTATAGCTCAATGGTAGAGCAGTAGCCTTCCAAGCTTCATACGAGGGTTCGATTCCCTCTACCCGCTCCAGCCTCCCGCCCGGTTAAGCCCGCGCTCGCCGCGCCGTTTCTTCGCCGACGCGGAGGAACACGATGACCGATCAGGCAGGACTGCCGCAGGGCAGCGCGGGCGAGGCAGTCGCCGGGCGTACGCGCGGCGGACTCGGCCATCCGCGCCTGCTGCTGTTCGATTCGGTGCGCGCGATGCTGGTCGCCAGCGGCCTGCCGCCCGAAACCAGCGTCATCGACCTGCTGATGCGCCACGCCGAGGGTGACGACCCGCTGCTGTCGGCAGCCGTAAGCGAGCAACTCGCCGAGCCCGGCCTCGACCTCGCCGGTGTTGCCGCGCTGCGCCGCGCGCATTGCGGCGACCTGCCCCCGGGTGAAGTCGCGGCGCTGGTCGAGGCGGCGTACGATCAGGCCGAGGCGCTGACGGCACGCCTGGCCGAGAGTGCCAACGATGCCGCCCGCTACGGCGAGGCGATCGCGGCCGGCGATGCGGCGCTGCGCGGCCCGGACCTGCGCGGACCCGCCCCCGACGCGGCGGCGCTGGCGCGGCTGATCGACCGGCTCGGCCAGGCGACCGCGACGATGCTGGTGGCGAACAGCCGGCTCGAGGCCGAGCTGACGCTGGCGGCACACGAATCGGCGCGGCTGCGCGACAAGCTGAGGACCGCCGAGACGGTGGCGGTGACCGATCCGCTGACCGGCGTGCTCAACCGGCGCGGCGCGTTCCGGCGGCTGGAGGCGGCACAGGCGGCATCGACGGCGCTCAGCGTCGCAATGGTCGACATCGATCATTTCAAGCGCGTCAACGACCGCTTCGGCCACGCCATGGGGGACCAGGTCCTGCGCTACGTCGCCGACCACCTCGCGCACGCGGTCGGCAAGGACGGCGCGGTCGGGCGACTCGGCGGCGAGGAGTTCGTCGTCATGCTGCCCGGCGCCGGCCTCGACGAGGCAACCGCGGCGATCGACCGGGCGCGGGCGGCACTGGCGGCGCGGATCATCCGCCGCAGCGACGACGGCACCAGCATGGGCCGCGTCAGCTTTTCCGCCGGCACGGCGAGCGACAAGGACGGCGAGACCGCCGACGCGCTGGTCGCCCGCGCCGACGCCGCGCTGTACGACGCGAAGCGCATGGGGCGGGACCGGGTCGTGCCGGCGCGGTGAGTTGCTGGGAATGGCCCTGGCGGGGAAATTGCCGCCTTGCCCGGCAAGCTTGGTCTCGCCAGCCGTATCTGACGTTGGCGAAGGTTGCCGGCGCGCCGACGCTTTCCCTCCGCACCGGTCCGCGCCTATGACCCTCCTTCGCGCACGCACCGCTGGAGGAACGATGACCGTCGACGAGATCATGGGGCTCGCGCCCGTCGTGCCGGTGCTGGTGATCGACGATGCCGGCAGCGCGGGCGAGCTGGCGAAGGCCCTCGTCGCGGGCGGCATCGCGGCGCTGGAGGTGACGCTGCGCACTCCCGCGGCACTCGACGCGATCCGCGCGATGGCGGCGATCCCGGGTGCGGTGCCGGGCGCGGGCACGGTGCTCAACGCCGACGACGCGCGGCGTGCGGTCGATGCGGGAGCGCGCTTCCTGGTCAGCCCGGGGCTGAGCGAAGGCGTGGCGCGCGCCGCGCTCGATCTCGGCGTGCCGCTGCTGGCGGGTGTCGCGACCGGCACCGAGATCATGCGTGGGCTCGACCTCGGGCTGACGCGCTTCAAGTTCTTCCCCGCCGAGACCAGCGGCGGCGCGGCGGCGGTGGCGGCGTTCGGCGGGCCGTTCGCGCAGGTGCTGTTCTGCCCGACCGGGGGCATCACCGCGGGGACCGCGCCGGGCTACCTCAAGCTCGCCAACGTCGCCTGTGTCGGTGGCAGCTGGCTCGCGCCGCGCGGCCTGGTCGCGTCCGGAGACTGGAGCGCCATCACCGCACTCGCCCGGACCGCGGCGGGGCTGTCGTCCGCGATCTGACAAGAAAGTGGTGGAGGGGGTTGGATTTGAACCAACGTAGGGCGAACCCGGCAGATTTACAGTCTGCTGCCATTGACCGCTCGGCCACCCCTCCACGGGGCTCGCAGGCGACCGGGGCCGCTGCGAGCGCGGGTTAGTGGCGAAAGCGCCCCGCACTGTCAACGTCTCCGGCAACGCCCTCACGGCTAGCGGCACGCCCTGAACCCCGCTAGGCAGCGGCGATGGGCCGAAGACCACATCCGCGAAACGCTGCCGGGCAGAAAAGCCAGTACCCCCGCCTTTATGGCCGCCACGCCGTGATCGCGGCGCTGTCGAACCCCGAGCGCGTCCACCGCAAGCTCCACATCACCCACGCCGCGATGAAGGCGCTGGAGGCGGACTACGACCTGCCCAAGGGCTTCAACGTCCAGTACGGCGACGACGCCGACCTCGGCCGGCTGGTCCCCGCCGATGCGCCGCACCAGGGCCTCGTGCTCGAGGTCGAGCCGCTCGAGGCGCCGTACCTCGGGGATATTCTCGCCCTCGATACCGGCAACCGCGCTCTGGTCGTGCTCGACCAGGTCACCGATCCGCACAATGTCGGCGCCATCCTGCGCTCGGCGGCGGCATTCGGCGCGGTCGCGATCGTCACCCAGGATCGCAACTCACCCAGCGAATCGGGATCGCTGGCGCGTGCGGCCTCGGGCGCACTCGAACTGGTGCCGTGGGTCCGCGTGGTCAACCTGGCGCGCGCGCTCGGCGAGATCGGCGACGCCGGCTACTGGCGCATCGGCCTCGACGGGGCCGCGACCCGCACCATCGAGCAGGCGCTGGCCGACACCAAGCCCGCGTTGGTGTTCGGGGCCGAGGGCGAGGGCTTGCGCCACAACACCGCCGAGCATTGCGACGAGATCGCCAAGCTGCCGATTGCCGCGGCGATGGAAAGCCTCAACGTGTCCAACGCCGCCGCGATCGCGCTCTACGCGGCGGCGCGCCGGGGGTGAGGGCGGGGAGAGGTTCTCCTCCCGAGGCCCCGTTGTCATCCCGGGCTTGACCCGGGACCCAGCTAACCCAGCGCTCGGACTCCGGGGTCAGCTGGGTTCCGGGTCAAGCCCGGGATGACAAATCGGGGTTAAGCCTCCCCGCCCAGCGGCTCGTCGTCGCCGAGGTACAGCCGCCGCACCAGCACCAGCACGACCACCGTCAGCGGCGTCGCCAGCAGCACGCCCACCGGCCCGAACAGGATGCCCGCCGCGATCAGCGAGAAGATCGTCAGCGCCGGCGGCAGGTCGACCATCTTCTTCTGCAGCAGCGGCATCACGAGATTGCCCTGCAGCTGCTGCACGCCGATCAGCACCGCCAGCGTCCACAGCCCGGTGTCGGTGCCCTGGCTGAAGCCGAGGATGGTCGCCGGGATCACCGCCACGAAGGTGCCGAGATAGGGTACGAATTCGGCCAGCCCCGCGACCAGTCCGATGGCGAGCGCCGCCGGTACGCCGACGATCGCGAGCCCGATCGCGGTGCCGACACCGACGAAGACCATGCCGTAGGCCTGGCCCTTGAGCCAGCCGCGGAGCGAGGCGGCGACGGCATCGAAGGTCTCGATGGTCTGCGCCTGCCCGCGTCGCGGGATCAGCCGGACTAGCCCGCCGCCGTACAGGCCGGGCTGGGCGGCGAGATACAGCCCGCCGACGATGACCACCGCCAGCCCCGAAAGGATGCCGCCGCCGATACTGATCGCGCTGGTCAGCAGGGCGACGATATTGGCGCTGCTCGGCGCGAATTCCTGGGCGCGGGCAAGCAACGTCGCGCCGATCGTCGACTGGCCGAGGCGCTGTTGCACCGCCGCCCAGGCCGCGGGCAGTCGCTGGATGAGTTCGGAGAACTGCGCCGTCATCGTCGCCCCGAAGAACCAGAAGGCGCCGCCGAGAACCAGCGCGATGATCAATACCGTCAAGGTCAGCGCGGCCGCATAGGGCATCGGGAAGCGACGCCGGATCACATTGGCAATGGTGACGAGGATCAACGCGGTCAGCGCGCACGCGAACAACAGCAGCAAAAGGTCGACGAGCCGCCACAGCAGGTAGGCCGCCGCAGTCGTGGCCAGCACGATGACGCAGGCCTGGAAGATCCGGCGGTCGAAGCTGCGCTCGGCGCGCGGAGTATCATTCGGCATCTATGGCGGTTCCTTGCTGCACGCGCGCCGTGCCCGCGGGTCATAACGCGCCTCCAGGTAAAATGCAGCAATGCCCGCGTAGGGTACCGTAAGGCCTCGTTTACCGATCGCGAAACGTCACGACAGCTTGCCGAGCGGATTGCACGGCCCGAGTGTTCCAGCGGGCCGAATTGGCAGTTGATGGTTTATCGGGGATGAACAGTCTTCGGGGTCATTCGGACACCGTTTCGAGGTAGTGGATTGCACCGCACGACTGAATGTTCATTTGTTCATTTTGGTGGCTGTTGTACCGAATCGTGGTTTAAGGCCGCACTGTACTTGACGTTTCGGGTAAAGCAGGGTGTATGTCGCGCCGTTGGCACCACTGACGGTGCGACGCGCATTTTTATCAAGGTTTTTCGAATGGATACCACGCAGCAGCAGGATCTTACCGAGCTGACCGTCGAGCTACTGTCGGCTTTTGTCGCGAACAATGCTGTCCGCAGCGATGACCTGCCCGCATTGATCGCCTCGACCCACGCCGCGCTGTCGGGACTGACGGCAACGACTGCCGAGCCGGCCGCCAGCCCGGACCAGCATCAGCCCGCGGTAACGGCGCGCAAGTCGCTCGCCAATCGCGACTTCATCATCTCGCTGATCGACGGCAAGCCCTACAAGAGCTTGAAGCGTCACCTGACCGGTCACGGCCTGACCCCGGAAGAGTATCGCGCCCGCTACGGCCTCGCCGCTACCTATCCGATGGTTGCGCCGGGCTATTCGGACGCGCGCCGTGAAGTCGCCAAGCGTCTCGGCCTCGGCCGCAAGCCGCGCGCCGCTCCCGTCGAGGAAGCCGCACCGACACCGACTCCTCGCAAGCCGCGCGCCAAGAAGGACGCGACCCCGGCCTGAGGGTTTCGGCTTAATACCGGACCTGTCCTCCCGGCGAATGCCGGGTCCCAGTTGCGTCACGGACTCAAAGATTGAGTTCGCGGGGTAACTGGGTCCCGGTGTTCGCCGGGATGACTATTTGCGGCCGGGACGACAGTCCTAGGCCAGGACGACTATCGGTCTGAGAACCACGCGCGCGGTTAAAGCCCGCGCCCCATCTGCAGGAACTTGTCGCGGCGTTGCTTGCGCAGCGCCTTCGCGTCGAGCCCGTCCATTCCCGCCAGCTCCTCGGCAATCGCCGTACCCAGCCGCGTCATCGCGGTGGCGGGGTCGCGGTGCGCGCCGCCGGTCGGCTCGTAGACGATGCGGTCGATGACGCCGAGGCGCAACAGGTCGGCGGCGGTGATTTTCATCGCCTGCGCCGCATCCGCCGCGCGGCCCGCCTCGCCGCGCCACAGGATCGAGGCGCAGCCCTCCGGCGAGATCACGGCATAGACGGCATGCTCGAACATCAGCACGCGGTTGGCCGCCGCTAGCGCCACTGCGCCGCCCGATCCGCCCTCGCCGACGATTGCGGCGACCATCGGCACCGGCAGGTCGAGGCAGGCCTGGGTGGCGCGCGCGATCGCTTCCGCCTGCCCGCGCTCCTCGGCATCGAGGCCCGGGAACGCGCCCGAAGTATCGACCAGCGTCACCACCGGCAGCCCGAAGCGCCCGGCCAGCTCCATCAGGCGCGTCGCCTTGCGGTAGCCCTCAGGGCGTCCCATGCCGAAG
Organism: Sphingosinicellaceae bacterium; assembly: GCA_019285715.1. NCBI lineage: Bacteria > Pseudomonadati > Pseudomonadota > Alphaproteobacteria > Sphingomonadales > Sphingosinicellaceae > Sphingosinicellaceae bacterium. The sequence continues at coordinate 131,627 of CP079108.1, forward strand.
TTGTGCTTGACCCGGCTGGTCGTGTCGTTGCCCTTTTCATGGCCGATGACGACGACCGCGCGGCCCGCCATCCGCCCCATGCCGCCGACGATCGCCGCGTCCTCGCCGAAGCCGCGGTCGCCCGCCATTGGCACGAAGTCCTCGACCAGTGCCGCGACATAATCCTTGAAGTGCGGGCGCGATGGGTGCCGTGCGACCTGCATGCGCTGCACCGGGGTCAGCCGCGCGTAGAGATCGGCGAGCGCCCGGTTGACGCGCTCCTCGAGCCGCGGCGCCTCGGCGAGTGCGTCCGGGCCGCCCGACGCACGCAAGGCAGCAGCGCTGTCGGCGAGCGCCGCGACCGGTTTCTCGAAGTCGAGCCATTCGTTCATGGTCGCGTCATTAGACCGGCCCGCCCCAGTTCTCAAACGCCGTGATTTTCAAACGCCCTGACACGCCTCCGTGTCCACCAGTCCGCCAGCAGCAGCAGCGCGAGCAGCGGCACCAGCCAGATCAGCCGCGACTGGTAACGCGCGAACGGCCCCGACAGGATACCGCACACCGCGGCGTTGACGATGACGGCGACGATGATGAACCCGGCGATGGCGGGAAGGCGACGGTCGCCGGTGGCCGAAGTGCCGCGCCGCCGGGCCAGTGCCGCGGCCACCGCCAGCGCGGCGGCGATGACGATGCCGCCATGCCAGATGCGCGAGACATGCGCCGTCAGCCGGGGCGCGCACTGGCGGCCGTCGCGCCCGCAGCCACCCATCGATTCGATCAGCTCGGGCAGGTTGGTGTCCTTCCAGTAGCTGTCGGTCAGGTAATAGACCGGGTCGCGGACGGGATCGTCGACCTCGATACGCAGTGCCTGCCGCCACCAGTTGCCGAGCGCGGCGCGGACTTCGCCGATAAAGTCGTAGCGCAAGGTGCCGATGACGAAGCGCGCCTCCTCGTCCTCGAGCGCCATGCGGGTCTGGTAGCTGCTAACGTTGAAGATGCCGTTCGGCGGATCGTCCCACAGGATCTCGTCCGAGTTGTCGAGCGGCGCGTGCTTGAAGCGGCACAGGGTGTACGGCGTCGCGTGCGCGCAGGCGGCGCGGAGATAGTCGCGGCCCGGCCCGTCGGCGAGCACCCGCGCGACCAGGAACGGCGGGCGCCGCAGCGGGTCGCCGGTGCTGTACTGGACCCAGGCACCGTAGCCCGAGTTGACCAGCACGCCGAGCATGAGCGCCAGCCCGACCACCGCCATCCGCGCCGCCGCGACCGGCCGGGCGACGCCCTGCCAGCGCAGCAGCGGCCATGCGGTCCCGAGCAGCACGACCCCGACGAGGACATGGGTGGTGTGGACCGCATAGGCATAGCCGAGCAGCAGCGCGACCGCCGTCCGGGTGCCACGCCCGAGCCGGTCGGCGCTGGTCAGCAGCAGCGCCGCCATGATCACCGCCAGCGGTGCGAAGATGTCGGGCATGGCGAACCCGGTGAACAGCGGCAGCGAGCTCGCGACCGCCAGCGCCGCCATGACGCCGAGATAGCCGCGGCGGCTGCCCCCGGGCACGGCGACTCCCCACAACAGCCAGATCAGCCACGCCGCCAGCGCCGACTGGATCGCCGCGAGCAGCCACAATGTCCCGAGCTGGTGCACCGGATAGACCGCCAGTGCATAGGCGACCGATCGTGCCGCCATCTGGCTGCGCGCCATGTGCGCGTCGCGCGCGGCATCCTCGGGGGCGGGGCGCCAGCCTGCGTCGGCGGCGGTCGGACGTCCGGCGAGCAGCGTCGCGGCCCCGTCGGCGATCTCCTGACCGAGCGAGTAATAATCGTCGGTATCGGTGAACACGCTGGGGCGGCCGACCGCGAGGATCGCTGCGAGCAGCAGCAGCGTCGCGGCGATGACCGCCGCGAACGACGCGAGGCGCGGCCGGGCGGTCATGCCGCGCGGCCCCGGCCCGACGTGGCGGCGTCGTCGATCAAGCGGGTCCGTCGCCCCGGAGCGCCGAGGCCGTCGCCGACTGGGTCGTCGCATCGATCGGCCAGCCGCGTACGGTCCACGCCGCCGCCAGTGCCAGCAGCACCGGCAGCCCCGCGAACAGCCCGGTCACCCAGGCGATCGCCTCAGGCGAATTGTCGCCGCCCTTTGCCGCGGCGAAGCCGACCGCTCCGAGCAGCGGATACAACAGCCCGATCGGGATCGCGTAGCCGAGCTTTTGCACCGCCACCCCGGCGGCATAGAACAGCCCGGTCTTGGCGTTGCCCGAGCTCAGCGTCTCGGCATCGGCGAGGTCGGCGAGCATGGCGCGCAGCAGCAGCGTCGAGGCGCCGTAGGGGATGCCCGCCAGCGCCATGCCGAGCGCCGCGACCGGCCAGTTGCTGGCAGGCAGCGAGAAGGTCAGTGCCTGCGCGACGCAATAGACCAGCAGCGCGACGATCATCGCGTAATGCTTCGAGGTCAGGCGCGCGAGCCCGGTCCACAGCGGCACGCCCGCCAGCCCGCCGAGGAAATAAACCAGCAGCAACGACGACGCGGCCGCCGGGGCATAGCCCTTCACCGCCTGGAAGAAGAACAGGAACAGCGCGCCGGTGACGCCGGGCGCGAGGTTGGACAGCATGTCGACGAGCAGCAGCCGGCGCATCAGCGGGTTGGCGAGGACAGCGCGGAAGTCAGACAGCTTGCCGACGTGACCGCCGGGCCGCGGTCGCTCGCGCACGACGGCGCAGCACCACAAGGCCGCCAGCGGCGCGCCGGCGATGACCAGCCAGCCCATCGCGTGGATCCCGGCGGCGACGCCTGCCCCCGGGATCAAGCGCGGCAGCAGCGGCGGCAACGTCAGCACGATGAGCATCCCGGCCTGGGTCAGCGCCATCCACCAGCCGAAGACCCGGCTGCGCTCGTGATAATCGTCGCTCAGCGTCGCGCCCCACGCCGTCTGCGCGACCATTGTCGCCGAATAGCCGAAATACATCACCGCCAGCCCAGCCAGCGCGGCGACCGCGCTGATCCCGGGCTGCGCCATGAACGCGGCCAGCGCGCCGAGCGACAGCAGCACCGCGCCGCCTACCAGCCACGGCTGGAAGCGCCCGAAGCGCCCGCGGGTGCGGTCGATGAGGTGACCGAGGATAGGGTCGAGCGGGATGTCGATCAGGCGAACGACCAGGAAGATGATCCCGACCGCGGGCAGCCCGAGCCCAAGTTCGTGGGCGTAATAAGGCGGCAGGTAGACCACGACCGGCAGCCCGACGGCGGCCATCGGCAGGCACGGTGCGGCGAATGCAAACAGCGTCGCCCGGCTCAGTTGCAACGCGGACCCTCCCCCGGGGCCTCCCGAGCCCCTCGCCGTCGACTGTGGCGGGCGGGCGGGCCCCGCGCAAGCGTCACCGGCCGATCCGCAGGCTTGCACGGGCGAAACCGCAAGCTAGTGTCGCGCCAACCAAAAAGGGGATTTCATGCGCTGTATCGTCCTGGCCGCCGCGCTGCTTGCGGCGCTGCCCGCGACTGCCGAAACGCTCGTCGTCCGCACCGGGCGGCTGGTCACCGACGCCGCGTTGCCGGCGCGGGGGCCGTCGAGCATCGTCGTCACCGACGGCAGGATCGTCGCCATTGGTGCTCCCGACATGGCGGTGCCGGCGGGGGCCCGCGTCATCGACCTGTCGACCAAGACCGTGATGCCAGGGCTGATCGACGCGCACGTCCACCTGACCGAGGATTCGGGGCTGCCGTGGTATGCGACGCTGCGCCCGAAGTTTTCGGAGCCGTATGCCGCGACCATCGGCCTGAAGAACGCGCTGATCACCGCGCGCGCCGGCTTCACCACGGTGCGCGATGCGGGCGGGCCGCTGCTCGCGTCGCTGGCGATGCGCGATGCGGTGGAGGAAGGCGCCTTCCCCGGCCCGCGCATCCTGGTTGCCGGCACGCCGCTGTCGATCCCGGGCGGACACGCCGACGATACCGTCGGCATGCCGCCCGAACTCGCCGACGCGATGAACGCGCAGGGGCTCAACCCGGGCATCTGCACCGGCGCGGAAGCGTGCGCGATCCTGGTCCGCAAGATCGCCGCGAAGGGCGTCGACGTGATCAAGTTCATGGCGACGGGCGGGGTCCTCGACGACGGCGCGATCGGCCTCGAGCAGCATTTCACCGACGCCGAGATGAAGGCGATCATCGACACCGCGCACGGCGTCGGCCTGAAGGCGATGGCGCATGCCCACGGCGCCCGCGGCATCGAGGCGGCGGTCAATGCCGGCGTCGATTCGATCGAGCACGGCACCTACCTCGACGACAAGGGCGCCAAAGCGATGAAGGCGCACGGCACCTGGCTGGTGCCGACCCTGATGGCCTACGAGGGCCTCAAGCTCCACGTCGGCAAGAACTTCTACACGCCCAACGTCGAGGCCAAGGCGCTGGAAACCATGAAGATCGTCGGCCGCAACATCGGCATCGCGCAGCGCAACGGGGTCCACATCGCGCTCGGCACCGATGCCGCGGTCTACCCGCATGGCCGCAATGCGGAGGAACTGGCGCTGATGGTCGATCACGGCATGACGCCGAAAGACGCGCTGATCGCCGCGACCAAGGGCGGCGCCGAGCTGCTCGGCATCAGCGCCAAGACCGGCACGCTCGAGGTCGGCAAGGCGGCGGACCTGATCGCCATCGACGGCGACCCGCAGGCCGACCCCAAGGCCGTGCTGAGCGTCAGCTTCGTGATGACCCAGGGGCGTACCATCCCGATGAAGTGATCTTGCACCGTTCCATTAACCGTCCTACCTTAACAACACACTTCCCGGGAGCCTGCCCAATGATCGCCCGCCTGCTGCTGCCTGTCCTGCTGCTGTCGACCGCGCTGCCGCTTGCGGCACCCGTCGCTGCCGCGACCACCGCCGCCCCCAACGTGCCCGCGTCGGCCGAGCTCAAGGCGCTGTTCGCCGCCAGTGACGAGGACCAGCTCCGGCGCAACCCGATCCAGGCGCTGTTCCGCGGCGACATGCGCTACGCCCCGCAGTTCGGCGACTTCATCACCGACGCCTATATCGCCGGCGAGAAGGCAGCCGGCGAAGCCGACCTCGCGTCGCTGCGCAAGATCGACCGCGCCAAGCTCAACGCCGACGACCGCATCTCCTACGATGTCTTCAAGTACCAGACCGAGATCGGCCTGCGCGGCTTCGAGCCCGGCCTGCTGAAGGCCTCGATCGAGCGCCCGATCGACCATTTCGGCGGCTTCCAGGTGTTCATGCCCGACGTATCCTCCGGCGAGGGCGCGGCGCCGTTCAAGACGGTCAAGGACTATGAGGACAACCTCAGCCGCCTGAACGGCTATATCGTCTACCTCGACCGCGCCGTCGGCCGCATGAAGCAGGGCCTCGCGGACGGCATCACCAATCCCAAGCTGGTCATGCAGAACGTCGTCGGCCAATTCGACGCGCTGGTTCCCCCGAAGGTCGAGGACAGCGTCTTCTACAAGCCGGTGCTCAAGTTCCCGGACAGTTTCTCCTCAGCCGACAAGGCAAAGCTGACCGCGGAGTATGCGGCGTTCATCCGCGACAAGCTCAACCCGGCGCAGGTGCGCGTCCGCGACTTCATCAAGAACGACTATCTGCCCAAGGCGCGCGACACGGTCGGTCTCGGCCAGATGCCGGGCGGCGCGGCGCTGTACCGCTACATGGTCGAGCAGACCACGACGACGACGATGACGCCCGAGGAAATCCACAAGCTCGGCCTCAGCGAAGTCACCCGCATCCACGCGGGCATGGAGAAGGTGAAGCAGCAGGTCGGCTTCAAGGGCACGCTCGCCGAGTTCTTCGTAGACATGCGGACCAACCCCAAGTTCCACCCGGTCAGCGCCGACGCTATGAAGCAGGCCTTCCTCGACATCGACAAGCGCATGCTGCTGGTCGTCGGCAAGGATTTCGACACGATCCCGAAGTCGCCGCTCGAGATCCGCCCGGTGCCGCCCTACAAGGAAAAGACCGACGCCGCCGGTTCGTACCAGCAGGGCACCCCCGATGGCTCGCGCCCCGGCGTGTTCTACTACAACGCCTACGACCTGCCCTCGCGCTCGGCGTTCGGCTTCGAGACCCTGTTCCTGCACGAGGGCATCCCGGGCCACCACTTCCAGATCAGCCTGGCACAGGAGAAGGAGTCGCTGCCGGCGTTCCAGCGCTTCGGCGGCAACACTGCCTATGTCGAGGGCTGGGCGCTGTACGCCGAAAGCCTCGGCTATGAACTCGGCTTCTACAAGGACCCGTACCAGGACTACGGCCATCTCGACGACGAGATCCTGCGCGCCATGCGGCTGGTTGTCGACACCGGCATCCACTCGCAGGGTTGGACCCGTGACCAGGCGATCAAGTACATGCTCGACAACTCGGCGATGGGTAAGACCGATGCGACGTCGGAGGTCGAGCGCTACATCGCGATCCCGTCGCAGGCGCTGGCCTACAAGGTCGGCCAGCTCACCATCCGCCGCCTGCGCACCAAGGCCGAGAAGGCGCTGGGGCCGAAGTTCGATGTGCGCGATTTCCACGCCCAGGTGCTGATGTCGGGGGCGCTGCCGATGGAAGTGCTGGAGCGCAAGATCGACGACTGGATCGTGACGAAGGGCGGGAAGGCGTAGAAAACTGAACTCAGGTTTGTCATCCCCGCGTAGGCGGGGACCCATGAACACCGTCTGTCGAAGTGCTGACCGGCGGGACGCGCAAGCAACCTGCTGCCGTGTTCATGGGTCTCCGCCTGCGCGGGGATGACAAAACGAACGCGGCTCACGATCGCAAGGCACGCTGCTCGCGACCACGTTGGTCGCGCGGCCTAAGCCGCCCCCTCACCCGACGTTGTTGAACGGCTCCAGCTTCTTGACCAGCGCCCGCGCGCCCTTGACGTCCTTCGCGTCGATCAGCGCCAAGACCTGCTGCGCGGCCTTGTGGTTCTGGCCGTCATAGGCATCCTGGACCGGCAGTGCGATCGCGGTGCGGAGCAGTGACGTCACCTTCGGAACACTGTCGTCGCCGATGTCGAGCAGGGTGAAGGCATAGGTCACCGGGTGGACGATCTCCTTTGGCTCCCTGGCCATCGCGAGTGTCAGGTAGCGGTCCATGTCCTTGCGGTTGGCGCCCAGCAGGGTCGACGCCAGGAACGAGCCGATGGTCGCGACGGCGCCGCCGTGCCAGGCGCCCAGCGCGGCGTTGGCGAGCGCGTAGTTCGGGTCCTTGGCGAGCACCGCCTGCATCTGGTCGCGAGCGTCCTTGCCCTCGCCCGGCGATTTGTCGATCTTGGCGCGGTAGCCCGTCGCGATCGCCTTGTTGGTGCGCGCGTCGAGGCTGTTCGGAGCCTTGGCGATGGCGCGGTCGAAGTCCTGCTCGGCGGCACTGATCGCGGCCTTGGCCGCATCCCTGCCGCGGCTCTGGTAGCCCGCGATCGCGAGTGTCGCACGGCCCGCGAGGACCAGCGAGGCGGCGGTGTTCTCGGCGCGGCCCTCGGTGATCGCCTGCTGCCAGCGCCCGGCAGCGAAACTTGCCGCCGCGTCGGCGGAGGCGGCGGCAGGCGTGGCGACGATCACCGCCGCCAGTATCAGGTTACGCATCCTTCAGAGTCTCCGTGGGCGTCGCGGCGAGCGTTTCGGCGATCAGTCGCCGGGTCTCGCCGAGCCCGTATAGCTTGATGAACGAGCCCATTCGCGGGCCCTGGCTGGTGCCGAGCAGGGTTTCGTACAGCGCCTTGAACCAGTCCCGCAGCGGCTCGAAGCCCGCCGCCTTGCCTGCTTCATAGACCTCGAACTGAAACGCCTCGGCGCTCGCATCGGGTCCGAGCGCGGCAAGACGCCCATCGAGATCAGCCAGTGCCGCCGCCTCGCGGGCATCCGGCGCACGGCGCTTCAGGCCCGGCAGCACGAAGTCGCGGGCGTAGGCGATGGCGTAGTTCACCAGCGCATCGATCTGCGGGTGCGTCGCGGCGCTGGTACCGGGCACATAGCGCGACACGAAGCCCCACAGCACGGCGGGGTCGTCGGTGCCGGCGACGGTCACCAGGTTGAGCAGCAGCCCGAAGCCGAGCGGCAGGTCGACCGCCGGCGGCTCGCCCTCGTGGACGTGGAAAACCGGATTGCCGAGGCGTTGCTCGACCGGCTGGTCGGGGAAGCCGCTCAGGAACTGGTGGTACTCCTCGACCGCCTTGGGGATGACGTCGAAGTGCAGCCGCTTCGCCTTGCGCGGGCTCTGGTACATGTACAGCGCCAGCGTGTCCGGCGCGGCATAGGTCAGCCACTCGTCGATTGTCAGGCCGTTGCCCTTGGACTTGGAGATCTTGGTGCCCTCTGCATCGAGGAACAGCTCGTAGTTGAAGCCTTCCGGCGGCCGCGCGCCCAGCACTTTCGTCACCGCGCTCGACAGCGTGACCGAGTCGATCAGGTCCTTGCCCGCCATCTCGTAGTCGACCCCGAGCGCGACCCAGCGCATCGCCCAGTCGACCTTCCACTGCAGCTTGGTGTGGCCACCGGTGACCGGCACGGTGATGGTCTCGCCGGTCGCGGGGTCGGCGAAGCTCACCGTCCCGGCGTCGACATCGCGCCCGGTCAGCGGCACCTGGAGGACCTCGCCGGTGACCGGGTGCAGCGGCAGGAACGGCGAATAGGTCGCGCGCCGGTCGGGGCCGAGGGTCGGCAGGATGACATTGATGACCGCGTCGTAGTTTACCAGCACCCTACGCAAGGTGTCGTCGAAACGCCCCGAGGCGTAGCACTCGGTCGACGACAGGAACTCGTAGTCGAAGCCGAAGCGGTCGAGGAAGGCGCGCAGCCGGGCGTTGTTGTGCGCGGCATAGCTGGCGTGCGTCCCGAACGGGTCGGGCACCCGGCTCAGCGGCTGGTTGAGGTGCGCGGCCAGCATTTCCTGCTGCGGCAGGCCCGGCGGGACCTTGCGGAAGCCGTCCATATCGTCGGAGAAGGCGATCAGCCGCGTCGGCACGCCCGGCGCGATAATCTCGAAGGCGCGCCTGACCATCGTCGTCCGCGCGACCTCGCCGAAGGTGCCGATGTGCGGCAGGCCCGAGGGCCCGTAGCCGGTCTCGAAGACAACGCCCGCGGCCGGGAACGCGCCCTTGTACCGCGCGACGAGCTTGCGCGCCTCCTCGAACGGCCAGGCCTTGGAGACGAGTGCGGCTTCGTGGAGTTCGGGGGTCGGGGTCATGATGCGGGGGTGTGTCGGGAATATTGGCGCGGAGGGCAAGGGCCGGGCTAGGAGAACGACGCGCCGATATCGCGGCCGGCATGGATGACCTGAAGGATCGTCACGACCTCGCGGTCGAACGTGTACGCGATCGTCGCCCGGCGTTCGAACGGTGCCGTCCGCAATCCCGGGAGCAATTCGTCGTGCGGGCTGCCGGCCAAAGGAGCGTCTCCCATCGCACGGCAGCGCGCCTCGAGCCGGCGCACGTAGGCGCTGGCGACGTTGGCACCTGCATGGGCACTGACGTAGGCGAATATCGTCAGGATGTCGTTGGAGGCACGTGGGTCGAACTTGACCTCATACATTATCCTTCGCACACCTCGCGTCGATGCGCGCCCAGATCTGCTTGAACGCCTCGTCGATACCGATCGCCGGCTGCGGGTCCGCTATGACTTGCCGCACGCGTTCGCGCAGCAGCTCGTCAATCATTTCATCTTGACGGTCGAGGGCACGCAGGCCGTCGCGCAACACCTCGCTCATGGAAGAATATCGGCCCGAGCGAACGCGCGCGGCGGCGCGCTCGGTCAGTGCACCCAATGTCACGGTTACAGGTTTCGCAGACGCCATCGCAAATCTCCTATGATTTTATCATAGTCTCCGGGCAGCTTTGGAGCAAGGGCGGCTAGCACCAGTTGTTCCCACTCCGTTCCCCCGCTACATTACTCCCGTGAGCCCCGACCTGCCCTATCCCGCGCTCGTCGCCAACCACGGCGGCACCTGGATCGCGGGTCCCTCCGGCGGGTCGGAGGCAGTGTCGGCGCGGGATGCGGTGCGGCGGGCGGCGGATACGCCGATGCTGATTCTGAACGCGGCGGTGACCGCGAGCCGGCTCGGTTTGCCCGAAATCTCGGGGCTCGACCTGCTGGAACTGTTTGCCTTCGTCCATCCGGCGAAGTTCGCGGTGCCGACCGCGGGCGGGCTGGCGGCGGCGCTCGGCTTGCCGGTTCCGGGCGGGCAGGGGGACGAGGCAAAATTCCTGCGGGTCGCGGCGGCGAAGATGCTCGACACGCTTGGCGATCCCGCATGGCCCGAGCGGCACGGTGCGTGGGGCGTTCTGCAGTCACTGGCGCGGCTGCGCTGGTCGTGGGGCGGCGAGGTCGGGCGGCGGCTCAGGCAGCCCGAACGGCCCGAGCGCACGGTGTTCACGACCCTGCCGAAGTGGGAGGACGCTGCGCCCCGCCCCCGGCCGCGCGACATCGCGCTGCCCGACGGGGCGGTCGACGGAGCGCTCGACAAGCTGCTCGGGCTCGGCTCGGAGCGCCGCACCGGGCAGCGCGACTACGCCCGCGCGGTGGCGCACGCCTTCCGGCCGCGTAGCATGGCGACCGCGCCCAATGTCGCGCTGGCGGAGGCCGGCACCGGCATCGGCAAGACGCTGGGCTACCTCGCCCCGGCCGCTTTGTGGGCGAGCGAGGCCGGCGGCACGGTCTGGCTGTCGACCTACACCAAGGCCCTGCAGCGCCAGCTCGATCACGAGGCCGGGCGCGCCTACCCCGACGCCGCCGCCAAGCGGGCCAAGGTCGTCGTCCGCAAGGGCCGCGAGAACTACCTGTGCCTGCTCAACCTCGAGGACGCGGTGCAGGGCGGTTTCCTGGGCCGCGCCGGGATCTTCGCGCAGCTGGCGGCACGCTGGGCCGAATACTCGCGCGATGGCGACATGGTCGGCGGCGACTTGCCGGGCTGGCTCGCGACGCTGTTCGGGCGCGCCGCGTTCTCGGGGCTGACCGACCGGCGCGGCGAGTGCATCTACGCCGGCTGCCCGCACTACCGGACCTGCTTCATCGAGCGCAGCACCCGCGCGTCGGCACAGGCCGACCTCGTCATCGCCAACCACGCGCTGGTGATGATCAACGCCGTGCGCGGCCGCGACGAGGCCGGGCGGATGACGCGGATCGTCTTCGACGAGGGGCATCACCTGTTCGACGCGGCGGATTCGACCTTCGCGCTGCACCTGTCGGCGCGGGAATGCGTCGAGCTGCGCAGCTGGATCCTCGGCCCCGACAAGGCGGCGCGGGGCCGGCGGCGCGGGCTGGCGGCGCGGCTGTCGGACATCATTGCCTACGACGACGCGGGGGCGCTCGCGCTGGAGGCCGCGGGCAAGGCGGCACGCGCGCTCCCCGCCGACGGCTGGGGGCAGCGCCTGGTCGGCGGCGACCCCTACGGCGCGGTCGAGGGCCTGCTCAGCGCGGTCCGTGCCCAGGTCCATGCCCGCGCCCTCGGCGGCGAGGCGGGCTACAGCCTCGAGAGCGAAGTCGCCGAGGTGCTGCCGGTGGTGATCGACGCCGCCGGACCCGCGGCCGCAGCCTTCGAGGCGCTGGCGGCGCCGCTGCTGGCACTCGAGGCGCGCCTGATCGCGGTGCTGGAGGAGGCACCCGACTGGCTCGATGGTCCATCGCGGGCGCGGCTCGACGGTGCGGCGGCGGGCCTGCGGTTGCGCGCGCAGCTGCTGCAAAGCTGGATCGTGCTGCTCGCGCGGCTCGGCGGCCCGGCGGACCCCGAGTTCATCGACTGGTTCGCGGTCGACCGGGTCGAGGGGCGCGAATACGACGTCGGCATCCATCGCCACTGGCTCGACCCGACGCGGCCCTTCGCCAAGGCGGTCCTCGAACCGGCGCACGGCGTGCTGGTGACGTCTGCAACATTGCGCGCGCGGGGCGTCGCCGATTCGGACGACGACCGCGAATGGCGCGATACCGAGATGCGCACCGGCGCGACCCACCTCGCACTACCGCCGCACCGCTTCGCCGTCGACAGCCCGTTCGACTATGCCGCGAACTCGCGGGTGTTCGTCGTCACCGACGTCCGGCGCGGCGACCTGCCGGGGCTGGCGGCGGCGTACAAGCGCCTGATCGTGGCGGCCGGCGGCGGCACGCTCGGGCTGTTCACCGCGATCGCGCGGCTGAAGGCGGTCCACACCCGCATCGCCGACCCGCTGCACCGCGCCGGGCTGCCGCTGTTCGCCCAGCACGTCGACCCGATCGATACCGGTACGCTGGTCGACATCTTCCGCGCCGACCCGCACGCCAGCCTGCTCGGCACCGATGCGCTCAGGGACGGTGTCGACGTGCCGGGCCACTCGCTGCGGCTGGTGGTCATGGAGGGCGTGCCGTGGCCGCGGCCGACTGTGCTCCACGCGGCGCGGCGCGCGGCGTTCGGCGGCGCGGCCTACGACGACCTGGTGACGATGGGCCGGCTGGCGCAGGCGTTCGGGCGGTTAATCCGCCGCGCCGACGACTGCGGCGCGTTCGTCCTGCTCGGGCCGGCGGTGCCGTCGCGGCTGCTCGCGGCGTTCCCGCCCGGCACGCCGGTGGCGCGCGTCACCCTCGACGAGGCGGTCGCGGCGATCGCCGGAACGACGACCGCTGCGCTCGCGGCAAACGCGGTCGCGCCGGCTGCGACAACCAAAGCGGACCCGCTCGTCGACATAAGCGGCTGAAAGCGACTTCCATCTGTCACCCTGCCGACGCATGGTGCAGCCCGTGAAGAAATTAACCCTTCTGCGTCATGCCAAGTCGTCGTGGGACGACACCGTCGAGCGCGACTTCGATCGCCCGGTCAACGGCCGCGGCCGCCGTGCCGCTGCCCGCATCGGGCGCTGGATCGCCGACGAGGGGCTGGCTTTCGACCATGTCGTCGCGTCGCCGGCGGTGCGCGTCCGCCAGACCATCGAGGGTGTCGAGGATGGGCTCGGCCGGCCGCTGCGCCCATTGTGGGACACGCGAATCTACCTGTCATCCGCGGCGACGCTGTTGCTGCTCATCCAGCAGCTCAGCGACGAGAAGCAGGACGCGCTGCTGATCGGCCACAACCCCGGCTGCGAGGACCTGCTGCTGATGCTGGTGCCGCCCGGCGGCGACATGCGCGGCGAGGCCGAGCTGAAATACCCGACCGCAACGCTGGCGCGCATGGAGCTCGACATCGAGCGCTGGGCCGACGCGGACGAGAATATCGGCAATCTGGTGCGCTTCATCCGGCCGCGCGACCTCGACCCGACGCTGGGGCCGGACGACTGAGCGTCGGTGCTGCGGCGACGCGTGATTGAGCGACTTGACCGACCCCCAAAACGCATCCGCCCCGACGCCTGACTTTGGCGTCGGGGCGGTGCCGTGGCACGCCGGGGTCAAGCGACGTACCGCGGGTGGCACACACGGCAGGGCCGTGCCGTGTGCACCGTCTCGCAACCCCGGCAACCGAAGGATTTCGACATGCCGGGGTCGCGGGGGACCGTGAGTCTGGAGTTTTTCCGGTCTGCTCTGCCCGCCCCCGGAGTTCGGTGGGCAGGAAGGCGCCGGTCATTGCCCCGTGCTCGTGGCGCTCTTATGCCCACCCGCCATCGGCGTGAGCAGGTGCAACAACCGTCGCCAACGCGCATGCAACCGTTGCGCGATTAGTTGCACCGTGTTGCAGTAAAGTTGCATTCGAGTCTTGCCGCCGTCACGACCGCGCGGCATGAACCGTTCATAATGGCGAGTGGGGTCAGCTTTGCGAACCGTCTCGAACTGGTCCTCAAGGCCCTGTCGATGTCGCGCGCCCGTCTCGCGGCCGATCTCGGCATCGACAAATCGCTCGCCGGTCGCTGGGTGTCGGGTGCGGTTCAGCCGTCGGCCTATAACATGGAGCGGCTGACCGCGCTGATCGCCGGGCGTTGCGCGGGCTTTACCATGCTCGACTGGGACCGCGACCTGTCGGCGCTGGCCGAACGGCTCGGCGTCGCCCCGACCGACGGCAACGGCTCCGGCCTGCCCCCGGAGGATCGCCGCCAGGCGCTGCTGCCGCCCTTGCCCTACGGCCTCGTCGAACTGGCGCGGCGCGAGACCCGGCGGCGCGGCGCCGCCTATGAGGGGCGCTGGCGGACCACCCGGCTGTCGAGCTCGGGGGCGCTGCGCTACATGGTCGAGCACGCGCTGATTCGCTGCGACGGCGATTCACTCGAGTTTCGACACTTTGGCGGTGGCTGGGCGGTACGCGGCTGGCTGCTGGTGCTGTCGGTCCAGCTTTACGGCGTGATCTGCGACGGTTCCGACGATTCGATCGGCTTCTACGTGCTCAATGGGGTCACCGCGGCGCGTGCCGATTGCTTCGACGGGATCTTCTCGACGGTCTGCGCCGACCGCGGACTGACCCCGAACGCGCAGGTCATCGTCTTCGAGCGCGTCGGCAACCTCGGCGCTGACGACGACGACTGGATCGCCGGCCATGTTTCACAGAGCGCTGTCGTCGATGCCGACGATATTCCCGCCAACATCCGGGCCGCGGTCGCGCCGGATATCGGCCCCGCCGCGGTCGCAGCCGGGGGCGATGCGATGCTGCGCGTACCGATTTCGCGTTCCCTGTGCGTCGGCGCCCTCGGCGGGATCGAGCGCGTCGGGGCGCTCGGCGGGATCGAGCGCTAGCCGGTCAGACCCGGATCGGCCTGACGCCGAGGCCGTGGTCGCCGCTGCAGTCGGGCTCCTCGGTGATGCGGACGCCGTGGCCGGTCAGCGGTACGAAGATGCGCAGCGCCGCATCGTCGGGGCACGGCCGATAGCTCCACACGAACTCCCAGCCGTCGGGCCACGTCAGCCGCCGCGCCTTGCCGAAATGCACGACGGGGTCACCACTCGATGCCACGAAGCGCACCGCCGTCGCCTTGGCGATGCTGTCGGCCTGCGCTTCGTTGATGACCCGCGGCGCGTACCACAGCCACGCCGCGACACCCAGGATCAGGCCGGCGGCAATCAGCTTGAGGGCGGCCCAGCGCGTCATGCCTTGCGCCAGGTCGCGAGGCGGAAAAGGTAGGTCGCGAGCGCGATGCCGATGACGCCGTACGACACCGGCCCGAGCCACTGCTCGATCTGCGGCAGCGCTGATTTCCCCAGCCTGTAGCCCGCCAGCGTCAGCGCGCTGGTCCATACCGTCGTGCCGAGCGTCGACCAGGCCAGGAACGCCGGCCAGCGCATGCCGACCATCCCGGCAGGGATCGAGACGATGCTGCGCACGCCCGGCACGCAGCGCCCGGCCCCGACCACCCACGGCCCGGCGCGCTCGAACCAGTGCCGTACCCGCTCGACGCTGGCGCGGTCGAGGGTGAGCCAGCGGCCGTGGCGGTCGATCCATGCCTCGAAGCGCTCGACGCCGAGCCGGCGGGCGAGCGCGAAGAACGCGATGTTGCCGCCCATCGAGCCGGCGACGCCACCGAAGATCGCCCCCGCGATCGGCATGTCGCCGCGCGCCGCCGCGACCCCGGCGAGAGGCATCACGACCTCGGACGGGATCGGCGGGAAGAAGGTCTCGATCAGGGTCAGCGCCGCGACGCCCGCGATGCCGCCATTCCCGATGACATCGGCGATCCAGCTCACAGGACCCAGCTCACAGGGGCGAGCTCACAGGGCCCAGCTCATCGCAGGTCGATAATCCGTATCACCGGGCCGCGTGCCGGGCCTCGATCGCGTCCCAGATCAGGCCGGGCGTGTCGGTGCCGTTGAAGCGGTCGATCGCGACGATGCCGGTCGGCGAGGTCACGTTGATCTCGGTCAGGTAGCCGGCGATGACGTCGATGCCGACGAAGACCAGCCCGCGGCGCTTGAGCTCGGGGCCGATGGCGAGGCAGATCTCGTGCTCGCGGGGGCTCAGGTCGGTCGCTTGTGCGCTGCCCCCGGCGGCGAGGTTGGAGCGGATCTCGCCGGCCTTGGGCAGGCGGTTGATTGCCCCGGTCGCAACGCCGTCGACCAGCACGATGCGCTTGTCGCCGGCACTGACGTCGGGGAGGAACTTCTGCACCATGAACGGCTCGTGCCAGACGTCGCTGAACAGCTCGACCAGCGCGGGCAGGTTGGCGTCGCTCTCGCCGATGTGGAACACCGCCGAGCCGGCGTTGCCGTATAGCGGCTTGACCACGACCGCGCCGTGGCGGGCGCGGAACTCGACGGCATCGTCGAGGCGGCGGGTGACCAGGGTCGGCGGCATCAGGTCGGGGAAGCCGAGCACGAACAGCTTTTCCGGCGCGTTGCGGACCTCCGCGGGGTCGTTGACGACAAGCGTCTCGGTGGCGGCACGCTCGAGCAGATGCGTCGCGGTGATGTACGCCATGTCGAACGGCGGGTCCTGCCGCATCAGCACGACGTCGGTGTCGTGGCCGATGTCGATGACCTGAGTCTCGCCGGTCCAGTCGAAGTGCCGGCTGCCGTCCCGCCTCACGGTCAGCGGTCGCGCCCGGGTCCGTACGCGCCCAGCCTCGTACGACAGGTCGGTGGCGAGGTAATGCCACAGCCGGTGCCCGCGCTCCTGCGCCTTGAGCATCAGCGCGAAGGTCGAGTCGCCGGCGGTGTTGACGGTCTCGATAGGGTCCATCTGGACCGCGACCCGCAGGGCCATGTGCAATGTCTCCGGGTTGGTGGCCGGGTCTAGCGGGTTGGCGGAGCGGGGGCCAATCTTTTGCTCCTCCCCGGCTTCGGGGAGCAGCAAGACCTCAGCTGTTCGACCGCGCCAGCGCCTGCAGCGCGTCAGCGATCCGTGTCCTCGTGCGCGGGTCACGGGTGGTGTCGAGCATTGCCACCAGGCTGGCGCGGGCCGACACCGAGTCGCCCGCGAGCTGCTCGAGCCGGGCGCGCTCCCACCACAGGCCGGTCAGGCGCGGTGCCAGCGCGGTCATCCGCTCGGCGAGGACAAGCGCGCGACCGGTCTCGCCGCGACGGCGGGCGCGAGTCGCCTGGTTGCTGAGCAGGCGGACCAACACCTCGCGGTTGCTGAGCGGGCGGAGATGCTCGCGCTCCGGCGTGACGTGGCCGCCGAGTGCGCGGTCGACGAGCTCGCCGATGCCGTCCGCATCGAGCGTCCGGCCATGGTCGAAGGGGTCGAGGACGATGCGGTCGCCGTCGCCGCCGAGCGCCATCACGACATGGCCGGGCAGGCCGAGCACCTGCGCCGTCCAGCCGACGCGCCGGGCGATCGCCGCGTACAGCAGCGACAGCGTCACCGGGAGGCCGCGGCGGCGCTCGAAGACCATCGCCAGGTCGGCGTTGGCGGGGTTGTCGTAATCCTCGGTATCGCCGCCCAGGCCCTCCTCGCCCGACAGCAAGGCGACCAGCAGCGCGGCCCGTTCGGCGCTGGCGGTGATGCCTGAGCTTTGGGCCAGCAGGCGCCCGGCCAACCCGGCGATGCGCGCCTTGAGCGGCGACAGGTCGCTGCCGGGGCGGTCGGCACCAGCGCAGGCGAGGGCCGCGTCGGCGAGGTCGATGTCGGCGTCGTCGAGCAGCCCGAGACGAGCCAGCGCCGGGTCCATCGCGGGGTCGATCCCGCCGGAATCCATCGACTTGCGTACCATCGACCTGCTCCTACCAGTCCCCTGACCATATCGAACGCAAGTGAACCGGCCATTTCCACGGCAGCACGATGATGGCGTCGATCCGGGTCGTCGTGCAACCATCTCCGTAACGCGCGGCGAGGATTTCGGCAGCACGGGCGACGCGTCGCAGGTCCGCACGCCGCAGCGCTTCCTGTCCGGCGACGAGCGTCGCGCGCGCCTTGACCTCGACGAAGACCAGCGTGTGTCCGCGCCGCACGACCAGATCGACCTCACCACCGGGGACTCGGGCGCGGCGCGCCAGGATCGCGTAGCCGTGGCAACGCAGCCACCACGCGGCGATGCCCTCGGCACGACGGCCCCGGCGCTCGGCGGCGTTGCGGCTCGCGGTGTCACGCATCCCGGAGTTCGAGAGCGCGGGCATAGACCGCCTTGCGCGGCAACTTGAGGTCGGCGGCGACCTGGCTCGCAGCGGCGCTCAGGCTGGCCCCCGCCATCGCGGCGCGGAGCGCGTCGTCGAGGGTGTCGGCGTCGGCCGCGGGAGCCTCGCCGGGCGGCCCTACGACGATCACGACCTCGCCGCGGGGCGGCGTGTCGGCGTAGCGCGCGGCGAGGCTGGTGAGCGAACCGTCGACCGTCTCCTCGAACTTCTTGCTGATCTCGCGCGCCACCGCCGCGGGGCGGTCGCCGAGGCCCTCGGCCAGCGCGGTCAGCGTCGCCGCGGTGCGCCCCGCCGATTCGTAGAACACCAGGCTGGCGCGGAGCGTCGCGAACTCGGCGATCGCGGCGGCCTTGGCGCCACTGCGGACGGGCAAGAAGCCCGCGAACAGGAACCGGTCGGTCGGCAGGCCCGCCAGCGTCAGCGCGGCGACCGCGGCGCACGGCCCGGGGATGGTGACGACGGTGATCCCGGCAGCGCGCGCGTCGCGAACCAGTTTGTAGCCCGGATCGGAGATCAGCGGCGTACCGGCATCGCTGACCAACGCCACCGCCTCGCCCACCATGCGCGCGATCAGGCGCGGGCGCACGGCGTCGGCATTGTGGTCATGGTACGGGGTCATCGGGGTCCGCGCGCCGATGTGCGCCAGCAGGCGCGAGGTCACCCGCGTATCCTCGGCGGCGATCAGCGCGACGCCGGCCAATACCTGCGCCGCACGCGGCGACAGGTCACCGAGATTGCCGATCGGCGTTGCGACGATGTAGAGACCCGGCGGTTGGGGAGTAATCGCTGGCGCGGCCTCGGTCGGGCCGGGGTGGAGTTTGGACATATGGCTATCCTGAAGCGCTTCGTGGGCGCGCGGCAACCGGTAAGACTCGCCGGGCTGTTGCTCGCGGCCGTGCTGGCTGCCTGCTCGTCGCCGTCGAACCGCGTCGTCAGCACGGCACCGCCGGCCGTCGTCGTGCCGGCCGAGACCAGTACGACCGCGGCCCCGCTGCCGTCCGCACCGCAGAACCGCGTCGCGCTGCTGGTGCCGCTGACCGGGGCTAATGCCGCGGTCGGCCAGTCGATCGCCAACGCCGCCAACATGGCGCTGCTCGAATCGGGCGAGCGCCGGATCAACCTGCGCGTCTACGACACGGCTGCCGGCGGCGCTGCCGCCGCGGCAGGCAGGGCGATCGGCGACGGCGCGCGGCTTTTCCTCGGGCCGCTGCTGGCCGGCGACGTCCGTGCCGTGCAGGGCATCGCAACCGCCAACACCGTGCCGCTGATCAGCTTTTCGAACGATGCCGCACTCGCCGGAGAGGGCACCTACGTGCTCGGCTTCCAGCCCGGCCAGTCGATCGCGCGCGCCGTCGCTTATGCCCGCAGCAAGGGTGTCGTGCGGTTTGCCGCGCTGATCCCGAGCGGCATCTACGGGCAGCGCGCCTCGACCGCGTTCCTGCGCGCCGTCGAGGCCAACGGCGGCAAGGTCGTGTCGGTGGTCAACTACACCCGCACCCCGCAGAAATTGCTCGCGGCCGCGCGCGCCGTCACCGACTACGACAAGCGCCTCGCCATTGCCGCCAAGACCCCGGCGCTGCGCCCCGACGGGTCGGTCGCGCCGGTCACCGCGCGGATGCCGCCGGTCGCCTTCCAGGCGCTGCTGATCGCCGATGCGGGGCCGGTCGCCGCCGCCTTCGGCCCGGCGCTGACCCAGTACGGCGCGAGCGGCGTGGTCATCCTCGGCACCGAGCTGTGGAACAACGAGCCCGCGCTGCGCAACGCCAAGGGCCTCGCGGGTGCGGTCTTCGCGAGCGTTCCCGACGACCGGTTCGCGCAATTGAGCGGCCGCTACCGCGCCAAGTTCGGCGCCGGCCCATCGCGACTGGCCAGCTTCGGCTACGACTCGGTGCTGCTGGTCAACAGCCTGGCGGACCGCTGGCCGCTCGGCGAGCCGTTCCCGCGCGCGCTGCTGGCCAACCCCGACGGCTTCGCCGGCATCGACGGGGTGTTCCGCTTCACCCCCTCGGGCGTCGCCGACCGCGCCCTCGAGGTGTCCCGCATCCAGGGCGGCGCGATCGTCACCGTCGCGCCCGCACCGCGCACGCTGAAGGGCGGCTGAAGGCCTTCATTACGCTAGCTTCGGAACGAACACGTAACAGTATTAACTCGTTAGGCTTACACGTTCAAACTGGCTCTGCTGGTTGCGTGATGAAGTTGAACGATATCCTACAGGTCAAGACACTCGAAAGGCCGTC
Source organism: Sphingosinicellaceae bacterium (assembly GCA_019285715.1). Lineage (NCBI taxonomy): Bacteria > Pseudomonadati > Pseudomonadota > Alphaproteobacteria > Sphingomonadales > Sphingosinicellaceae > Sphingosinicellaceae bacterium. Next base: position 151,773 of record CP079108.1, read on the forward strand.
GCCCGCACCTGCAGGGCGGCGGCAGACGTGAGCAGATTCCGCTCGCTCGCCGTCCGGATCTATGGTGTCGCCGCCCTCACCGCCGCCGCGGCGCTGCTGTTCGGCCTGGTTCTGCTGCAAAGCAGCTCCCGTTCCCAGGAAGCGTTCGGCTGGGTCAAGCACACCCAGGAGGTGATCGTCAGCCTCGATACCGTCGAGAGCCGGCTCAGTCGGGCGGAGTCGGCCCTGCGCGGCTACCTGATGACCCGGGACGAAAGCTATCTTGCCGGGTTCACGACCGACGTGGCGGAAGCGAACGCCTTGACGGCGAAACTGACCGAACTCGTCGTCGACAACCCGGTCCAGGAGGCGCGCGCGCTGCAGCTCGCGAGTGTCGCGGCCGAGAAGGGCCGGGTCATGGCCGCTGCGGCCCAGCGTATGCGCGCGAGCCCGCTCGGTACGCTCCCGGACGCCAGGGAGCGGATGCGCGGCCGCAACATGATGACGGGGATCACCCGGCAGGTCGGCGCGATGCGCGATCAGGAACGCGGGCTGCTTGCGGTCCGGACCGGCAACGCCGAAACCGAGGCGCATCAGGCAAGGGCGCTGCTGCTGTATGGGTCGCCCTTCCTGGCGCTGCTGATCGCCAGCATCGCGTGGCTGATCCGCACCAGTATCTCGCGGCCGCTCGCGAATCTGCTCGACGTGGTGACGCGCTTCGGTGCCGGCGAGCGTACTGCCCGCGCCGCGACGAGCGCGGGGAGTATCGAGTTCAGGGAGCTGGCGGCCGCCTACAACGACATGGCAGACCGCCTCGTGGTTGCCCTCGACAAGCAGGAGGTGCGTCAGCATTCGGCCCACGTGCTGCACGAAATGGCCCAGCGGCTGCAGGCGATTCAGGTCGACGGTGAGTTGGCGGAGGTGCTCGACTGCTTCATGCCCCAGCTGCTGCCCGACATCGCCGGCGTGCTCTACGTGCACAATCATTCGCGCAACATGCTGCTTCGCGTCGCGAGCTGGGGCGATCCGCAGGCCTCGCCTGAGATGTTTCCCCCGAACGACTGCTGGGGTCTGCGGCGCGGCCAGACCCATATCGTCGAGACACCGGGCGCGGACCTGGTCTGCGCCCACGCCACCGAGCCCGCGGTCGAACGACGCTGCGAGCCGATGCTCGCGGGCGGCGAAGTGCTCGGGCTGCTCTACATCGAGGGGCACATCGCCGGGGAGAACGACTTCCGCCTCGGCATGCTGATGGAGAATGTCGCGCTGGCGCTGGTCAACGACAACCTGCGTTCACGCCTGCGCGAGCAGTCGATCCGCGATCCGCTGACCAAGCTGTTCAACCGGCGCTACATGGAGGAAGCGCTCGCCCTGGAGACGGCCCGCGCCGAACGAAGCGGCGTGCCGCTGTCGATCGTCATGTGCGACATCGACCATTTCAAGCGCTTCAACGATGGCCATGGCCACGAGGCGGGCGATCTCCTGCTGGCTGCGGTCGCCGGCCTGATCCAGTCGCACTTCCGGCTCGGCGACATCGTCTGCCGTTACGGCGGCGAGGAGTTCACGGTGATCGCGCCGGGGGCCTCCGTCGCGCTTATCCACAGCCGCGCCGAAGCGCTCCGCATCGCCGTCCGCGAGCTGACGGTCGACCATCAGGGCCACCGGCTTGGGCCGGTGTCGATGTCGTTCGGCATCGACAGCTGGTCGGCTGATGGAGACCGGGTGCTGAGCGAGTTGCTGGTCGAGGCGGACCGCGCCTTGTTCAAGGCCAAGCGGCTCGGTCGGGACCGCGTCGAGTTCGCCTCCCCGATCGCCGCTGCCGGACTTGCCACGACCACGGCGCCCGTCCTGCAGTTCCAGAGCTTCGGCTAGTCACCGCTCCGCCCGCCGCTTTTCGAGTGCGGTGCAGCAGCGGGCGCACTATATCGGTCGGGATGTCCGAAGCCCTGTACAACACCGCGATCCTGCGCCTCGCCGCAAGCCCGGCCGCGCCGCGCCTCGACGCGCCGCACGCCAGCGTTGTCCGCGTCTCGCCGGTGTGCGGCAGCCGGGTGACCGTCGACGTCGATCTCGGCGACGATGGCCGCGTGCTGCGCTTCGGGCAGGAAGTCCGCGCCTGCGCGCTCGGGCAGGCGTCGGCGGCGTTGCTCGGGCAGCATGTCGTCGGGCGCTCGGCAGACGAGCTGAGCGCGGCGCGCGCCGGGCTCGCGGCGTTCCTCAAGGGCGACGCGGACAGCCCCGGCGACTGGCCCGGCCTCGGCATCTTCGCCCCAGCCCGGCCGCACAAGGCGCGCCATGCCTCGATCCTGCTCGGCTTCGACGCCGCCGCCGCCGCCGCCACGCAGGCGGCACAGGCCCGTGCAACCCAAAGCGAAGTCGCCGCGGCGTGAACGGGCACGTGCCCGGCGTCCTCGTCGAGGCGGTCGCCTACCTTGCCGCTGTCGTGCTGCTGGTGCCGCTGTTCACCCGCCTCGGGCTCGGCGCGGTGATCGGCTACCTCGCCGCCGGCATCCTGATCGGGCCGTCGGTGCTCGGGCTGGTCCGCGACCCCGAATCCGCCAGCCAGCTTGCCGAGTTCGGTATCGTGCTGCTGCTGTTCGTCATCGGCCTCGAATTGAAGCCGTCGCGCTTGTGGTCGCTCCGGCGCGATATCTTCGGGCTCGGCGCGGCGCAGGTGCTGGTCTGCGGCGCGGCGCTGACGGGCATGCTGCTGCTGCTGACCGGCCTGACCTGGCAGGCGGCGCTGGTCGTCGGCCTGCCGCTCGGGCTCAGTTCGACCGCGTTGGTCATGCAGCTGCTGGCCGAGAAGGACATCACCAACACGCCGTTCGGGACGCGCAGCTTCTCGATGCTGCTGTTCCAGGACCTCGCCATCGTGCCGCTGCTGACCGTCGTCGCGGCGCTGTCCAACGTACCCGACCCGAACGCCCATCCGGGCTGGCTGCAGGCGGTGCTGACCGTCGGCGCGCTGTCGGTGCTGGTGCTGGCGGGGCGCTATGCGATCAACCCGGTGTTCCGCCTGCTCGGCCAGTTGAAAGTCCGCGAGGCGTTCGCCGCCGCCGCGCTGCTGACCGTGCTCGGCAGTGCGCTGCTGATGCAGAGCCTCGGGCTGTCGATGGCGCTCGGCGCGTTCGTCGCCGGCGTGATGCTGGCCGAGTCGCCGTATCGCCACGCCCTCGAAGCCGATATCGAGCCGTTCCGCGGGCTCCTGCTCGGGCTTTTCTTCGTTTCGGTCGGCATGACCCTCGACCTCGGCGTCATCGGCGACAGGCTCGGCACGGTCCTGCTGCTGGTCGTCGCGCTGATGACGACCAAGACCATCGTCATCGGCCTGCTGGCGCGCGGCTTCGGCACCGGCTGGCTGCGCGCCTTCCAGATGGGCCTGCTCCTCGCGCAGGGCGGCGAGTTCGGCTTCGTGCTGTTCGCCTCTGCCGAACGGGGCCTGCTGATCGAGCATGAGGCGGCGCAACTGTTCGGCGCGGTCGTGACCTGCTCGATGGTGCTGACGCCGTTCCTGATCCGCCTCGCCAGCCGCTTCAACCCGGCCGAGGCGCCGCGCGACGACCTCGACGGGCCCGATAAGGTCGTTCACCGCGATGCCGCGGCGCGGGTCGTGCTGGTCGGTGGTGGCCGGGTCGGGCAGGGCGTCGCGCAGATGCTGCTGGCCCGCGGCGTCGAGGTCGTCGCCATCGACAACGACCCGGAGCTGATCGACGTCAGCAAGCTGTTCGGCAACCGGGTCTACTTCGGCGACGGCCGCCGCACCGACATCCTGCGCGCCGCCGGGGCGGACCAGGCAGACGCGCTGGTGCTGGCGCTCGACGGGGCCTGGGACCCGGAGGCGACGCTGGGGCCGATCCGCGCCGCCTTCCCGGGCCTGAAGATCGTCGCCCGCGCCTACGACCGCCTCCACCTGCTGGCGTTGCGCAAGGCCGAGGTCGATGTCGCCCTGCGCGAGCTGTTCGACGGTTCGATCGCGCTCGGCCGCGCGACGCTCGAGGTCCTCGGCACCGATCCCGAGACGATCGCCGCGATCGAGGAGGAGTTCCGCCGCCGCGATGCCGAGCGTCTCGACCTGCAATTGTCGACCGGCGACCAGCTGTCCGGGGCCGAGCGCCTGTTCCGCCCCGGCGTCACCTTCGTCCCCGACGCGCTCGGCGAAATCCCGTTCAGCGGCCCGCTCGACGAGCCCGAGCCGGCGCTGGCCTGAGGGCTTCGCGTTCCCGGCGCGGCGATGCTAGGACTTTGCGAAACCTTGGGAGACGGACATGGACTCGCGCGAAATCCGGCTGAAAAGCCGCCCCGTCGGCATGCCGACCGTCGATCATTTCGAGGTCGCGACCGTCACCGTCGGTGACCCCGCGGCGGGCGAAGTCCAGGTCCGCAACACCTGGATGTCGGTCGACCCCTATATGCGCGGCCGCATGTACGACCGCCCCTCGTACATCCCGCCGTTCCAGATCGGCGAGGCGCTGCAGGGCCACGCCGTCGGCGAGGTGGTCGCGTCGAACGACCCCGGCTTCGCGCCCGGCGACATCGTCGGCTCGATGTGGGGCTGGCGCGAGGGCTTCAACTGCAGCGGCAAGATGCTCCAGAAAATGCCGCGCATCGACGGCATTCCCGACCAGGCGTTCATCGGCGTCCTCGGCATGCCCGGCCTGACCGCATACGCGGGCCTGCTCGAGGTCGGCCAGCCCAAGGAAGGCGAGATCGTGTTCGTCAGCGGTGCGGCCGGTGCGGTCGGCTCGATCGTCGCCCAGATCGCCAAGATCAAGGGCTGCACGGTCGTCGCCAGCGCCGGTTCGGACGAGAAGTGCGACTGGCTGCGTTCGGTCGGCGTCGACCAGGCGATCAACTACAAGGGCGGCAATCTGCTCGAAGCGGTCCAGGCGGCGGCGCCGCAGGGTATCGACGTCTATTTCGACAACGTCGGCGGCGAGCATCTGGAGGTCGCCATCGAGGTCGCCAACGGCTTCGCGCGCTTTGCCGAGTGCGGGATGATTTCGGCCTATAATGCCACCGGGCCGGTGCCGGGGCCGCGCAACATGGTGCTGATCGTCGGCAAGCGCCTGAAGATCCAGGGCTTCATCGTCAGCGCCTACGACCACCTCCGCCCGCAGTTCCTCGCCGACATGAGCGGCTGGATCGCGTCGGGCCGGATCAAGTGGGAGGAGACCGTCGAGGACGGCATCGAGCGCGCGCCGCACGCTTTCGCGGGGCTGTTCACCGGCGGCAACACGGGCAAGATGCTGGTCAGGCTGTAGGGGTTCGCCCCGCTCGATGATTGTGATCCCCGCGCAGGCGGGGACCCATGAACACTCAGCTACGGGTTCATGCGGAAAACCGTCGAGAATCACGGTGGAAGACTGTGTCCATGGGTCCCCGCCTGCGCGGGGATGACAGCAAACGTGTCGACACAAAAAGACGGCCCGGACGAAGAACGTCCGGGCCGAATGAGTGGGGATACGTGCTCCGGCGGCTGCCGTAGCGACGCTCCCTTCGGGTCGCAGGCGGTGGATAGGCCGTTAGACCCGTATCGAATTGTATGGATTCGACAAATCGCGGGCGTTGCTCGCTTTTCCGCGCCCGCTTGCCGGGCGGCCGCGCAGCCGCCAGAACGTTCGGCGAATGTTCGACATGCTCCGCCCATTGCTGTTCGCCCTAGACCCCGAGACGGCACATGGCCTGACGCTGGCCGCCCTGCGCACCGGGCTCGTTCCGTCCGCTGGACCCGACGATCCGATCCTGCGGACCCGCCTCGCGGGCCTCGACCTGCCCAACCCGGTCGGGCTGGCGGCGGGCTTCGACAAGAACGCCGCGGTCCCGGATGCGATGCTGCGGCTTGGCTTCGGCTTCGTCGAGGTCGGCACCGTCACGCCGGTCGCGCAGGCCGGCAACCCGCGTCCGCGCATCTTCCGGCTGCCCGAGCAGTCCGCGGTGATCAACCGGCTCGGCTTCAACAACGCCGGGCTGGAAGCGGCAGCGCTCCGCCTGCGCGCCCGCAGCGGCCGGCCCGGCATCGTCGGGGCCAACATCGGGGCCAACAAAGACAGCGCCGACCGGGTCGCCGACTATGTCGCCGGGGTCCGCGCCGCAGCACCGCTGGCGAGCTACCTGACCGTCAACATCTCGTCGCCGAACACGCCCGGCCTGCGCGCCCTGCAGGACCGCGCCGCGCTCGCCGAACTGGTCGCCGCGGTGGTCGCGGCACGCGGCAGCATCGCCACGCCGATCTTCGTCAAGGTCGCGCCCGACCTGAGCGCCGCCGAAATCGACGACATCGCGCGCGTCGCCATCGATGGCCGTATCGACGGGCTGATCGTCTCGAACACCACGCTCGAGCGCGGCGGCGTCACCAGTACCGAGGCCGGCGGCCTGTCCGGCACCCCGTTGTTCGAGCGCTCGACCGCGGTGCTGCGCGCGATGCGCGACGCGACCGGCGGCGCGTTGCCACTGGTCGGCGTCGGCGGCATCGGCAGCGGCGCGGACGCCTATGCCAAGCTCGGTGCGGGCGCGAGCGCGGTGCAGCTTTACACCGCTTTGGTCTACCACGGCCCCCGGCTCGTCGGCCGGATCAAGCGCGAACTCGCCGACCTCCTCCACCGCGACGGTTTCGCCAGTGTCGCTGCCGCGGTCGGGCACGCCGCATGATCGTGCCGCTTACCGAGGCGGATACCGCTGCCGCCGTCGCCCTCTGGGAGGTGGCCGGCCTGACCCGCCCATGGAACGACCCTGCCGCCGACATCGCGCTGGCGCTCGCCTCGCCCCAATCGACGATCTTCGCTGCCCGCGACGGGGCGGCGCTGGTCGGTACCGTCATGGCCGGCGTCGATGGCCACCGCGCCTGGGTCTACTACCTCGCCGTCGCGGAAACTGCGCGCGGCACCGGCCTCGGCCGCCGCCTGATGGCCGCCGCCGAAGCATGGTGCACGGCCCACGGCGTCGCGCGGCTCAACCTGATGGTGCGCGCCGACAACGACGCCGTGCTCGGCTTCTACGCCCGCCTCGGGTACCGCCGATCCGACGTCGCCGTTCTTCAGCGCGACCTCGAGTGACGTCGCGGTGCTCCAGCGCGACCTAGGGTGACGGCGCGGATTGGCGTCGCTAGGGTCGCCGCCATGATCCGCCTCAACTCGTTCGCTCCGCTCGTCGCCTTCGCGCTCGCCGCCTGCGCTGCACCCGCGACTGCCCCCCTGAATACGCCCACCGCGGCGAAGGCTCCCGGGGTCTATACCGGGCTGGTCTCCGCTGCCGAGGGCCGCGCCGCCGAGGCTGGCGTCGCGATGCTCAAGCAGGGTGGCAGCGCCGCCGACGCCGCCATCGCGACGATGTTGGCGCTGACCGTGGTCGAGCCGCAGTCCTCGGGCATCGGCGGCGGCGGCTTCCTCGTCTACCACGACGAGGCCGGGCATATCGTCACCCTCGATGGCCGCGAGACCGCGCCCGCCGTCGCCAGTCCGAAGCAGTTCCTCAGCCCCGACGGCGCGCCGATGCCGCAGTCCGAAGCCGCGACCGGCGGCCGCAGTGTGGGCGTCCCGGGCAATGTCGCCATCGCCGCCGAGGCTCACCGCCGCTGGGGCAAACTGCCGTGGGCCAAGCTGTTCGAGCCCGCCATTGCCCTCGCCGCCGGCTACGACGTCACGCCGCGCATGAACCGCTTCATCGCCTACGGGCGGGACGGCCTCGTCCGCCAGCCTGCCGCCGCGGCGCTGTACCTAACCCCTGCCGGCACCCCCCGCCCGGCCGGCGACCACATCGCCAACCCCGCGCTCGCCGCCACCCTCCGCACCATCGCGGTCGAGGGGCCGAACGCCTTCTACACCGGCAGGATCGCCGCCAGCATCGTCGACGCGGTCAGCCACGCCCCGACCAACCCGACCGCGATGACTCTCGCCGACCTTGCCGCCTACAAGGCCAAAGACCGCGCGCCGATTTGCGGCCGCTACCGCGCCTACCGGGTCTGCGGCATGGGGCCGCCGTCCGCCGGCGGCGTCGCGGTGCTCCAGATCCTCCAGCAGCTCGAGCGCTTCGACCTCGCCAAGCTCGGCCCCGACAGCCCGCTCGCGTGGCACCTGATCGGCGAGAGCCAGCGCCTCGCCTACGCCGACGTCTACAAGTGGCAGGGTGACGCCGACTTCGTGAAGGTCCCCATCGCCGGGCTGACCGCGCCTGCCTACATCGCCGCGCGGTCGAAGCTGATCAGCGAGACCGCGACCATCCCCAAGGCCGAGGCCGGCATGCCCGCAGGCGCCCCGCCGCGCATCCCCGCCAACGACAACAACGTGCACGGCACCACCAACTTCGTCGCGGCGGACGCGCGCGGCGGCGTCGCGGTGTACACGGCGACCGTCGAGCGGCCGTTCGGGTCGGGGCTGGTCGCGGGCGGCTTCGTCCTCAACAATGAGCTGACCGACTTCAACTTCAACCCCGCCGACAAGGATGGGCTGACCGCCAACCGCGTCCAGCCCGGCAAGCGCCCGCGCTCCGCGATGTCCCCGACATTGGTCCTCGACAGCAAGGGCAACGTCGTCCTCGCCATCGGCGGGGCCGGCGGCATCACCATCATCGCGCAGGTGGTCAAGACGATCATCGCCGTCGTCGACTGGAAGATGCCGGTCCAGCAGGCTATCGCCGCGCCCCAGCTGATCGCCATCGGCGACCGCTTCGCCATCGAGAAGGGCAGCCGCCTCGAGGCCCTGCGCCCGGCCCTCGAAGCCCTCGGCCATACCGTCAGCGCCCCCAACAACCCGTTCCTCAAGCTCAACGGCGCGGAGCGCGTCCCCGGCGGCTGGAGCGGCGGCGCGGACGCCCGCACCGACGGCCAGGTCGTGGGGTACTGACGATGGCCCGCTCCCCCCGCCCCACGCCGCACGTCGCCCGCATCGACCGCTGGCCCAATTTGACGCGGATGTTCTTCGAGCAGGCCGCCCGCCTCGGCGACGCGCCGTTCCTGTGGCGCAAGACCGCCGGCACCTGGCAGTCGATCAGCTGGTGCGAGGCATCGGAGACCGTCGCCAGCCTGGCCGACGCCCTGATCGCCCTCGGCATCCAGCCCGGCGACCGCGTCGTGCTGGTCAGCGAGAACCGCCCCGAGTTCTGCATCGCCGACCTCGCGGTGATGGCGGCGGGCGGCGTCACCGTGCCGACCTACGTCACCAACACCGAGGCCGACCACCTCCACATTCTCGAGAACTCCGGCGCGCGGCTGGTCATCGTCTCGACGCAGAAGCTGGCGAGCGTGCTGATGCCCGCGGTCTACAACGCCCACGCCTGCACCACCGCGATCGGCATCGAGCCGCTGCGGGTCGGCCCCGACAACGACATCGCCCTCCACGACTGGAGCACGTTGCTCGCCGCCCACCCGCCCAGGGTCGCCGACGTCGCCGCCCGCCAGACCGCGACCCGCGACGACCTCGCGTGCCTGGTCTACACCAGCGGCACCGGCGGCGCCCCGCGCGGCGTCCGCCAGCACCACGGCGCCATCCTGCGCAACATTGCCGGCTCCACCGCGATCGTCGAGGAGGACTTCCCCGAAACCCCGGGCAGCGAGGTCTTCCTCAGCTTCCTGCCGCTCAGCCACGCCTACGAGCACACCGTCGGCCAGCACATGGTCATCGGCATGGGCGGCCAGATCTATTACGCCGAAGGCCTCGACAAGCTCGCCGCCAACATCGAGGAGGTCCGCCCGACGATCATGGTCGTCGTGCCGCGCCTGTTCGAGGTGCTCCGCGCCCGCATCGCCAAGGCCATCGAGAAGCAGGGCGGCGTCGCGGTCGTGCTGTTCAACCGCGCGCTCAAGCTTGGCCGCAAGCGCTACGAGAAGGGCCACCTGTCCCTCCTCGAGCGCCCCGTCGACGCGATGCTCGACCGCACCGTCCGCGCCAAGGTGCAGGCGCGCTTCGGCGGCCGCATGAAGGCGCTGGTCGCGGGCGGCGCGCCGCTCAACCCCGATGTCGGCATCTTCTTCGAGGCGCTCGGCCTGACCCTGCTGCAGGGCTATGGCCAGACCGAGGCCGGGCCGCTGATCAGCTGCAACCGCCCGTCCGCACGGATCAAGATGCACACCGTCGGGCCGCCGCTGAAGGGCGTCACCGTCCGCATCGCCGGCGACGGCGAGATCCTGGTTGCCGGCGAGATGGTCATGCACGGCTATTGGCAGAACCCGAAGGAATCGGCGAAAGTCCTCGTCGACGGCTGGCTCCACACCGGCGACGTCGGCCGCATCGACCCCGACGGGCACATCGTCATCACCGACCGCAAGAAGGACATCATCGTCCTCGACAAGGGCGACAACGTCTCGCCCCAGCGCGTCGAGGGCATGCTCACCCTGCAGCCCGAGATCGTCCAGGCGATGGTCCACGGCGACCAGCGCCCCTACCTCGTCGGCGTCGTCGTGCCCGACCCGGAGTGGGCGCTGAACTGGGCCCGCGCCGAGGGCATGACCACCGACCTGGGCAAGCTGTCCCGCGAACCCGAGTTCCACCGCGCCCTGATGGCCGCCGTCGACCGCGTCAACGCGCGCCTCGCGGTCACCGAGAAGGTCCGGCGCATCGTCGTCGCGGACGGCCCGTTCACGGTCGACAACGAGCAGATGACCCCGAGTTTGAAGATCCGGAGGCATGTGCTGAAGGGGGTTTATGGGGAGCGGCTGGACCGGTTGTATGGGGGGTGAGTGTGCGTGAAATACTACGTAATTGCTTGCGCTACAAAAGCAGCACGTAATATTTCACTAGGCCCGCGCTCCTTCACGCCAAGAACCATAACCCGATATCGCGCTCTAGTGACTGCGACATAAAGTTTGTTGTGTGCTGCAAACGACATGTATGCGCGACTTTGCGCATGTCCCTCGATCACGGGCGGCACCCGACCCTTGTCAACACCAACAAGGATGATTCCGTCAAACTCCAGGCCACCGATATAGTCGGCTAGCGAGAGCACGAAACGCTCACTACCCTTTGCGCGACGCACGACATCTTCATCCCCTCGATGTTTTAGCACTTCAAAGGGCTTGTTGTGCTCGCTTGCTAAGCGCTCCATCGTGTGGAACAGTTCATCACTGAAGGCAACGACCGCGATTCCTCCTCGAGACGACGACATTTCGTCCTTCATGGTTTCCGCCAACGAGAACGCCGCGTCGATCATCGACTCGTCGCTGACAAACTCGACGTATTTTGGTGGGGAAGCGCGCTTCTCTTCTGCATATCCCATGTTACTGTGAGCAAGGAGCATAGGGTCTTGAAAGTTGGTAAATAGACTGGCTCCGGACGATGTAATCGTAAAAGCTAGATTGACAATGTCCGGTGACGACCTGAAAATCCCATTCACATTGACACGGAGACTGTCAGATACTTCCTTTGCGACCGGCATCAAAGAAGTAACGTCAATATCATCAGTCCATCCGCGATCGCCTATTGCTTGCGAACGATCCACTGCAAAAGCGATCGGAAACTTGTCTTCGGATCTTGTCAACTGATGAAATATCGATAGTTCGTTCATGTTAAAAAGGTGAGTCTCATCAACATAAATCGCGTCAAAGCCATCACGCACCCGCCGCCTACGCCAAATGGGCGTCGACAATTGACTTAGTGCAGTCAGTACAACATCGTCAGTATCAAACTGACCTCCAGCAACGAGTTGTCCCCTATAGATTTCATATATTCGCCACAGAAATCCTTTATCGCCCGCAGTGCGAACAGGAAGGCCGCTTGGAATAGATGGTATGAGCTTATAGGTGTCTAAATTCTCTCGAGCTCGGCCCTTGATGACAACGGCAATCTCATGCTGTATCAATGACGTTTTAAGATCCGGATCTTCGTCTTCAATATACGAAAGTAGTTCGGGAGACATAAACTTTTTATAACTAGCGAACTCAGGCTCCACTTGACGAAGCGCTTCTTCTACATACATCGACTGAAGTTGTTTAGCATCGTAGGCGTCCGGATCCACGAACTCGGTCGCAGAAAGATCTTGTCTAAGTATCTCTGCGCAATAACCCTGCAGCGTTTGAACTCTTAGATTCCGAATAGCTGACTGCTCAGACATGAAGGGTGTTGCACCCATAGCGTGCAACACGGTCGATATGCTTCTACGACTTGCCTCGCTATGAGTAAGAAATATCGATTGAAACTCCAAGCCGCCCTCTGCTGCAACCTTCAACGCGTGTACTGCAGAAAAGGCGAGAGACGCCGTTTTGCCAGTGCCGGCTGGACCGTCAATACGGGCGGGGTGAATAAGCGGTGCATAGGCGAACCGGCGTTGGTCTGTTGTAAGCCGATGTGACCAAGTTTCGTAATTCTGGTGTATGTCAATCTGTGAGTCCAGATCGGTGAGCGTCGTACTTGTCAGGCCGCTGAGGGCGTGCCCAGGCGCCTCAGCTAGTAGAGCCTGTTTCTTCGCCGCCTCGAACGGAACGAGATCGTCTAAAAAGCGTCTAAATGTACTAATGCTTGCAGTCTCATTAGCGCCGCCACCCTCTTCAGTTCCGGCCTTATAGACGAGCAGAAAGCGTCCGGACATGTTACGCTTGGCCAGCCGCTCTACGTCTGGATTTAGGTCAATTGTGACCCTGAAGCCAGTCTTCTGACTTAACGGAAAAGGAAATATAGCAGCCGTCCTGCCGCCAACAACACGCTCAGCAGGAGTAAGAACGCCTCTGTCCCAGTACTTAATAGAAAATCTCAGCGTTCTTTGTATAAAAAGGACCACATTGTGAGCAGACTGATTGAGGAATAAACCGCTCTGCTTTAGATCGATAACGACGTAGCGTGTCTCAGCCGAGTTAGGGCCGTATATAATCAATCCATTCAATGCTGTCTCATTTGCGATGCGGGGTCCAGCGCTGATGACAGATCCATTGATCAAGGCGCGCGCCAATGATACGCCTTCGTCAAAGTCTGTCGACTGGAGCGATCGCTCCGCTATAATTTCTTCAGCAGCGTCACGACGGATCGCAATGTAATTCATGCTGCAGCCCTATTTTCAATCGGCACTAGCGCACACAGCATTTGCAACCTCTCGGGCGGAAAATCGGTAACACCGATGCGGGAGAATAAATTTGTGATCCGCTGCATAATGAATTCAATGTACGGAGATGCGACCATCCCTACAGGCATTGCGTAGTCATCCATCGAAGATATAGCTAGCTTATCCCTGAACCGAGGGTTTAGGTCACAAGCGCGACTGAATGCTTCCAGATCCAGCCCCGACAGGATTAAGTCTGCTACAATCGCGGGCACAAATCGCACCTCGCGAAGAAGCGCCACATATCCGCTACTAACTTCATCGGGCTCAGACCGATCAATATAATGTGCGTCTGCGATGCTCCCAGTAACAAGCTCTTTCATCAGCCTGTTAAACAGGGGTTTGTTTTCATTTATAAAAACGCCCACCTCGGGCGCCGAAGACGACGCTAAACGAGCTTGTCGGGCAGAGTGCAGGCTCAACCTTGCTTCGCTAAACCGCTTCGCAGAAGCCTGCGCGGCTTTACCGCTTGTCTCATGTAGTACGGCAGATATATTATCGTAATCGATATTCTGCATTATCGACGAAGCCAGTCCAGCCTGCAATATAGCGCCCTGCATCGATGATAGGGCGGCTGCCTCAGCGCGCTGTGCTAAGATGCGACGACCGTCCTCACGCAACCAATCCTCTAGCCGGACGACGGGAATATAGCTTAGAATGCTTGCTTTACTCTGCGCAACATCACAACGCGCAGTGATAATCATTCCTAAAACCGGTATATTCGAATATTCTTCCGCAAAAGCGCATGTGAAGATTGTGCCCTGCGTTAATTCTCGCGGGTCCGGACTTGCAATCATGCAACACGCTAGACCATCTAACCCAGCGCGTCCATCTGATGTTGCCGGTTCGCCTACCCCTTAGCCCGCTCAATCGCCTCCAAAATCATCGTCGCAGCCCCCTCGGCGTCCGCCCAGTGGCTGACCTTGACCCACTTGCCCTTCTCCAGGTCCTTGTAGTGCTGGAAAAAGTGCTCGATCTGGCGGGTGATCAGGGGGGGCAGGTCGGTGTGGTTGATGATGCCCTCGTAGATCGGGTGGAGGGCGTCGACGGGGACCGCGAGGATCTTCTCGTCGCCGCCGCCCTCGTCCTCCATGACCAGTGCACCGATCGGGCGGACGCGGACGACCGTGCCGGGAAAGAGCGGCGTCTCGCCGACGATCAGCACGTCGATCGGGTCGCCGTCCATCGACAGCGTGTGCGGGATGAAGCCGTAGTTGCCGGGGTACGACATCGCGGTGTGCAGGAAGCGGTCGACGAACAGCGCGCCGGACGCCTTGTCCATCTCGTACTTGACCGGCTCGCCGCCGGCCGGGACCTCCACGATCACGTTGACGTCGTAGGGCGGCGTGCGGCCGATCGGGATGCGGGTAATATCCATGCGAAGGGGATTAGCCCCGGCAGGTTAACGACGCGAGTCCCGGCCCCGAAATATTTTGCTGCGCTGCGGCAGGGCGGTTCAGGCGGGCTGCCAGTCGACCGCCAGTTCCTCGCGGAAGGCGAAGCGCTTGAGGTGGTCGGCGACGACGCTTTCCATGCGGGCGACGTCGCCGGCGGCGGGCGCGCTGAGGGTCAGGGTCAGCGCGTCGGGGGCGGCGCCGAGCGTGAGGGCGGCGGCCCCGAACTCGATGCGCCCGGCGGCGGCATCGAACTCGGTCTCGAACTTGTGGTTCCAGTGCTTGCACAGTTGCTGGAGGTAGCGCGAGGCGTTGGTCGTGGCGACGTTGGCCGTCGCAGTGGCGGTGGCGACGTTGGCCGTCGCAGTGGCGGTAGCGACGTTAGCCGTCGCAGTGGCGGTCGGGACGTTGGCGACGGCCTGGGGGGTTGCTTGCATCATGGTGTCAGCTCCTTTCGATTTCGAGCGCGGCGGCGTCGAGCGCGGCGGCGATCTTGGCGGCTTCGGTCTCGGCCAGCCCGCCGCGCGACATGCGCAGCTTGAGGGCGAACCTGAGGTTGGCCATGGCGCGGAGGATGCGGGGGCTGAAGTCGCCGTCGCCGCCGGCGTCCGCGATGCGTGCGAAGATCGCGTCGACGGTGGCGTGGTTCTCGGCCAGGTTGGCGGTGCCGGCCTCGGTGATGGTGTACTGGCGCTTGTTGCCCTCGGTCGCCTGCGCGGTGACGAAGCCGAGCTCCTCGAGCATGGTCAGCGTCGGGTAGACGACCCCGGGCGAGGGCGCATAGGCACCGCCGAGGCGGGCCTCGATCTCGCGGATGATCTCGTAGCCGTGGCGCGGGGCCTCGGCGATCAGCGCGAGGATGAGCAGGCGGAGGTCGCCGTGCTGGAACATGCGCCCGCCGCGCCCGCCCCGCATCCCGCCAAAGCGCATGCCGCCGCCGCGCATCCCGTCGTGCCGCATCCCGCGCCCGCCGAACTCGTCGCCGCCGCCCATGCCGTGGTCATGGCCGTGGCCGCGATGGCCTCTGTGATGTCCGAACATATATCTGTCTCCTATTTCGATATGTCGATTTGCGAGATATATCGAAACCGCTTCGGAATACAAGAGGTAGTCGCGCAAACCCCGCGTAAGCCTACCAATCCAACCGTTCGGCCGGTCAGTCCTCGCTGAGGTCGGTGTCCTCGGCCGGGTTGCCCGGCACCGCGTAGGCGTCGCCCAGCCAGTTGAGCAGGTCGCGGTCCTGGCACCGCCGCGAGCAGAACGGCGCATGGTCGCGGGCGACGGTGTCGCCGCACAACGGGCAGCGGGGCTCAGGAGGCGAGGACGGCGGCATGTCCAGCCGCTATGGCGAGGTCGGCGTCGGCCCGCAACCGCACCGGGCTGCCGCTGCGACGCTCCAGCTCGGCGACGAGGTCGGGATGCTCGGTCAGCCACGCGATGACCGACGGTGCGGCGCTCAGCTCGCGCACCCCGGCTCCCGACGCACGCAGCCCGGAGCAGAGCAGCGCCAGCGCGGCGGTGTCGACGGGGGTGTAGCGCAGCAGCTCGATCAGCGAGGCGCGGAGCCGGGGCCGCACCACCTGCACGAAGCCGAAGCCGTTGACCGCGGTCCGCTCGAACGGCGGCGGCAGCAACGCATCGAGCCGCTCCCCCAGCCGGGTCCGCCCGCCCTTGTCCCCCAGCGTCGGGAAGTCGATGCCGATCGAGCCCGTCATCCCGAAGCGCCGGATCGCCGCCGAGGCTGCCACCGCGGCAGCGTCCGCAAGCTGGGCGAGGTCCCCAGCGCCGTCGACGTCGATGACCGTCATCGCGGGCGTCGGGCTGATCGTGAGCAGCCCGCCCGCGAACGCGACGTGCCCGGTGACCGCGCTCTCCGCGACCTCGCTCCACCCGAGCATCTCGAGCCGGTCGCGAGGGTCGTGGGTGACGTCGCGGACGACGTGACCGGCGGCCACCAGTCGCTCGGCCAGCGTCGGGCCGTGAGCGATGCGCCCGGGGCCGCGGACTGTGCCAAGCTGGGCGCGGACCTTGGCGAGGCGCGCGCGCCCGGCCTCGGCGACGGCTTCGCGCACGACCTCGACGCGCACCAGCCCGCCGTCCGCCAACCCTGCCGGGATCGGCTCGAGCAGCGCCTCCTGCCCGCCCGCGTCGACGATTCCACGCTGGTGGGGCACGAGGATCTTGACCAGCCGGGCCGCGAACACGTCGCCCGCCCGCAGCGCGCCGTCGTCGCGCTCGACGTGCGCCTCGAGGATGGTGTCGCCCTCGATGACGACGGCGCGGACCTCGCCGATGCCGTTGTCGATCAGTGCCTCAGACATCGAAGCCGGCTCCCATGAGTAGTGCCCGCGTCTCGAACAGCGGCAGGCCGACGATCCCGGACCAAGAGCCGGACAGCGCGCGGACGAACGCCTCGGCGCGGCCCTGGATGGCGTAGCCGCCGGCCTTGCCGGACCACTCGGCGGTAGCGAGGTAGGTGTCGATCTCGCTGCCCTCGAAGCGCTTGAAGATGACGGTGCTGTGCGACAGCTTGTGCCGCGCGACGCCCCCGGCGATGACGGTGACACCCGTGAAGACGCGGTGGCGCCGGCCCGAAAGCAGGGTCAGGCACGCCCGCGCCTCGGCCTCGGTCTCGGCCTTGGGGAGGACGCGCCGCCCGACCGCGACGACGGTGTCGGCGGCGAGCACGATCGCATCCGGATGGCGCGCTGCGACAGTTGAGGCCTTCAACGCCGCCAGTCGTGCGGCATGGACCGGCGGCAGCTCGCCGGACGTCCAGCTCTCGTCGACATCGGCGGGGTCGGTGGCGTCAGCCACGAGTCCGAGCCGTGCGAGCAACTCGACCCGTCGCGGGCTGGCGGAGGCGAGGATCAGGCGCGGGGTCACAGCAGCCACCTGACACTCGCGCCGTGGGGGTGGGCGTAAGCGAGGTGCCGGTCCTCGCCGCCGGGCCAACTGAGCAGGCGCAGGGTCGGCGGCGACCCCGAACCTGCCGACACGTCGAGCTCGTAGCGCAACCACGCCAGTGGCGCAGACGCCGTCGCGAGCGCGCCCTGCGCGGCCATGTGCGCGGTGATCCGCGCCTGTGTGTCGGGCGGGAAGTACTGGAAGGCGATCGAGTGCATGACCACCGTCGCTCGCCCCTCCACCGGCGCGATGCGCGCCTCGACCCACGCCGCGGCGTCGCCCCGGTCTAGCGGTGGCGGGTCGGCGGCGGCAGCGGCGATCGCGGTTGCCATCGACTTGAGGCGCTCGGGCTGGTCGGGCCAGACATAAGCGAGCATCCGCGCCTGGTCTGCCAGCGACGTGACGTCGAGCGGATTGAGGTCGACGCCGCGCCGCTCGACGATGCTGACCTCGGCCTCGGGCGGCGGCGCACCCTCCCACTTCGGCACCAGCCGCAGCGGCGCGCCGGCCAACCCGAACTCGTCACCGCCCAGATCGTAGGCGTAAGCGTCGAGACGCAGGTTGAGCCCGGCGCTCGCGCCCAGCTCGAACACCGCCAGCGGCAGCCCGGTCTCCGCCGCGACGACGCGCAGCCCCGCCATCAGCACTGCCGAGCGCCCGACCTCGTTGGTCTGCGGGGCGGATTCGAGCCACGCCGCCAGCTCCGGATGCGCGAGTGCCGCCGCGAGTTCGGCCCCAAGCTCGGCCTCGCCGGGCATCGGGTTCGGCGGGTAGAGCGCGGCCAGCGCGGGCAGCTTGCCCGCCCGGACCAGCGCGTGCAGCCCGCCGGCCAGGCGCAGCACCAGCGCATCGGCGATCGGCTCGCCCGGCCAGTCGAGGACGCGCGCGCCTACCACTGTCGAGCGGTCGAGATCGCGACCAAGCACGGTGAACACCCGCTCCATGAACGGCGTGCCCAGCTTCTGCGACCACAGCCGCTGCTGGTCGAACGCCGCGCGGATGCTTGCCTCGGTCATCGGCGTCCTGTGACACTCGCGCGCGGAGCGTGCAAACCGGGGCCTCGTGCTGGACGCGCACCCGGCGGGCGGCTACCCACCGCGTCGTGTCCGCCGAACTGATCATCGCCCTGCCCAAGGGCCGTATCCTGCGCGAGGCGCTGCCCGTGCTGGCGCGTGCCGGGATCGTGCCCGAGCCGGCGTTCAGCGACGAGGACAGCCGTGCGCTCAAGTTTGCGACCAACCTCGACGGCGTCAGCCTGATCCGGGTGCGCTCGTTCGACGTCGCGACCTTCGTGGCATTCGGCGCAGCGCAGATGGGGATCGCCGGCAACGACGTGCTGATGGAGTTCGGCTTCACAGAGATCTATGCGCCGGTCGATCTCGGCATCGGGCGCTGCCGGCTGTCGGTCGCGGAGCCCGCCGAGCTTGCCGCCAGCGACGACCCGCGCGGCTGGAGCCACGTCCGCGTCGCAACCAAATATCCCAACATCGCCAAGGCGCACTTCGCGGCGCGCGGCGTCCAGGCCGAGTGCGTCAAGCTGAACGGCGCGATGGAACTGGCCCCGCTGCTCGGCCTGTGCCCGCGCATCGTCGACCTCGTGTCGACCGGGCGCACATTGGTCGAGAACGGCCTGGTCGAGGTCGAGACTGTCGCCGAGATCAGCTCGCGGCTGATCGTCAACCGCGCCGCCTTCAAGACCGACCCGCGCATCGTGCCGTGGGTCGAGCGCTTCCGTGCCGCCGTCGCTGCCCCCCGGACCGTCGATGCCGCTTCGACTTGATGCGTCGGACCCCGGCTTCGGCGCGGCGTTCAGGGCGCTGGTCGAGGCCCGGCGCGACGGCGAGCCCGGCATCGCCAGCGACGTCGCCGCGATCATCGCCGAGGTCCGCGCCCGGGGCGATGTCGCGCTCGCCGAGCTGACGCTGCGCTTCGACAAGGTAGACGTGTCCGCCGGCAGCCGCATCGACGCCGCCGAGATCGCCGCCGCCCGCGCGGAGGTGCCGCCCGAGACCTACGCCGCGCTCGAGTTCGCCGCCGCCCGCATTCGCGCCTTCCACGAGCAGCAGCGCCCCGCCGACCTCGACCGGACCGACGCCGCCGGTGTCCGTGCCGGCTACCGCTGGTCGCCCGTTGCTGCCGCCGGCCTGTACGTGCCCGGCGGCCTCGCCAGCTATCCGTCGTCGGTGCTGATGAACGCCATTCCCGCGACCGTCGCCGGGGTCGCGCGGCTGGTCATGGTCACCCCGACACCCGGAGGCCGGCTCAACCCGCTGGTGCTTGCCGCCGCCGAACTAGCGGGTGTGACCGAGGTCCGCCGCGTCGGCGGTGCGCAGGCGGTCGCAGCGCTCGCCTACGGCACCGCGAGCATCGCCCCGGTCGACAAGATCGTCGGCCCCGGCAACGCATGGGTCGCCGAGGCCAAGCGCCAGCTGTACGGCACCGTCGGCATCGACATGGTCGCCGGGCCATCCGAGATCGTCGTCGTCGCCGATGCGAAGTCGAACCCTGAGTGGGTCGCCGCCGACCTGCTCAGCCAGGCCGAGCACGACCCCGTCGCCCAGTCGATCCTGATCACGGACGATGCCGCCTTCGCCGATGCCGTCGCCGCCGCCGTCGAGCGGCAACTGCCGACCCTCGCCACCGAGAAGATCGCACGCGCTAGCTGGGAGGCCTACGGCGCGATTATCGTCGTCCCCCATCTGGATGCCGCCGTACCGCTACTCGATGCGCTCGCTGGCGAGCATGTCGAGCTGATGGTCGACGATCCGGACGCACTGTTTGCGAAGATGCGCCACGCCGGCTCGGTGTTCCTCGGCCGCCACACGCCTGAGGCTGCCGGAGACTATGTCGGCGGGCCCAACCACGTCCTGCCGACCGGTCGCCGCGCCCGCTTCGCCTCGGGGCTGTCGGTCACCGACTTCATGAAGCGCACCACTTTCCTCGATTGCGGCCCCGCCGGGTTGGCCGCGATCGGACCCGCCGCGGCGACCCTCGCCGACGCCGAGGGCCTGCCTGCGCACGCGGCTTCGGTACGCATCCGGCTCGGCTGAGCGCTAGCCGCGTCCGGAAGCCGCCAGACCGTACTGCCGCCCGCGCCTAGTCAAAGGTCTCCAACCGGAGACGCCCAATGACCTTTCAGATTCTCGCTCTTGACCCCGCGCCGTTCGTCCCGCTGTTCGCGTTGTCCGACGCGGAGCTTGCCGAGCGCCACATCGTCCGGCGCGTTGCCGACAAGTCCGTCGGCTTCCCGTGCCGCGTCAGCCTCGCCGATGCCGACGTCGGCGACACGATGCTGTTGCTCAATCACGAGCACCTGCCCGCCGCTTCGCCCTACCGCTCGACCCATGCGATCTATGTCCGCGAAAGCGTCGCCGCCGCACACCTCGAGCCCGATACCGTCCCCGCCGTCGTCGCCCGCCGCATGATCTCTGCCCGCGCTTTCGATGCCGACGGCATGATGGCCAGCGCCGAGGTCGTTCCCGGAGCGGACGTCAACGCGGCCCTCGACCGGCTGTTCGCCGATCCCGCGGTGGTCCACGTCGACCTTCATAACGCCGCGCAGGGGTGCTTCGCTGCGCGGGCGGTACGGGGCTAGGGGCGCGCCCTAGAAGCTGAAGCTGACCGTCCCGAAGAACTGGCGCGGCGGCAGCGGGAACTCGTTGAAGGTGCCGGTCGGCTGGGCGATGCTGAGCGTCGAGGCGGCCTTCTTGTCGGTGATGTTGGTGACGTTCAGGCTGACCACGGCGTTCTTGACGAAGCTGGCGTCGCTGAGCGGCACCTTGGCGGCGATGCGGCCGGCCATGGTGAAGTAGCCGGGCACCGACAGGTCGTTGGTGAAGGTCGCATAGCGCTTGCCGAGATAGTCGCCGACCAGCTGGACGTCGAAGATACCGTAGTTGCCGCTGACCACGAACTTGTCGGTCCACGCCGGCGAGCCCGGCACCTTCTTGCCCGCGGTTGGCACGATCACGCCCGCAAGCCCGACCTTGTAGTCGTCCTGGTAGCGTGAGCTGTTGTACGACACCGCGTTGTAGATCGAGAAATGCGAGCCGAAGCGCAGCGTGCCAGCAACGTCGATACCGTCGGTTTTAACGCTGCCGACGTTGGCCAGGATCGCCGCGCCGCTGATGATCGAGGTAATCACCGTGGTCGGGCTGATCGCCAGCAAGCGGTTGCTGAAGTCGACGTGGTAATAGCTGATCTGGCCCTCGAAGCCGGTGATCGGGCCGAGGTCGAAGGAGCGGCTGGTGCGGACGCCGGCCTCGTAGGTCCAGCTCGTTTCGGGCTTTACGTTCTGCTTGAAGTCGTCGAACACCGCCTGGCTGCCGAGCGCGAACGGCGACAGGCCGGCGGCCGCGCTGGTCTGGAACTGGCGGATGTTCTGCTGCGCGTTGACGAACACCTGCTCGTGGCCGGTCGCGTCCCACAGGGCACCGAGCTGCGGCAGGAACGCCTTGTCGGTGTTGATCTTGCCGACCGGCAGCGCCGTCGAATTGGAGAAAGAGCCCGGGATCGGCTGCACCGGCACCGCCTGGGTGGCGCGCTGGAACGTGCTCTTGAAGCCGCCCTGGATCGTCAGGCTCGGCAGCACCTGCCAGCTGTCCTGGATGTGGGTCTGGATCTCGTCGACGCGGATCTGGCTGCCGTACTGGGTGATCAGCGGGGTCAGGCTGTCGCCCGGGCGCTGATAGGGCGTCGACGGGTTGTTGACGTCGAGCGCGTACCAGCGGCGGAAGGCGGCCGAAGACTGGTGCTCGTACCAGCCGCCGAGCTCGATCTTGTGGTTGCCGAATTCGGCGCGGAGTGTGGAGATCATGCCTTCGCGGTCGATCCGGTACTCGGTGGTGCGGGTGGCGTAGCCCGAGCCGCCGAAGATCGTGCTGAGCCGTGCGAGGTTCGCCGCGCTGGTCGGCGAGCCGGCTCCGGGGAAGTAGAAAGAGAACAGCCCGGGCAGCCCGGCGACGTCGACGGGACCGGCAACGACCCCGACGCCGTCGTCGTGGTGGTAATAAGCCTGGTTCGACCAATCGATCTTGTCGCTCACGTGCCAGTCGTACTTGGCGTAGGCGAGGTAGTCGGTGCGCTGGGCGTCGCTGTAATAGTTGCGGTAATTCGAGCCCGCGGCCTTGTAAGCGCCCGACGCCAGATAGGTCTGGGCGGCGGCGAAATCGGGGAACAGGAACGGCCGAGTGTAGGGCGCGGTGGCACGGTTGGCGACGGTGATGACGGTCGCGTCCTCGTTCGGCTCGGTCTTGTCGGAATAAGCGCCGTACAGCGTCAGGCGGCCGGTCGCGTCGTCGTGGACGAACTTGCCATTGGCCTGGTAGCCGCCCTGCTTGCCGCGGAAGTCCCAGGCGCGCGCGTCCTGCCGGACCCCGGACAGGTACAGCGAATTGCCGTTGCCGAAAGTGCCGCTGTCGACGCGAACGTAGGTCCGGAACGCCGAATAGCTGCCGATGGTCTGGGCGATGGTAGCGCCCATCTTGTCGGCGGGATCGCTGGAGAAGGTGTCGATGGTGCCGCCAAGGTTGCTCGTCGACGCGGTGCCGAGATCGCCGGCACCCGAGGCCAGCGTCACGCGCCCGACGTTCTCCGAGATGATCGCGCGTTGCGGCGAGAGGCCGTTGTAGTTGCCGTACTGCTGGTCGCCGAGCGGGACGCCGTCGAGGGTGTAGCCGAGCTGCTGCTGGTTGAAGCCGTGGATGAACAGCGAGATGTTCTGCTCGTTGTTGCCCCACGGATCGGCGGTCAGGTAGGACACGCCGGGCAGCGTCTGGATCGCCTGGAGCGGACTGACGCCGGGCAGCAGCTTCTGGATCTCGAGCGCCGTCACCTGCGTCACCGAGCGGGTGGTGCGACCGGTGACGACGATCGTGTCGGCCGCGGCGCTGTCGTCCGCAGCCATGCTCGCGTCCGCGGCGGCAGCGTCAGCGGCAGCCGCTTCGGCGGCGACTGCGGGCATGGCGAGGAGCCCGGCGACGGCGACGCTCGCGAGCATGGCGGCGGCGGTGCGTGACTTGATACTCATCGAATAATTCCCTGCCGACGGCCGGCGTGGGCGATCGGTCAGGTGCCGGTAGGGGTGAGTTGCGACAGACTTGTTTCAGTTGCGCGAAACTTCCGCGACGGCGCAGGCGGTCGCGCTCAATTCGGGCTCGGCTGTCGGAGAAGCCAGGCCTGCCGCGCACACGGCGACGCACCGGGCGGTTCCCTACCGCCCGGTGCGCCTCGCGACGTGGAAATGGCGCTTTCGGTTGCTAGGCGACGACGGCGGTCCGGCGACGAGCGGCGGCCCCGACCAGGCCGAACCCGACGATCATCAGCGCCCAGGCCTGCGGCTCGGGCACGACGGCGAAGCTGAAGCCCGTCACCAGTGCGCCACCGCCCGAAAACACGCCGTTCTCGGTGTCGACGGCGCGGCTGGTCTGGGTGCCGGTGTAATCCGCCTGGAAATAGCCTTGCATGTTGTTGCGGATGTTGTCCTGGTTGGTCACGACGATGTCGAGCAGCAGGTTGCCGGCAGCTGGGTCATAGGCATAATTCGCACCGTCGATGGTGAAGCTGCCGTCGAACGCTCCGCCGAGATTGCCGGTGAAGAAGTTCGCCGTGTTGCTCAGCGCGGTGATCGCATAAGCGCTGCCGAGCGCCGCCGTCGTCGTCGACAGCGTCACCGTGTACGTCCCGTCCAGCACCTTGGTCGCCGGGATCGCCGCCCAGCTGAAGAATGTCAGCGCGTCGATGACGCCGGCGCCGTCGAACGCTGTGCTCGAGTATATCTGCTGATAGTGGAATGACTGGCCGGTCGCAGTGCCGCTGTCGTTGCAGGCGAACGGCTGGCAGTTGCCGTTGTTGTTCGAGCCGATGACCAGCGCGTTCGCGGCCGATCCAAGGGACAGCGCAGCGGACGTGACGATCGCGAGAGATTTAAGAAACATCGGGTACTCCAGGAACGGCGTCGAGTGCCGTTACCGTTCGCTTAACGAGGCTGTGTGACGGCTCGGGAGCGAAACGGAAATTTCATGCCGGTGTCGGTCCGCCACTGGGCAATGCCTCACTCGAAACTGTACGGGTCGACGTCGACCGTTCGCGCGGCGTTGGCGCACCGGGTCACCCCGGCAACCACCCTTGCCTCGACCAGCGAAGCTATTTCAGGTTTTGAACGATGGCGGCGGTTGCGTCAGCACTCTTCTTGGCCACGTTCGACAGGGTCGTCATGAACCTGCTCAAACGGTCCATCGCCATCTGCAGGCGGAGCGACTCCGTTTCGCCCATCTCTCCCAGGCGTCGCGTGTGTCCTGATCGACATTCCCGGCAAGCCGGACCTGATCGATAGCCTTGAGCCGCGCCAGGCTCTCGCTGATCATCGCCTGCTCGGCAGCGGCGGCATCGAGCATGAGGGTAAGTAGCGCCGCCTGTACGACCTCCGGGCCGCTGTGCGCGGGCAACGCGGCAAGGTGCTGCAAATGGGTAACGAGGCTCGGGCGCGACTCCACCCTCGGACCTTACATGAAACTATACGGGTCCACATCCACCGTTACCCGGACGCTGTTCGGCACCTCCACTCCCGACAGCCAGTCGCGGAGCACATCCTGGAGTTCCAGCGAACGGCGTGCCTGCACCAGCAGGCGCTGCCGGTGGCGGCCGCGGAGCATCGCCAGCGGGGCGGGGGCGGGGCCGAGGACGCTCAGGCCTTCGAGGTGCGGGGCAGCGCGGCCGACGGCGCGCGCGGTGCCGACGGCGGCGGACTCGTCCTCGCTCGACACGACGATCGCGGCCCATCTCCCGAACGGCGGAGCGGCGACCGACCGCCGCTGCTCGGTCTCGGCGGCGAAGAAGCCTTCCGCGTCGTACTCGATCAGGGCGCGCATGATGCGGGCGTCGGGCTGGTGGGTCTGGAGCAGGACGCGGCCGGGTTTGTCGCCGCGACCGGCGCGGCCCGAGACCTGGGCGATCTGCTGGAAGGTGCGCTCGCCCGCGCGCAGGTCGCCGCCGGTCAGTCCGAGGTCGGCGTCGACCACCCCGACCAAGGTCAGCCCGGGGAAGTGGTAGCCCTTGGTGACCATCTGGGTGCCGATCAGGATGTCGATCTCGTGGTTCTCGACCGCCGCCACGAGGCTCGCGGCGCGCGCGGGCGAGGTGATCGTGTCCGACGTGACGAGCGCGACGCGCGCCTCGGGCAGGATGCGCGCGACTTCCTCGGCGACCCGCTCGACGCCGGGTCCGCACGGCACCAGCATGCCCTCCGCGCCGCACTTCGGGCAGGCGGGCGGCGGCGGCGTGGTGAAGCCGCAGTGGTGGCACAGCAGCCGGCGGGTGAGGCGGTGCTCGACCATCCACGCGGTGCAGTTCGGGCACTCGACGCGCTCGCCACAGGCCCGGCACAGGGTGAGCGGCGCATAGCCGCGGCGGTTGAGGAACAGCAGCGACTGCTCGCCCGCCGCGAGGTTGGCCTGCAGCTCGGCAACCAGCGGCGGGCTGAGCCAGTTGCCGCGGTCGGGCGGCGTGCGGCGCAGGTCGACGGCGCGGATCACCGGCAGCTCCGCCCCGCCAAAGCGCGCCGGCAGGTCGAGCCGCTTGTAGCGCCCGCGCTCGACCTGGACCCGGGTCTCGATGGCGGGCGTCGCGGTCGCCAGGATGACCGGGATTGCCTCCAGGCTGGCGCGGACCACGGCGACGTCGCGGGCGTGGTAATGGACGCCCTCCTCCTGCTTGAAGCTGGTCTCGTGCGCCTCGTCGACGACGATCAGCCCGAGGTCCGCGAACGGCAGGAACAAGGCCGAGCGCGCGCCGACGAGGACCTGCGCCTCGCCGCTGGCCGCCGCGCGCCAGACCCGGCGGCGCTGGTTGGACTTGAGGTCGGAATGCCACGCGACCGGCGGGCAGCCGAAGCGCGCGGCGAAACGCTCCAGCCATGGCGCGGTCAGCGCGATCTCCGGGACCAGTACCAGCACCTGGCGGTTGAGGCGGAGTGCGGCGGCGACCGCCTCGAAATAGACCTCGGTCTTGCCGGAGCCGGTAACGCCGTCGAGTAGCGTCGGGGCGAAGGCGCGGGCATCCACGTCGGCGACGAGCGCGGCGGCGGCCTCGGCCTGCGCGGCTTCGAGCCGGGGGAGGTGGTGGTCGGGGTCGGGGGCCGGGAGCGGCGCGTCGAAGCTGACCTCGACCTTCTCCAGCGCGCCGCAGTTGACCAGTCCGCGGATGACGCCGTCCGACACCGCGCCCCAGCGCGCGAGGTCGCGGACCGAGCCCTGCCGCCCGGCGATGGCATCGAGCGCGGCGGTGCGCTGCGGCGTGATGCGCGGCGGCAGGCTTCCGGTCGGGCGATACTCGATCGAGACGCGGTGGCCGCCGAGCGCCGACGACACCGACAGCGCCATGCGCAGCACCGCGGCGGGCGGCGCGACATAATAGTCCGCGACCCACTCGACCAGCCGGCGCATCGGCGCAGTCAGCGGCCACACCGGCAGCTTGTCGGCGACGGCGCGGAGCTTGGTGTCGGGCACGTCCTTCGCCGCCAGCCGCTCGGGCTCCCAGACCACGCCCGTGATCCGCCGCGGTCCGAGCGGCACGTCGACGACATCGCCGGGCGCGAGGTCCAGCCCCTCGGGCACCGCATAATCGAGCGCGCCGAGGCCGTGCTGCAGGACGAGGACGCGGACCCGGGGCTTCACCAGGGTGAGATAGGGCTGGACGAGGGAAATGCCCACCGTGCTCCCAGGCAGGACGAGCGCGCAAAGCTGGCGCGGCCGTCTACTCGGGTCCATAGCCGCCCCCATGAGCGATGATGATTACGTCTACGACGAAGCCACCGGCGAGTGGGGGCCTGCCCCCGCTGCCGCTGCCGCAGACGGCCCCGTCGAGGTCCGCGACGCGGTCGGTAACCTGCTTGCGGACGGCGACAGCGTCACGTTGATCAAGGACCTGACCGTCAAGGGCGCGGGACAGACGCTGCGGCGCGGCACCGTTATCAAGTCGATCCGCCTGACCGGCGACGTGCAGGAGATCGACTGCCGCTACGACGGCATCAAGGGCCTCGTACTCCGCGCCGAATTCGTCAAGAAGCGTTGATACCTATCTAACTGAATGGGTTCATCCGGCGCGAGTTGTTTCACGTGAAACGAGGGGCGACCGCTCGCTTGCCCCACCACCGTTTGCAGCCTAGTTTCGGAGCCGAACGGAATCGGCACAGGGGCATCGGCATGGCGAAGTTCATCGTGGTGGCAGCGACGCTGGCGGGCGCGGTGCTCGGTACGGCGATCGGCGCGGTCGCGCAGGGCGGTTACTTCCCGCCGGCGCAGACCTACCGCCAGCCCGGCAATGCGCATTACCAGCCCTATATGGTCGATGCCCTGCAGGCGCTCCAGCACGCCCGCGGCCTGCTCGGCTCCGCCCCGCTCGACAAGGGTGGCCACCGCATCCGCGCGCTTGCCGCGGTCGACCAGGCGATCAACGAGACGAATGCCGGCATTCAGTACGCGAATACCCACGGGTAGGTGGGCTCCGGTTGAAGCTCCAATGCAACGAGCGGATTGATTACGCCTCCCGTCGCTGACTTCTGCTCGCAGGCGCGAAGGGCTGCAATTGGGCCGCAAGCCGCCACCTCACCCCAGCGCCCGGTACCTCGCCTCCGCCTCGGCGATATAGTCGCGCGTCAGCGGCAGCGCGTAGCGGTCCTTGGCCATCTGGACCTGAACGTTCATGTGGCCGTCGTTGCGGAACGCGGCGGTCGCGGCGGCGAGGTAGAACAGCCACATCCGGTAGAAACGCTCGTCATAGAGGGCGACGATGTCGGCCTTGTGGGCAACGCAGCGGCGGTACCATTCCTCCAGCGTCAGCGCGTAGTGGACGCGCAGCACCTCGATGTCGGTGATCCACAGCCACGCCTTCTCGATGTGCGGGACGATCTGCGACAGCGCCGGGGAATAGCCGCCGGGAAAGATGTACTTGGCGGTGAACGGGTCGGTCGCGCCGGGGCCGTCGGCGCGGGCGATGGTGTGGAGCAAGGCGACGCCGTCGTCGGCGAGCAGGCTGTGCACCTTGTCGAAGAACACCCGGTACTGCGGCAGCCCGACGTGCTCGAACATACCGACCGAGACGATGCGGTCGAAATGGCCGGTCAGCGCGCGGTAGTCGATCAGCTCGTATTTGACGTGGTCGCTGACGCCCGCGGCCTCGGCACGCTCGCGGGCGACCTTGAGCTGCTCCTCCGACAAGGTAACGCCGAGCACGTCCGCCCCGGAGACGCGGTGCAGGTACAGCGCCAGCCCGCCCCAGCCGCAGCCGATGTCGAGGACGCGGCTGTCGGGGCGGAGGTCGAGCTTGGCGGCGATGTGCGCGAGCTTGTCGGCCTGCGCCTGCTCCAGGCTGTTCGCCGGATCGGTGTAGTAGGCGCAGCTGTACTGGCGGTCGGCATCGAGGAACAGGTCGTACAGCCGGTCCGACAGGTCGTAGTGATGAGCGACGTTGCGCTTCGACCGCGCCGCCTGGTTGAACTGGCCGAGCCAGCCCGCCAGCGCCGCCTGCCGCCACAGCGCGAAGCGCACCGGGTTGTCGCGGCTCCAGCGGACGTTCCAGGTGACGGCGTTGACGACGTCGTTGATGTCGCCGCGCTCGACGATCATCGTACCGTCCATATAGCCCTCGGCGGCGCCCAGCGCGAGATTGCGCGCGATGGCCCGGGCCCGGGCAGCGGTCGTGCAGCGGAACGTCGCGGGCGGCACGCGGTCCGAGGGCGCGCCGAACCGGTGGACGACGCCTTTGTGGTCGATGACTTGCAGGTCGCCTTCGCGGATGATGCGGTCGAACAGCGTCTTCAATAGATACATGGCGCGTGGTCTATCGGGCGCGGGCGGTTTGGCCTAGCCTTTCCCCGGGCACGGTGGGGATACGGCACGATGGCGACACGGCGGCAGTTCCTTCACGCGGTCGCCAGGGCCGGCGGCTATAGCGCGACGTATGTCGCGATGCAGTCGATGGGGCTGCTCGCGGCGGCGTCCGCGGCACCGGCGCGGCCGTTCGCGCTGCCGCCCGGAAGCGGCAAGGGCATCCGCGTCGGGGTTCTCGGGGCGGGCATCGCGGGGCTGGTGGCGGCATACGAGTTGCAGCGCGCGGGCTACAGCGTCCAGGTCTTCGAGGGCAACAACCGCGTCGGCGGGCGGGTGTGGTCGGTGCGCGGCGGCGATACCGTCGTCCAGGCCGGCCGGCCCGACCAGCATTGTGCCTTCGACAAGGGGCTGTACCTCAACGCGGGCGCGGCGCGGCTGCCGACGCACCACCATCTGATGATGGGCTATGCGGCGTCGCTCGGCGTGCCGCTGGAGGTGGTGGTCAACGTCAACCGCAGCGTCCGTTACGACAACGAGGACCTCGTCGAGGAGCGGCAGGCGGTCAACGACACGCGTGGCGCGATCAGCGAACTGCTGGCCAAGTCGATCAGCCGCGGCGCGCTTGACGCCGAACTCAGCGGCATCGACCGCGAAGCGTTCTTGACGCAGCTCGACGGCTACGGCGCGCTCGACAAGACGCACCGTTATCTCGGCAGCGAGCGCTCGGGCTATGCGTCGCTGCCGGGCGCCTACGACAACACCGGCAAATTGCGCCCGCCGCTCGACCTGAAGAGCATTGTCAAGCACCGGTTCTGGGGCGCCGGCCTGAGCTTTGAGGAGCTGTTCGACCAGCAGGCACCGATGTTCGAGCCGGTCGGCGGCATGGACCGCATCGCTTACGCGCTTTACGAGCGGGTCAAGCCGCTGGTCGCGATGAACACCCGCGTCACCCGGCTCAGGCGCTCGGAGCGCGGCGTCACGCTGGGCGTCGGCGAAGGCGCTGCTGCCCGTACGGTGGAGGTCGATTTTGTCGTCTGCACTTTACCGGTGACCATGCTCAGCAAGGTCGACACCGACTTCACCCCGGAGCGCAAGGAGGCACTGGCCCGCACCCCGATGGCCCCATCCACGAAGGTGGCGTTCGAGGCGCGGCGGTTCTGGGAGCAGGACGACCACATCTACGGCGGGCTGGCGTGGACCCGGGCCGAGAACGAGGTCGTCTGGTACCCGTCGTCGGGCTTCAATTCGGCCAAGGGCGTGCTGATCGGGGCCTATGCCGCGGGCTACGAGGGCGAGGAGTCCGCGGACCGGTTCAGCAAGCGCTCGTTCGCCGAGCGCTTTGCGATCTCGACCGAAACCATCGAGCGCATGCACCCGGGCCTCTCACGCGAGCTGACCAAGCCGCTGACCGTCGGCTGGGCGCAGGGCCCGTGGTCGGGCGGCGTCGCGGTGTTCTGGGACGAGGCCGACGGCGGTGCGGGTCGTGGGGCGGACTATAAACTACTGTGCGCGCCGGAGGACCGGGTCGTCTTCGCGGGCGAGCATCTGAGCTATTTGCCGGCGTGGCAGGAGGGGGCGGCGGTGACCGCGCAGGCGGCGATCACGCTGCTCGCGGGGCAGGCGGCGGAGAAAAGGGTGGCGGGTTAGGGGCGGCCGCCACCCTCACCCGTCATCCCCGCCTACGCGGGAATGACGAACGCGATAGTGAGCTTCAGGCGGCAACCGTCTCCGCCCAGCCCGCTTCCTTTTCCGCCGCGCGCCGGTCGAGATCCGCCCGGCTGACCTTCTCGCTCGACGACTTGAGCTGGCCGCACGCCGCCATGATGTCCCGGCCGCGCGGGCGGCGGATCGGGGCAGAAATGCCGCCGGCGAAGACGATGCGCGAGAAGCTGTTGACGCGGTCCGGGGTCGAGGTCTCGTAGTCGCTGCCGGGCCAGGGGTTGAACGGGATCAGATTGACCTTGGCGGGCAGGTCGTACTTGCGGATCAGCCGGACGAGTTCGTAGGCGTCGGCGTCGCTGTCGTTCTTGTCCTTCAGCATGACGTACTCGAAGGTGATGCGGCGCGCGTTGTTGGCGCCCGGGTAGGCGGCGCAGGCCGACAGCAGTTCCTCGATGCCGTAGCGCTTGTTGATCGGCACGATCTCGTCGCGGATTTCCTTGGTCACCGCGTGCAGCGAGACCGCGAGGTTGACCCCGATCTCGGCACCCGCGCGCGCCATCATCGGGACGACGCCGCTGGTGCTCAGCGTGATCCGGCGCTTGGACAGGCCCAGCCCCTCGCGGTCCATGACGATCGCCAGCGCATCGCGGACGTTGTCGAAATTGTACAGCGGCTCGCCCATGCCCATCATCACGATGTTGGTGAGCAGGCGGCCTTCACCGTTTGTGGGCCACTCACCGAGCGCGTCGCGGGCCAGCATGACCTGCCCGACGATCTCGGACGCGGTCAGGTTGCGGACCAGCTTCATCGTGCCGGTGAAGCAGAAGCGGCAGTTGAGCGTGCAGCCGACCTGGCTCGAGACACACAGCGTGCCGCGGTCGGCGTCGGGGATGAAGACGCATTCGGCCTCGTTGCCGTCGTCGAAGCGCAGCAGCCACTTGCGGGTGCCGTCGCTGGAGACCTGCGCTTCCGCGACCTCGGGCCGGCCAACGACAAAGTGCGCGTCGATCAGCGCGCGCGCGTCCTTCGAGACGTTGGTCATCGCGTCGATGTCGGTGACGCCGCGGTTGTAGACCCAGTTCCAGATCTGGCTGGTGCGGAGCTTGGCCGCCTTGGCGTCGAGCCCGGCGGCTTCGAGGGCGGTGCGGAGCTGAGTGCGGTCGAGGCCGACGATCACGGTCTTGCCGTCGGCGCGCACGGTCGCCGCGCGCGGTACCGGGACCGGGTCGATGAGGCCGGGAATCTGCATCGGCGGCATGTAGGCGTCGAGGGCGGCGAAAGAAAGGCGCGCGGGGGTGAACCCCGCGCGCCCTGTCAGCTAGCCGTTGTGGCCGTCGCGACCACGGCCTTCGCCACGACCGCCGCGATCACCACGTCCGTCACCGCGCCCGCCCTGCTGGCCCTGCGGCTGAGCTTGCGGCTGCGGCTGGCCCTGCGGACGGGCCTGACCCTGGGGTCGAGCCTGGCCCTGACCGTTCTGGTTGCCCGGCCGGATGCCGAGCTGGGCGGCGCGCGGGTCGTTGGGGTTACCCTGATAGCCGCCGCGGTTGCCACCGTTCCCAGGCCACCCGTCACCCGGCCGCCCACCATTGCCATTCGCGTAGCCGGGTCGGCCACTGCCCGGTCGTCCATCGCCGAAGCCGGGTCGGCCACCGTCGGGCCGTCCGTCGCCCAGGCCCGGGCGTCCACCATTGCCGTTGTTGCCATAGCCCGGCCGTCCACCGTTACCGTGGTTGTCGTAACCGGGGCGCCCACCGTTACCGTGGTTGCCGTAGCCCGGACGCCCGCCGCCACCGTTGGCGTAGCCGGGGCGACCGCCGTGATAGCCGCTCGGGCGACCGTGGTTGCGCCAGTAATTCTGCTGGTCGCCCGACCACCGCCGGCGATGGCCGCCGCGGTCGTAGACGTAGTAGCCGGTGCCCGGGTAGTAGAAGTCACCGAACCAGCCGAAGCCGACGCCGGCATAACCGTAGGGCACCGAGCGGTAGCCGTAGGGATCGCCGTAATAGCCGTCGTAACCACCATCGTAGCCGGCGTTATAACCGCCGTCGGCATAATAGCCGCCGCCGTCGTCATAGCCGCCGCCACCCTGATAATAGCCGTCGCCGCTGGCGTAAGCGACACCGCCGCCACCATAGCCGTACTCGTCGGCACAGGCGGCCAGCCCGATCGTCGCAACGCCGATCAGGGCCGCTCGCATT
The DNA here is from genome assembly GCA_019285715.1 of Sphingosinicellaceae bacterium. NCBI lineage: Bacteria > Pseudomonadati > Pseudomonadota > Alphaproteobacteria > Sphingomonadales > Sphingosinicellaceae > Sphingosinicellaceae bacterium. The sequence goes on from CP079108.1 coordinate 184,761, forward strand.
AGGTTCAAACGTAACATGGGGAAGTCTCCGATCTGATACCCCCTTAACGCACCGGGCGGTTGAACGGATACTGAAGGCTATCGTAAGCCGCCGTTCACAGATCGTTTCGAAACCGCGACGGACGCTATTTGAGAGGATACGGCCCCTTCCCGCCCTCAGCGATGAAGCGGTCGATGCGCGCCGTCAGCACCGGCAGCGGTACCGAGCCGAGCGCCAGCACGGTGTCGTGGAAGGCGCGGATATCGAACTTCGGACCGAGCGCAGCCTCCGCCTTGGCGCGTGCCGCGACGATCGCCAACTCGCCGAGATAATAGCTCAGCGCCTGTCCCGGCCAGCCGATGTAGCGGTCGACCTCGGTGGTGATCTCGCGGTCGCTGAGCGCGGTGTTGTCGCGGAAGAACTGCTGCCCGCGCTCGCGGCTCCAGCCCTGCGCATGGATGCCGGTGTCGACAACCAGCCGGGCGGCGCGCCACATCTGGTAGCTCAGCATTCCAAAGCGCTCGTAGGGGGTCCGGTAGATGCCCATCTCTTGCCCCAGCTTTTCGCAGTAGAGCGCCCAGCCCTCGCCATACGCTGAGATGTACGACTTGGAGCGGAACGCCGGCTGCCCGGTCGCCTCGGCGGCGAGCGGGATCTGGAAGGCATGGCCGGGTGCCGACTCGTGCAGGGTCAGCGCCGGCAACTGGTAAAGCGGCCGTGACGGCAGGTCGTAGGTGTTGAGCAGGTAGACCCCGGGGCCACCGCGCCCGGCGGTGTAGAATGGCGCGATCTCGGCCGGCACCGGCACGATGCCGAAGCGCCCGCGCGGCAGGTGGCCGAACCACTTCGCCGCGACGTTGTCGAAGCTCTTGGCGGTCCATGCGGCGTCCTTGAGCAGCTCGTCGGGCGTCCTGGCGTAGAACTGCGGGTCGGTGCGCAGGAAGTGCAGGAACGCCGGCAGGTCGCCCCTGAAACCGGTCTCGGCCATGACGCCGAGCATCTGTGCACGGATCGTCGCGACCTCGCGTAAGCCCAGGTCGTGGATCGCCTCCGGAGTCATGTCGAGGGTGGTGTATTCGCGGATTTGCGCGGCGTAATAGGCCTTGCCGTCGGGCAGGTCGTAAGCCGCCAGCGTCGTCCGCAGGCCCGGCAGGTAGGTTTCGCGCAGGAACTTGAGCAGCGCCTTGTGCGCCGGGATCACCGCGTCCCGGATCGCCGCCGCACCCTCGGCCCGCAGTTCGGCCTGCGTCGCGAGCGCGATCCCGGCGGGCATTGCCAGGAACGGCTTGTAGTAAGCGGTCGCCTCGGGGCTGGCGGCGTCGGCGACGGCCGAGACCCCGGCGTCGCGGCCCGTCATCGTCACCGCGGGCGGGGTGTAGCCGCGGGCCAGCCCGGCGCGCATGTTCGCGGTCGCCTGCTCGAAGAAGCGTGGGATGTCGCGCATCTGGCTGATCCAGTTGCGGTAGTCCGCCTCGCGCGGGAAGCCGCGTTCGCCCTGCGAGGCGAGGTTGGACCAGAAGCTGCTGTCGGGGTTGGCGGGCATCTCCCAGTCGCGGAATTTCTGGCCGGCGACCATCGCATCGAGCTGGCCGGCATAGATGCCCCGGTCGACCTGGCTTTCGGGCGACAACTGGGCTGCGGGAATGGTGTCGAGCTCGGCGCGCGCCGCGGTCCATACCCGCAGCCGTTCGAGCTGCGCCGCGACGCCGATGTCGGGCAGGTGCGCGCGGACCGGCGCGTCGTCGTCCTCGTCGCCGCCGGTCTGGAGCTGCCGCCACGCCCATTCGCGGGTGTATAAGGTCTTGAACCGCGCCTCGGTCGCGGGGTCGGCGAGGGCGGGGGCCACCTGCACCAGTGTCAGTGCAACAACCGCCCCAACCAGCCACGTCTTTCGCATCGGTTCACCCTTGCAACTCCTTCCCGCGATTGACCGGCGCGGCCCGGCGGGTCAAGGACTGCGCTTCATGGATGACCCCGCCGACTTCGACCCGCGCGCGCTGCGCGATGCCTTCGGCGCCTTCGCGACCGGGGTCACCGTCGTCACCGCGGTCGACGTCGACGGCAACCGCGTCGGACTGACTGCCAACAGCTTTTCCAGCGTCTCGCTCGACCCGCCGCTGCTGCTCGTCTGCCCGGCGCGCACTGCGTCGGCGCTGCCGGTGATCCAGGCGAGTGGACGCTACGCGGTCAACGTCCTCAACCTCGACCAGCAGTCGGTCGCCGAGCAGTTCACCCGGCGCGGCGTCGACCGCTTCGCCGATGCGCCGTGGAGCGACTGGCACGGCCTGCCGGTGCTGGCCGGCACTTGCGCCAGCTTCGTTTGCGACCTCGAGGCCGAGCTCGACGGCGGCGACCACGCGATTCTCGTCGGCCGCGTCCGGGCGCTGCGCATCGATGCCGAGGCCGAGCCGCTGCTTTATGTTCGCGGCCGCTACCGCCGGGTCCATGTCGCGCGTTAGGCGGGAGTGACGCCGCCCGCCGCTTCCCGAAACGCCGCTGCCGGGCAGGGTGGAGGCGCGACAACAGACGACGACCCCGCTGCCGCCGCCGAGACCGCCGCGCTCGCCAAGGGCGGCCGCACCAGCTTCTTCGGTTTCCTGCTGCGCCTGATGGCGCGGCTGCCGTTCCTGTTTATTGCCGGGCGCATGACGGGCTACGGCGCCGACGCGCTCGGACGCTTCGCCTACGCCACGTTGGTCGTCGAGCTGATGGCGCAGCTGGCGACAATGGGTCTCAAGCGCGGCCTCGCTGCCGAGCTTGCGAGGGGCGACCGCCCCGATACGCACGTGGTGGCCGACGCTCTGCTGCTGGCGTGGATCGGCGCGGCACTCGGGGCGGTGCTCCTGATCCTGCTGCCGTGGGTGGTGTTTCCGGAGCGCGACATCAGCGGCTTCGACCGCTTCTTTCCGCTGATCGCGCTCGCGATCGTCGGCTCCGATGTGTCCCTGGCGGCGCTGGCGTTCCGTCGGGACATCGGTGCGACGGTGCGTGCGCGCTCGGTGGTGGAGCCGTGGACACTGTCGATTTGCGCCGGGCTGCTGGGCTTCACACAGTTGGGCGGTGACGGACTGATCGTCGCCTACGCGATCTCGCTGACCGCGGCCTGCACCGCGTCGCTGGTGCCGCTGCTACGCAATTTCGGGTTGCCGCGCGGCTGGCGGCCGCACCCCGGGCGCATGCTCGCGATGGCGCGCGCCAACCTGCCGCTGGCGGGTGCCGACGTCGCCGACTGGGGCTCGCGGCGGCTCGACCTGTTCATCCTCGGGCGTTTCGCCGGGCCCGAGATCATCGGGATCTACTATGTCGCGCAGCAGGTCGCTTCGCTGCCGCAGAAGCTCAAGACCAGCTTCGACCCGATCCTCGGGCCCGTCGTCGCGGTCAACCTCGCGAAGGGTGATACGCACGCGGTCGCCGGGCATATCCGCCAGATCGGCTTCTGGATCGGCGCAGCGCAGCTCGGCATCGTGCTGGCGCTTGGGCTGCCGGGCCGTGCCCTGATGGGGCTGTTCGGCCCGGCCTTCGCCGCAGGTGCGCCGATCCTCGCGCTGCTGCTGACCGTCGAGCTGTTCGCGGCGCAGGCTGCGGTGACCGAGGGCGCGCTGATCTACATCCGCCGCCACGCCAATTTGCTGTGGTCGCTGGCCGGGATTGCGGTGCAGGTCGCGGTCACCCTGCTGCTCGTCCAGCGCTATGGCGGCGTCGGTGCGGCGGCCGGCCTCGCCAGCGCAGCGCTGTTCCTGTCGATCGTCAAGACGCAGGTCCTCGGGCGTGCGCTCAAGGCCCCGGTCAGCGGCTGGCGCTGGTCGTTGCTCGGGGCGGGCATCCCGGCCTTCGCGGTCGGGGTCGCGGTCCAGCAGATCCCGCGCGGGCTGGTCGTCGCCGGGGTCAAGATCGGCGAGACGCTGCAGCTGACCGTCGGCATCATCGCGATCCTCGGTGTGTTCGGCGGGCTGGTCTGGACCTTCGGCTTCAAGGGCCCCGACCGGCTGTTGTTCAAGCGCTCGCTCGGCTAAGCATCGCCCCAACAAAGGGGAGCGTCATCGTGGCCGAATTGAACCGTACCGTCCGTCTCGCGCAGCGCCCGACCGGGCTGCCCGACGCCGCGACCTGGGCGATCGCCGACGAGGCGATGCCCGAGCCCGGTCCTGGCGAAATCCTCGTGCGGGTCGACTATCTGTCGCTCGATCCGGCGATGCGCGGCTGGATTAACGCGGGCCGCTCGTACATCGCGCCGGTCGAGATCGGCGCGGTGATGCGCGCCGGTGGCATCGGCGAGGTACTCAAGTCGAACACCCCCGCCTACGCACCCGGCGACCTCGTCCACGGCATGCTCGGCATCCAGAAATTCGCCGCGCTCCGCACCGACAGCAGCGAGCCGTCGCAGCGGATGTACAAGATCGACACCGGCCTCGCGCCGCCGCAGACGTGGCTCGGCCTGCTCGGCCTGCCCGGGCTGACCGCATACTTCGGCCTGCTCGATGTCGGCGCGCTGAAGGACGGCGAGACGGTCGTGGTGTCGGCGGCGTCGGGCGGCGTCGGCGCGCTGGTCGGGCAGATCGCCAGGCTTAAGGGCTGCCACGTCATCGGCATCGCCGGCGGACCCGAGAAGTGCCGCTTCGTGGTCGACGAACTCGGCTTCGACGCCTGCATCGATTACAAGGCCGACGGGCTGTACAAGGCGTTGCAGGGCGCGCTCGGCGAAAAGCGCATCGACGTGTATTTCGACAATGTCGGCGGCCCGATCCTCGAAACCTGTATGACCTTGCTCGCGATGCACGCCCGGGTCGTGATCTGTGGCGCGATCGTCGGCTACAACGATAGCTCCAAGATCCAGGGGCCGCGGACCTACCTAAACCTGCTGGTCAGCCGGGCGCGAATGGAGGGCTTCGTGGTCTTCGACTATGCAGACCGCTACGCAGAGGCGCAGGCGGCGATCGGTGGCTGGCTTCGATCGGGCAAGGTCAAGCCACTGGAGGACATCCGCACCTGCATCGACAACTTCCCGGGCGCGCTCAACGACCTGTATTCGGGCGGCAATTTCGGCAAGCTCATTCTGAAGCCCTGACCGATCTCCGTCTCGGCCGGCGGAGCGCGAGCCCGGTTGCGGCGAACCCGGTCACCAGCATCGCCCAGGTCGCGGGTTCCGGCACCGCCTCTAAGGCCGCGAAGCCGGCTGCACCGTTGGCGGCGAACTGGAACTTCAGGACCCGGCCGCCATAGTCGACGACGTAGAGGTTGTGATTGCCGTCCTCGCCGAACGACGACGGGCTGATCGGGCCGAATCCGCTGAGCGCCGATGAAATGTCGGTGAAGCCGCTGCCGTCGAGGCCCATGGTGAAGATCTTGCCCGCGACGAAATCGCCGAACACATAGCGCCCCGACAGTTCGGCGAGCTTGGCGCCGCGGAAGACGTAGCCGCCGGTGATCGCCTGGCCGACGCCATGGTCGTAGGTCACGATCGGCGCGACCGCGTTTGAGGGAGCGGGGTCATTGACCCCCGGCGTCGGAATGTTGCCCTCGAGCGCCCTCCAGCCGAAGTTCTGGCCGCTGGTGCCGGCGGCGATGCGGTCGATCTCCTCGCGTGCGCCCTGACCGACGTCGCCGATCCACAGGTCGCCGGTGGTGCACCGGCTCGTAAAGCATCGGTTAGCGGAGGTGCTCCAGGACCGCGAACCCATAGCGACCGAGGTCGACGCGGAGGACCGAAACTTCACCGAGCACGAGGTCGGCAAGGCTGTCGATGCGGCGCCCGGCCATGCGGCACAGCGTTTCGTACAGCGATGAGCACTCGGTCTCGAAGCTGCGGTCGAGCCGCCGGTCGAGCCTGTAGACGTCGACTTGAATCACGCTAACCCCCCGGCTGGTGCGGAACGACCAGAGTGAATCACGACCGCGTTCCCCCGGCAAGAGCCAAACGGTCAGGCATGTTGCAGCGCAGCGCAAATCGTCGCGGATCAGTGTCTGAAATGCCGCATCCCGGTGAACACCATGGCAAGTCCCCGTTCATCGGCCGCCGCGATCACGTCGGCGTCGCGGATCGAGCCGCCGGGTTGGATGACCGCGGTCGCACCCGCCTCGGCGGCGGCGATCAGCCCGTCGGCAAACGGGAAGAACGCGTCCGAGGCGACGACGCTGCCGATCGTGCGCGGCTTGGCCCAGCCAGCGGCGGTGGCTGCGTCATCGGCTTTCCACGCCGCGACCCGGGTGGAATCGAGGCGGCTCATCTGGCCCGCGCCAATGCCGGCAGTGCTGCCATCGAGGGCATAGACGATCGCGTTCGACTTGACGTGGAGCGCGACGGTCCAGGCGAACAGCATGTCGCTGAGCTCGGCCGCGGTCGGTGCGCGCTTGGTCACGACCTTGAGTTCGGCCTCGGTCACCATGCCGTTGTCGCGCGTCTGGACGAGCCAGCCGCCGCCGATCTGGCGCACCGCGAGGCCGCTCCGGCGCGGGTCGGGGAGGTCGCCGGTCAGCAGCAGCCGCAGGTTCTTCTTGCCCGCGAACACCGCCTTCGCTGCATCGTCGGCGTCGGGTGCGATGACGACCTCGGTGAAGATCGCGGTGATCGCCAGCGCGGTCGCTTCGTCGAGCGTGCGGTTGAGCGCAACGATGCCGCCGAACGCCGACACCGGGTCGCAGGCCAACGCGGCGGCGAACGCCTCCGCCGGCGTGTCGGCCTGCGCGACGCCGCATGGGTTGGCGTGCTTTATGATCGCGCACGCGGGGCGACCGTCGCGGAACTCGGCGATCAGCTCGAGCGCACCGTCGGCGTCGTTGAGGTTGTTGTAGCTCAGCTCCTTGCCCTGGACCTGGGCCGCCTGCCCGACACCGCGCCCGTGCGGCCCGGCCGGGGTGTAGAAAGCCGCCTGCTGGTGCGGGTTCTCGCCGTAGCGCAGCACCTGCGGCGCGTGCAGGACGAGCGGCAGCACCTCGGGGAACAGCTGGCGCTGGTCAGCGAACCCAAACCAGCTGGCGATCATCGAATCGTAGGTCGCGGTCGCCGCAAAGGCCTTGGCGGCCAGTGACTTGCGGAACGCCAGGTCGGTGGTGCCGCCGCCGGCATCGAGCGCCTCGATCAGCCCGGCATAGTCGCCGGGTGCCGTGACGCAGGCGACATAGGCGTGGTTCTTGGCCGCCGAGCGCACCATCGCCGGGCCGCCGATGTCGATGTTCTCGACGATCTCGTCGCGGGCCGCACCCTTCGCAACGGTTGCCTCGAACGGGTAGAGGTTGACCACCAGACAGTCGATCGGCGCGATCTCGTGCTCGGCCATCGACGCGGCATGGGTCGCGTCGTCGCGCAGCGCCAGCAGGCCGCCGTGGACCTTGGGGTGGAGGGTCTTGACCCGGCCGTCCATCATCTCCGGGAAGCCGGTGTGGTCGGCGACGTCGGTGACGCTCAGCCCGGCGTCCCGGAGCGCCATGGCGGTGCCACCGGTTGAAAGCAGTTCGACGCCGTGGCGGGCGAGCGCGGTGCCGATCTCGACCAGCCCGGTCTTGTCGCTGACGGAAAGGAGCGCGCGGGTGATCTTGATACGGTCGGGCATGGCAGGTCCTGGTCGGTAGCGAAGCGCGAGCGCTTAGGCGAAATTACCGACCGGGGCGAGGCGCCCGGCTACTTTCCCGCCCGCTTGAAAGACCAGTGGACGCTGTCGGCGGCGGGCGCGGTGATCACCAGCTGCTGGGTGCGGACGGGGCGACCGTCGTCGCCGATCCACAGGCTCGCCTCGACAGCGAGGCTGCCGCCCCGCGTGCGGAACTGCCAGACCCGGCCGCCCTCGAGCCGCAGCAGCGCGCCGAGCCCGTCGGCGGTCGGCAGCGCCTCGACGCCGGGCCCGAGGTGGAAGCGCACGTCGATGCGGCCAGCGGGGCGGCGGCCGCGACGGCCGGTTACGGGCTCGAGTCCGTCCTCGCCGCGGAGGTCGGCACCGTCGGCGCTGAGGAACAGCCGGCGGCGGTGCATGACGCCGTGGCGGCGCGCATAGCCGTCGTGGGCGAGGTCGAGCCAGTGGCCCGCCTCGCTCTCCTGCCGGTGCGCGACGACCTCCTCGACCCCGCGCCCGAGCGCGCCATCGGGCCGGATGCGGGTCGAGTTGGTGTCGTCGAGGATCAACGTCGAGTGCGCCGCGGTGGTGCGCAGGCCCGCCGCGAGTTCGGGGGGCAGTGGCTTCGGCAGGCCGCGCCCGCCGCCGCAGTTGACCACGAGCAATAGCGGCCCATCGGAAAGCTCGAACGCCAGGGTGCCGGCATGCGCCCCGACCGCGACCCGGGCGACCGGCGGTGGGCCGGCGTCGGCGACCAACAAAGTTCGTCCGGCGGACAGCCTCTGGTAGCCCGAGTCCGCTCCGTGCCGCGCGGCGCGCACCGCTTCCCCGCCCGCCAGCGCGATGTCGCGGTCGACCCGAGCCGCATCGACGCCGCTGCTACCGTGCCAGTGGCCGGGGCGGCCGTCGCCCATCGTCACAGATTTCAGTGCCGGGATCAGGCGGGCGATCGCCTGGCCAAGCGGGGGCGTCGCCGGCTCCTGCCGCGCCGCATAGACCGCCTCGAGCAGGAGCAGGAGTTCGAGCAGCTCGACCTGGTCGACGGGGGCGCGGGTGACGATGCCGCCGTCGGGGAGCAGCACCGCGTCGAGGCTGCGCGCCAGCCCGGTCTCGCCGCGGGTCCGCCGCGCCTCGCCGCCGGCGATCAGCAGCCCCGCCGCGATCAGCCCGGCGAAGGCGGTGACGCGGGGCAGCCCATCGGGCAATTTGTCGATGGCGCGGTCGAGGTGGCGGGCCCAGCGCGCCATCGCGTTGAGCACCGCCGACCGGTAGACGTGGTCGGTCGACGACAGGATGTACGGCGCATAGGCGGAGCCGAACAGCAGCCGGCTGGCGCACAGGTCGGGGCGCCAGCTCAGCGTCTCGAACTCGGCATGGGCGACCAGCCAGCGCGCCACCAGCGGTTCCGCGGCGCGGGCGCCCTCGGCGCGACCGGCGGCGGCGGCCAAGTCGCGGAGCCAGGCGAAACCATTGACCCAGTCGCGCCAGGCCTCGGGGGCGGACGGGTCCTGGAAGGCGGCGGTGGCGGCCCCGGCGTTGTGGCCGGCGTGGATCAGGCGGCCCGCGAGCAGCCGCTCGCCGACGCCCGCATCGCCGGGGATCGGGTCGGTCGGCACCGCGACGAGGCGCAGCGGGTAGCGGCCGCGCAGGCGCAGGCGGTGGAGCGGGGAACGGTAGCCGATGTGCTGGAGCCGGTGACCGAGTTTCTCTGACAGCGACAGCCCCTTGTCGCCGCCGATCCGCAGTAGGCGCTGGCCCTGCGGCGCGATGACGGTGCCGCCGGCACTGTCGACACTTGAGCCCGCGACAACGTTGACGCCGGGGAACCGCGCGTCGTCGTCGTCGTGGTTCACCCGCGGAGCCGCGCGATGTTGGCGGCATACTGCGACGGCCCGCCGGTAAACGTCGCGGTCCCGGCAACCAGCGCGTCCGCCCCCGCCGCTATCGCCAGCGGTGCGGTCGTGGCGTCGATGCCCCCATCGACCTCGAGGTCGATGGCGCGGCCGCTGGCATCGATCATCTTGCGGATCGCGGCGATCTTGCGGAGCTGGCTGTCGATGAAGCGCTGCCCGCCGAAGCCCGGGTTGACGCTCATCACCAGCACCAGGTCGATGTCCTCGATGATATAGTCGAGCGTCTTGGCAGGCGTCGCCGGGTTGAGCGACACGCCGGCGCGCTTGCCCAGGGCCTTGATGCGCTGGACGGTGCGGTGAAGGTGCGGCCCGGCCTCTGGGTGGACGGTGATGGTGTCGGCCCCGGCCTCGGCGAATGCCTCCAGGAAATGATCGACTGGCGAAATCATCAGGTGAACATCGAAGGGCAGGCCGCAATGGGGCTTGAGCGCCTTGATCACCGCTGGGCCGATCGTCAGGTTCGGCACGAAATGCCCGTCCATGACGTCGATGTGGAGCCAGTCGGCACCGGCTTCCGCGACGGCGCGGACTTCCTCGCCGAGCCGGGCGAAGTCGGCGCTCAGAATGGAGGGGGCAATGCGGACAGGTTGCTGCATGATCAGGGTCTAGCAGGGCATTACGTACGCCGGAAGCGTTACGACTTGCCAAATTTTGGGGGTCACCAATGCTTTAAACGCCGAAGGGCGCGCCCAGCCCCCCGGACGCGCCCAACTCGGTGACGAGCCGAAACTGGTCAGGCGGCGAGCGCCCCTCAAGCGGATACGTGGAACTCGAGCATCCGTAGTTTTAATCACCTTGTCGCCGGAAGCATCGCAAGACTCATGCCAACCGATCCTTCCACGGTGATCGGTACGCCTCCGGAAGGAAACTGTAAGGCCTGGTTTACACTTTGGTAACGCGCGCGACGAAAAAGCCGTCGAGGCCGCCGACTTCGGCGAGCATGCCGGGCAGGATTCGAAGGTCGTTGTCGGGCGTTGGAACGATGCCCTGCGGCAGTTCCGGCATTCCACTCGCGCGGCTCATGTCGGGGTTGCGCGCCAGCAGCGCCGCAAGCTGGTCCTCGCCCTCGCGGCGCTCGAGCGAGCAGGTCGAGAAGACCAGCGTTCCTCCCGGCACCAGCCAGCCGCACGCGCGGTCGAGCAGAGCCGCCTGGAGTTCGAGCAGCGGCGCGAGATCGCGCGACGAGCGGGCGTAGAGCACGTCGGGATGGCGGCGGAAGATCCCGGTCGCCGAGCACGGCGCATCGAGCAGGATGCGGTCGTACTGGCGCTTGGGCTGCCACTTCAGCGCGTCGGCGACGATCAGCTCGGCCTTGAGCTGTGTGCGCGTGAGGTTGTCGCGAACTCGCTCCATGCGCTGCGCCGAGATGTCGAGCGCGGTCACCGAGGCTCCGGCCGCCGCGAGTTGCAGCGTCTTGCCGCCGGGTGCGGCGCACAGGTCGAGCACCGCCTCGCCGGCTTTCGCCCCGAGCACGCGCGCCGGCAGGCTCGCGGCGAGGTCCTGGACCCACCACGCGCCGTCGCTGAACCCTGCGAGCTGGGGCACCGCGATGCCGCGCGGCAGGCGGACGTGGCCCGGCATCAGGCTGGTGCCACCGAGTGTCTCGACCCAGGTGTCGGTGCTTCCGGCGTGATGGAGCGTCAGATCAACCGGCGGCTCGCTGGCCAGTGATACCGCGGCGGCGGCGGCAACGTCCGGCCCCCACGCCTCGCTCCAGCGCAGCGCGAACAGGTCGGGCAGCGTCGGCACGTCCGGTAGTTTGGCTTCCTCCCGCAGCAAGCGCGACAGCACCGCATGCGCCAGCCGGCGCGGCCCGCCCTCGAGCTGCGCCAGCGTCGTCGCGATCACCGCGTGGTCGGGGGTGCCGAGGAGCAGGTGGCCCGCCATGCCGGTGCGCAGCGCCATGCGGGCGCGGGCATCCTCGGGCAGCGGGCGTTGGGTGGCAGAATCGATGATCCGGTCGAGGTCGGGCAGCCAGCGCAGCACCGAACTGGCGAGGTTGCGCGCCAGGGCCCGGTCGTCGGGTCGCTGGATGCCGCGCAGCGAGGTGTCGAGCGCGCCGTCGAGCGGCAGGCCGCGGTTGAGGACCGCATCGAGCAGCCGCGCGGCACCGCGCCGGGCCGGCAGGCCAGGGGGCTCGGGGGCTCTCAAGTCTTGATCTGACGGCTCAAGAAATTACCGATCTTCTTGAAATAGGTTTCGGGAAACAGGCGGACGAGACGGTCGATCATGCGGGCGTCGGGGCCGATCAGGACGCGGTGGCGGCCCTGTTCCATGCCGTCGACGATGACCTGAGCGGCCTGTTCGGGAGTGGTCGGCGAGCTTTTCTCGAATGTGTCGGCCTGGTCGAAGTTGGAGGGTATCGGCATCGCGCCGACGTACTTGCTGTTGCGCACGACGTTGGTCTTGATGCCGCCCGGATGGACGCGGACGACACGGATCGCGGGATGCGACACCGCGAGTTCGAGGTGCATCGCCTCCGACAGGCCGCGGACCGCGAACTTCGATGCATTATAGGCCGACTGTCCGGGATAGCCCATCATGCCGAAAACCGAGCTGATGTTGACGATCCAGGCCTGCGGACGGTCCTTCAGGTGCGGCAGGACGTGGCGGCAGCCGCTGACGACGCCGCCGAAGTTGACCGCCATGACGCGGTTGAAGTCGGCCGCGGGGGTGTCCTCGAACGAGCCCATCACGGTCAGGCCGGCGTTGTTGATGATCCCGTCGAGGCCGCCGAACTCGGTCGCCGCGGCGTCGATCCAGCCGCCGACCGCGGCGTCGTCGCTGACGTCGAGCACGGTCGTCGAGTGCGGATAGTTGCCGAGCATCGTACCGGTCGCGGCCAAAGTGTCGGCGTCCTTGTCTGCGAGGGCGAGCTTGCAGCCCTTCTTCGACAGGTTGAGCGCGAGAGCTCGCCCGATGCCGCTGCCGGCACCGGTGATCGCGATCGTACGTCCGTCGAGTTTCGCCGCAGGATAGATCATGACCGGTCCCCTTCGCCGTTGTTCGGCGTTGCATTGGGGAGTAGCGCAACGAGCTTCCACGGAGAACCCCCATGGCGACACGGCCCGACGACCTCCCCGACCATTTCCCGGTGCCGACCGAGCCCGAGCCCGAGATGGACCCGTCGCTGCCGCCCGATCCCGAGGTCGGCGGACGCGGCGGGCTCGACCCGGTGCGCTACGGCGACTGGGAAAAGGGCGGGATCGCGGTGGACTTCTAGAGAGAGCGACTTCTAGCGCTCCGACTTGAGCGGGCGGTCGAGCAGCGCGGCGATCACCGGGCCGACCGGAGCGCCCGCCAGTAGCGCCGCCACGGCTTCCGCGATCGGCATCTCGACCCCGGCCGAGCGCGCCGCCTCAACCAGTACCGGCGCGGTCGCGGCACCCTCGGCGACGGTGTCGCGGTTCGACAACAGTTCAGCGGCCGGGCGACCTTCGCCGATTGCGAACCCGAGGCTCATGTTGCGCGACTTTGGCGAGCCGCAGGTCAGTACGAGGTCGCCGAGCCCCGACAACCCCGCGAGCGTCTCGGGGCGGCCGCCGCGTGCCACCGCGAACCGCGTCATCTCGGCATAGCCCCGGCTGAGCAGCGCCGCGCGGGCATTGTCGCCGAGGCCGCGCCCGGCGACCACGCCGCACGCGATCGCCAGCACGTTCTTGACCGCGCCGCCGATCTCCGCGCCAGTGACGTCGTCGGTCAGGTAGGGGCGGAACGAGCGGGTCGCGAGCCGTGCCACCAGCTTCGCACCCAGTTCGGCGTCGGCGCAGGCGAGCGTGATCGCGGTCGGCTGGCCGCTCGCGACTTCGGCGGCGAAGGTCGGGCCCGACAGGATCGCCAGCGCCGCGCCGGGCAGCGCTTCGGCCGCGACCTCGGCCATAAGTAGGTGCGTGCCCGCCTCGATGCCCTTGGCGCACAGCACAAGCGTCCGCAAACCTTGAGGCGCGGCGGCGAGGACCGAGCGGAGGTGCTGGGCGGGCGTTACCACTAGCCAAGTATCGCAGGCATCGAGCGCGGCGAGGTCGGTGGTCGCGGTAATTCCGGCGGGTAGCTCGACCCCGGGCAGGAAGCGTGTGTTGCGCCGCGCGTCGTTGATGCTCGCGACGACGTCGGCCTCGCGCGCCCAGAGCGTCACCGCCTCGCCCTTGCCGGCGAGAACGGCAGCGAGCGCCGTCCCCCATGCGCCGCCGCCGAGAACGCCGATGCCACTCATGCCTTCACCCCCGCACCGCGCGCGGCCTCGGCGTTCGGGTCGAGCGGCCACCGCGGGCGCGCCGCCGCGTCGAGCCCGTCGACCAGCCCGAGCGCCAGCCGCTCCGCCCCCGCCCAGGCGATCATCGCGGCGTTGTCGGTGCACAGCCACGGCGGTGGTGCGACGAATTTCGTGCGCGCAGCAGTGGCCGTCGCAGCAAGCATCGCGCGGACCGCGCTGTTCGACGCGACTCCCCCCGCGACGACGAGCGCACTCGCCTCGGGCATTGCCGCGAGCGCCAGCCGGGTGCGGTCGGTCAGGCAATCGATGGCGGCCGCCTGGAACGACGCGGCGAGGTCGGCGATGCTGTAGTTGCCGGTGGCGTGGGCGCGCAGGACCGCGCTCTTCAGGCCCGCGAACGAGAAATGCGGCTCGGCGCTGCCGACCAGCGGGCGGGGCAGCGGTACTGCAGAGGGGTTACCCCCCAGCGCCGCGCGTTCGACCGCCGGGCCGCCGGGAAAGCCGAGGCCGAGGATCTTGGCGGTCTTGTCGAACGCTTCGCCGACCGCATCGTCGATCGTCGTCGCGAGTCGCCGGTAGCGCCCGACGCCCTCGACCGCGAGCAACTGGCAGTGCCCGCCGGAGACGAGCAGCAGCAGGTAAGGAAATGCCAGCCCCGGATCGATCAACCGCGGGCTCAGCGCGTGCCCCTCGAGGTGGTTGACCGCGATCAGCGGCTTGCGGGCGGCAAAGCTGAGCGCCTTGGCGGTGACCAACCCGATCATCACCCCGCCGATCAGCCCTGGGCCGGCGGTGGCGGCGACCGCATCGACGTCGGCGAGCGCGACCCCGCCCTCGGCCAGCACCCGCTTCACCATCGGGGTGAGCGCGGCAACGTGCTCGCGCGCCGCGACTTCGGGGACGACGCCGCCGAACGGCCGGTGCGCAGCGTCCTGGCTGGCGACCGCTTGTGCAACGATCGTGCGGTCGCCGCGCACGAGTGCGACCGCGGTTTCGTCGCAGCTCGATTCGATACCGAGGATGAGAGGACTGACGCTTGCCATGCCCGGCGCGCCCTAGCACAAGCGGCGGCGATGGATGCAATTCTGAAGCTCGGGACCCGGGGCTCGCCGCTGGCGCTCGCGCAGGCCCGGATGGTGGCCACCGCACTGGCGGGGCGTGGCACGCGGTCGGAGATCGTCGTCATCTCGACCGTCGGCGACCGCGTCCAGGACCGCCCGCTTGCCGAGATCGGCGGCAAGGCGCTGTGGACGCGCGAGCTCGACGCGGCGCTGATCGACCGCCGCATCGACTTCGCGGTGCACTCGATGAAGGACGTCGAGACCGACCTCGCTGATGATATCATGCTGGTCGCGATGCTGCCCCGCGCCGATGTCCGCGACCGGCTGATCGGGGCCGAGTCGCTGGCGGCGCTACCGCAGGGCGGCCGGGTCGGCACGTCGAGTCCGCGCCGCGCCGCGCAGCTTCATGCGGCACGGCCTGACCTGGTTATCGAGATGCTGCGCGGCAACGTCGCGACCCGGCTGGCCCGGATCGAGGCGGGCGACTTCGACGCGACCCTGCTGGCCGCTGCAGGCCTCGACCGGCTCGGCATCGACGCGGGCGTCGCGCTGGAGATCGACGAGTGGCTGCCGGCCCCGGCACAGGGCGCGGTCGGTATCGCGGTGCGCAGGGGCGACATCGCCGTCGCCGCCGCGGTCGCCGCGATCGACCACGACGACACCAGCACCGCGGTGCGGCTGGAGCGGCATTTCCTCGCCTGCCTCGATGCCGATTGCCACTCGCCGGTCGCGGCCTTGGCGCGGGTCCACGGTGCGGGCCTGCAGTTCACCGGCGAGATCATCCTGGCGGACGGTTCCGAGCGCCAGCGTGGCTCGGTCGAGGCAACGCGCGACGGTGCCGCCGACGCGGTTGCGGTGCTCGCCGCCGAGCTGCTGGCGCGTGCCAGCCCGGCGCTCAGGGCGCAGTTCGGCGAGTGACCCGCCCGGCGCGCCGCTAGCGATGCGCGTCCTCGTTACCCGCCCGGAGCCGGCCGCGTCGCGCACCGCCGCCCGCCTGCGCGCGCTGGGCCACGAGGTCGTCGTCGCGCCGCTGCTGGTCCCGCGCGCGGTCCCGTGGAGCGTGCCCCGCGGTGACTGGCACGCGGTCGCCTTCACCAGCGCGAGCGCCCCCGGCTTCGGTGGAGCCGAATTGAAGCCCCTCACCCATCTCCCCGCTTATGCCGTCGGCGAGGCGACCGCCGCTGCGGCGCGCGAGGCCGGCTTCACCGACGTTCGCCCGGCACGCGGCGATGCGAGCGCGGTCTTCCGACTCGCTGCCGGCGACGGCATCGCGCGGCTTCTTCACCTCGCCGGCCGCGACCGCAGCGAGGCGACGGTGCCGCCCGGGCTGACCGTCGGGCTCGCGACGGTCTATGCCGCTGACCTCGCGCCCAGCCTCCCCGGCTTCGCGGGCGATGTCGTCCTGCTCTATTCCGCCCGCACCGCTGCGCACTTCGCCGCGCTGTTTACCGGTGACCGGGCACGCGTGACGCTTGCGGCGCTGAGCCTGTTCGTCGCCGCTGCGGCGGGTCCCGGCTGGGCGCTCGTCGTCGTCGCGACCGAGCCGACCGAGGATGCCCTCTTTGCCGCCGCCCGCCTGACGTGCGAGAGTCCGGCCTGAAACCCGCACGGAGCGCGCATGGACAACGTCGACTCGCAGGACGCCACCGACCGTTTCCGGGCGCGCATGGCTGCCACCCCGATCGCGATGACCCCGCGCCGCGACCGCAGCGTCGCGCCGTGGGTCGTCGCCGCGCTGCTGCTGGTGTTCGCGCTCGGGCTGATCGCCAACCCATGGTTCGAGCGCAGCGTTCGCAGCCAGTTGCCGGGCTTCGATGCGGTCGACGGTGCCGCCCCCGACGTCTCCGCCTTGCGGAGCCAGCTTGCCGCGCTGGACGCGCGTCTTCGCGCCGTCGAGGCGCGTCCGGCCCAGCGCCTGCTCGCGCCCGCCGCCGGGACCGGGGCCAATGAGCGCGTCGCTGCCGTCGAGGCGCGGCTCGACGGGCTCGAACGCGCCGGTAACGCCGGGACCGCGCGGATCGACGCGCTGACCAGCAGCGTCGCCGCACTGACCGGGCGCGTCGATGCCAGCGCCGGACAGACCGTGCTGACCCTACAGGCGGCGCGTGCCGATGCCGACCGGGCGCAGGGCGCGCTCGCGGTGCTTGCCGCCCGTCGCGCCATCGACACCGGACGCGCTGCGCCGGGCCTTGCCGGTCCGCTCCGCACCCTGTTCGGGCAGCGCGCCAGCCCGGCTGTCGAGGCGGTCGTCGCGGTGACCGTGGCTCCGGTGACACTCGCGGGCCTGCGTACCGGCCTCGCCCGGATGCGCGACACGACCGCGGCACCCGGCACCGGCTGGTGGAACGAGCTGACCGCGGGGCTGTCTGACATCGTCACGGTCCGCGACCGCGGTACGACGACCGGGGATCCGCTGGCGCAGGCCGATGCGGCACTGGCGGCGGGCGACCTGCCGCGTGCCGTGATGCTGGTCGAGCGGCGTCCGGTCACTCCGGCGCGCGAGACGTGGCTGGCGGCGGCGCGGCGCTTGCGGGCGGGGTTGAGCGGGCTGGCGAGCCTCGAGGACACCGCCGTGGCGACGCGGCCGGCGCTGCCGTAGGGGCGGGGTCATCATCCGACAATCGTGAGTTGGTGCCGCCGACTCCACCCGCAGCCAAGCCGGCCCTGTCCTACAGCGCGCCGATTTGGTACATTGGCCTCAAGCCCGAATTAGGACCTGCTCTTTCTCATCGCCGAGCGACAAAACCACTGGAATCGCGCGCTTTTCGCGCCACCGCGCCAGCCGCCGCCGAAATCGCAAAACCCGCGTGGGTGTAAACTCTGACAACTCTGACAACTCTGGCCACTATCCGGCGCACCAGAATAGGACCGCTTCGCCCCTCAGTCCCGATGCTCGGCCTCGAGCCGGTCGCGCAGGCGGCGCATCAGCAGCCACACCGTCAGCACCAGCAATGGCGCGATGATACCGGTCGCCAGCACCGCGTCGAAGCTGGGGCGGACATGCTCGATGCCCTTGAACACATAGCCCGCGAGCGACAGCAGGTAGTAACTGATCGCCGCGACCGAGAGGCCCTCGACGAGGCGCTGCAAGCGAAGCTGGAGTTGGGCGCGTCGGTCCATCGAAGCGAGTAGCGCGGCGCTGCTCGATTCGGCCGCGACGCCGACGCGGATCGCCAGCATCTCGCCAGTGCGGGCAATCCGCTCGATCGCGTCGCGCTCGCGCGCCGCGACGGTGTCGCAGGTCCGCATCGCGGGAGCGAGCCGCCGCTCCATGAACGCGCCGAGCGTCTGCAGCCCGGCGATCGGGGTCTCGCGCAGCGCCGCGATGCGGTCGCGGACGATGTCGTGATAGGCGGACCCGGCGCCGAAGCGAAAACTCGTGCGGGCGTTGAGCGCCTCCGCCGCGCCGGCCAGCACGACGAGGCGTGCGAGCAGCCGCCGGTCTTCATCGACGCCGCTGTCGCGCGCCAGTTGCGAGGCCAGTTCGCGCGCCTCGACCTCGATCCGCCCGAGCTCCTGGCCGGCGGCGCGCGCCACCGGGAACGCCAGCAGCGCCATCAGCCGGTAGGTCTCGATCTCGAGCAGGCCGAGCGCCAGCCGGCCGGCGCTGGCCGGGTCGTCGCCGTTGTCGAGCAGGAAATAACGGGTCATGCCGCCGGCGTCGGGGCGCAGGTCGGTGAACACCGAGGCCGCACCGTCGAGCAGCTGCGCACCGATGGCGTCGCCGCCGAGCATCGCCGCGATCGACGATGCGCTCTCGCGCGTGCGGAGATCGAGGGTCGTCGCGACCAGCAGCTCGCCGGGCAGCGCCGCCAGCCAGTCGCGCGGGGCGCGGTCGAAGGCGTCCTCCAGAAACGGGTGGCTGCGGTCGGAGCTGCGGAAGAAGGTCCACGTCGAAAATTCGGTGTGGCGCTCCCAGCGCAGCGACCAGCTGCCGGCATCGAGCGCGCACCAGCGCGACTCGGGCCCGGGCTCGGCGGAGGCTAGGCTCCGGCACAACGCCGCCATGTGATCACGGTCGGCGGCGAGGCCCGATTCGCCGGACAATGTCGCCAGCCGCGACGCGACCATCGGGCTGACTAACGGCGTGTACGGGCGGGCGTGGGCCTCGGCGAGCAGCGCCGCGCGGTCGGGGTGAAAGTGCCAGGTGTTCGCCATGTGGGCTCCAGTCTAGCGCCGGGATCGAACGACGCCAGACCGCTGGAAAATGTGCGGCTGCGCGCTTTGGTCCCACGTTCGGAACCTTACTCCGGCTTCGAGATTGTATATCAACGACGGACTACGTCCGTAGCTCACTGGGGAGTTTACATGCAGAAGTTTGGTTTGATCGTCGTTGCCACCGCCTTTGCCGCCGTCCCGGCTTTTGCTGCTCCCGGGCCGTCCCCGGCCGCAGTCGCCGCGTATGCCAAGCTTCACGGTGATGCCGCCGCCGGGGCTAAGGTCTTTACGCAGTGCAAGACCTGTCACGTCACCACCCCTGGCGTGAACCGCATCGGGCCGTCACTCCACGCCGTCGTCGGGCGCAAGGCCGGTATCGAGCCGAAGTATGTCTACTCGACCGCGAACAAGACCAGCGGCATCACTTGGACCGAGGCGAAGCTGTTCGAGTATCTCGAGGCACCGCGCACCATCGTTCCCGGCACCAAGATGAGCTTTGCCGGTCTCAAGAACCCTCAGGACCGCGCCAACGTCATTGCGTACCTGAAGACCCAATAAGCCGCGTCTCAGGTGGGCGGCCTGAGCCGCCGCCTCAGATCGTACAGGTGAGCGGGGAGGCTGAGTGCCAGCAGCCCCGCCACCCACTGCCAGGTTGCGCCGACCTGAGCTTCCCACATCGCCCACAGGATCAGGAACCCGGGCAGCAGCGCTGAGAACAGGTCGGTCCGGCGACGCAATGCCAGCCAGACCAGCTCGATCACGATGACGAGCATGATCAGGCGCACGGCGTTGCCGTGCAGGAAGAAGTCGCTCAATTGACCCGTGCCGGCTTCGGCTTGCCGATCGACTGGATCAGGTGGAGCGTGTCCTTCGCGAAGATGCGGACATGCGCCATCGGGTCGCGGCGGACGAGGGCCTTGTTCATGTACGCCTCCCAGGTCAGGCGCTGAACGTCGGGGTCGCGGCACATCTTGACGAAGCGCTCGCGGCGTTTGTCGCTCGAATACCAGAAATACTGCATGATCCCGAGCACCCGGAAGACCGTGCCGTGGGCCTTCATGAACTGCTTGCGGGCCTGCCGCAGCGCCCTCGCATCGCCGGTGTCGAGGAACTGGCCGACCGCATTCGCCGCGAGGTCGCCGCATGTCATGGCGTAATAGATGCCTTCGCCCGAGGCCGGCGCGACGACGCCCGCGGCATCACCCGCGACGACGATGTCGCGGCCGTTGTCCCAGCGCTTCAGCGGCTTGAGCGGGATCGGCGCGCCCTCGCTGCGGATCGTCGTCTGGGCGTCGAGGCCGGTCTCCTGGCGCAGGCGCTTGACCGCATCTCGGAGCTCGAAGCCCTTGTTGGCGCTGCCGACCCCGATCGAGGCCTGGTCGCCGTGCGGGAAAATCCAGGCGTAGAAGTCTGGCGACAGCTTGCCCTGGTAGTAAACGTCGCACCGCGCCCGGTCGAAGCCCTCGGTGTCCCCGACGGGAGAGGCGACGACCTCGTGGTAGGCGAAGACGCACGGCATGCGCTCGGCGCCCTTGAGGTTCTGCCGCGCCACCGCCGAGCGGGCACCGTCGCAACCAATGACGGCGCGGGTGCGGACCTGCTCTACCGGGCCGCTCCGGGTGCGCCGGTAGTTGACCAGTGCGGTGCCGTCGGTATCGCGGGTGACCTTCTCGAAGGTGCCGGTGCGGCGCTCGGCCCCGACCTCGGCGGCGCGGGCGCGGAGCCACTCGTCGAACTCGCCGCGGTCGACCATGCCGACGGTGCCTTCGCCGACCGGCATGTCGACGGTCTTACCCGACGGCGCGATCATCCGCGCCAGACTCGCCTTGCCGACGATCAAATGGTCGGGGATCGCGAAGTCGCGGATCGCGACCGGGGGCACTGCGCCGCCGCACGGCTTGATCCGCCCGGCGCGGTCGAGCAGCAGTACCTTGCGTCCCGCACGCGCCAGCGTCGTCGCGGCGGTTGCTCCCGACGGGCCGCCGCCGACCACCACCGCATCATAAGTCTCGCTCATGCCGAAGCTCCCACCATGTCGGGCGTCTTGCGCGCCACCTTGCCGATCTGCAGCGCCAGCAGCGCCGCGACGACGAACAGCGCCGCCTCTGCCGCGAACACACTGGCGAATGATGTCGGCGCGTCGCCGGTGACGGCGCGCAGCACATCGACCCCCGCCGCCCCCGCGAACCCACCGATGCCGAAGGCGACCGCCTGCGCCGCGCCCCACACGCCCATCCTGAGACCCTCGCGTCCCGGACCGTCGGCCCCCGCGAGGCCCATCATCGAACCGATCGCCGCCACCGCGAAGACGCCGTTGGCAAAGCCGAGCAGCGCGACGTTGGCGGTCAGCGGCCAGGCCATGCCGACCCGCGCCGCCATCACGAGTCCCGCCAGCGCCACCGCCGAGCCAAAGCAGCCGCCAACGGTCCAGCCGCGCATCCAGCCCGCGTCCTTCGAGAAGGCGTTGCCGCCGATGCCGACGAGCAGCATCCCGGCCAGCACGCCGCCGTGCTGGATGCCCGAAAGGCTGGTCGACTGGCCCGGCGTCAGGCCGAAGCGCAGGCCCGCGAATGGTTCGAGGATCAGGTCCTGCGCGCTGTAGGCGAGCATCGAGACGAAGACGAAGATGGTGAAGCGCCGCGCCCGGTCGTCGGCCCAGATCTCGGCGATGACAGTGCCGAAGGCGGGCGAGGTGTCGCCGTGGACGGGCAGCACGCGGGCGCGCTCGACCCCCGAGACTGCGAGCAGCGACACGACCAGCGCGGTCAGTGCGATCCCGGCGACGACCGCGGTCAGGCGCTTGGGGCTGAACGGCTCGATCAGATGGCCCGCCAGTCCTGCTGTCCCGGCAATGCCGGCGATCATCATGATCCACGTCATCGCGGCCGCCGCGGGGCGACGCTCGGGCGCAACCTCGCTCGCCAGCAGCGCCAGCAGTGAAGTCCCGGCCGCGCCGACGCCCGCGCCGATCAAGCTGAACCCGGCGACCGCGAGCACCATGCCGAACACCGGGCGCGCTGCGATGGTCAGTGTCGCGTCGGTTGCCAGCATCGCGCCGAGCGCCAGCGCCGCCATTCCCGCCATGATCCACGGCGTCCGCCGCGAGCCCTTGTCGGAGCCATGGCCCCAGTGCGGGCGCGTCATCTGCACCGCATAATGCCACGCGACGAGGCCCGCCGGCAGCGTCGCTGGCAGCGCGAACTCGACGACCATGACGCGGTTGAGCAGCGACGTCGCCAGCATCACGATCGCGCCGATCGAGGCCTGCACCAGCCCGAGCCGGACGATGCCCGGCCAGCCGAGGCTGTCGGCGCCGGTCCTCACGATGCAGTCCTCACGATGCGGCGATCCCGAACGCTGCCGCGAGCATGCCGCTGACGTACAGCGTGACCCCGGTGGCGTTGTACCACGGTGCATACCTGCGCGGGTCCCTGAGCAGCCGGACCATGCACAACAGTTGCACGACGAGCACGCTTGCGACGATCGCCGCCGACCATTCGCGGTCCCATTGCAGCAACAGCGCCGCGACGACGATCTGCGGCACTGCCATCACGGCGCATGCCAGTCGTGCCGCGGTGTCGACCCCGAGCGTCACCGGTAGCGAGCGCACGCCCATCTGTGCGTCGCCCTCGACCGCCTTGAAGTCGTTCAGCGTCATGATGCCGTGCGCGCCAAGGCTGTAGAGCAGGATGACGATCAGCACTGGCACCTGCGGCACGGTCCCGGTCATCGCGCTGGCGCCGGTGAACCACGACAGCCCCTCGTAGCTCAGCGCGCAGACCGCCGGACCCCACCAGCCGCTTAGCTTGAGGCGCAGCGGCGGCGCGCTGTAGGCCCAGCCCGAGGCCAGCCCGACAACTGTCGCGAGCAGCACCCACGGTCCGATCGCGGCACCGACTGCCAGCGCCACGACATTGCCGATGAGCGCAATGTAGAGCCCCCAACGCCCGGCAATGCGCCCCGACGGGATCGGCCGGCCGGGCTCGTTAATCGCGTCGACGTGGCGGTCGAACCAGTCGTTGATCGCCTGCGATGTGCCGCACACGATCGGCCCCGCGAGCAGCATCCCGGCGACGAGGAACGGCCAGCGCTGCGCCAGCGGCTCACCCGATGACACGACCCCGCACAGGAACGCCCACATCGGCGGGAACCAGGTTACGGGCTTAAGCAGTTCGAGGATGTCGCGTGGCCTTGGCCGCGCGATGGGCGGCTCCGACTTCACGGCGGTGGCGGCTTCAGCCATGGGTGAACGCTATGCGTGACGCTCTAAAGCGTCAACCGCGTTGGACACTCATTTTAACGATTCAGCGTGAGGATTTGCCGACGCCGGGGACGAGCATCCCGACCCGCGTCTGATAGTCGCGGTAATCCTCCCCGAACAACTCGGTCAGGTCGCGCTCTTCATACTGGATCGCGATGACGATGTAGGCGGTCATCGCGACCGCCAGCAGGAGAT
The DNA here is from genome assembly GCA_019285715.1 of Sphingosinicellaceae bacterium. NCBI lineage: Bacteria > Pseudomonadati > Pseudomonadota > Alphaproteobacteria > Sphingomonadales > Sphingosinicellaceae > Sphingosinicellaceae bacterium. The sequence continues at coordinate 208,085 of CP079108.1, forward strand.
GGCCGAACGTCATCACCGGCGCGGCCCAGAAGGCGATGATGAAGCCGGTGTAGAGTGGATGACGCACCGCCTTGTACAGCATCGGGGTGTGGAAGCGCGGTGCTGCTGGCTCGCGGCGGTGAAGGTGAAGCCAGGCCTGCGCGAGCCCGAACAGCTCGAAGTGCGAGATCAGCAGTGTGCTGACCAGCACGATCGCCCAGCCGAGCGCGAACAGCCCCCACAAGGTCCACTCTGCCCAGGGCGCGCGGACGTGCCAGACCTCGCCGCCGATCGGCTGCCAGCCGAGGAACAGCACGATCAGCATCAGGCTGGCGATGACGACATAGGCGCTGCGTTCGGCGACCAGCCCGATGATCCGCGTCCAGTGCTTCTTGAACCAGGGCCGCGCCATGACGCTATGCTGGACCCCGAACAGCGCGATCAGCCCAAGGTCGATCACCGCCGCCAGCGGCCACGGCGAGGTCGGCCCGCGGTCGACGGACACCGGCACCCACGGCAGGTCGCCGACAAAGGCGACGAGGTAGAGGAAGGTCGCGAAGAACAGCAGATAGGCCAGCACGGCAAAAGCGAATGCGGCGATCCTGCTCATGTTGACGAAGTTAGAGCGTGTTCGTGGTTTGGTATTGTACGGAAACGACGAAAACGCCTGTGCGTTGTGCCGCCCTATTCGTCCCCGACGCCGGACAGGTTGCCTAGACCGTGGCGGTGCAGCTTGGAATACAGGCTCTGCCGGCTTAGCCCGAGGATTTCGGCGGCGCTGGCCCGGTTGTCGGAGGTGTACGTAAGCGCGGCTTCGATGCACAGCCGCTCGATGAGGTCGGTCGACTCGCGCACGATATCCTTGAGCGGGACGCGGCCGACCAGCTCGGTCAGCTGCTCGACCGAACGCGGCAGGGCGCGACCAGTCGGCGCGATCTCGATGGCGGAGCGGCGCGCCGTGCGCAGCGAGAAACCAAAGCAGACCTGGCCGGGCTCGCCGGCGAGGACGGCCGAGACCTCGACCTCCTCTTCGGCACCGTGTTGGCCGCGTACTATAGTTGCGAAGTTGCGGACCGTGCCGTGGTCGCGAAGCTGCTGCACCAGAACGCCGAGGTCGATGCCCGGGCGGCCAAGAAAGCGCGATAGCGGCGCGCCCTTCAGCGCGGATCGTCGCGGGGTTTCGCTGAGATCGAGGAAGGCGGCGTTCTCGGTGATGATGTCGAGGTTGTCATCGGTGAGGACGAAGGCATCGGGCAAGCGGTCGAGGACGTCGACAAGCCGGCGGTCGGGCGCGTCGGCGGCTGGTCCGGCACCGACCGGCGAGAGCACGCCTGCGGGGGCAAGGCGGACGAGGAAATAACTGCCGCGGTCCTGTCGGAACAATGTCGCCGACATGCTGCAGAGGGTGCCCGTCTCGGTCTCGACAACAGCGGGTGTGACCTGCTCGGCAGCGGCGACCGCGCCCAGCAGCGCCAGCGCAGTGTCACGTGAAGCCGGCGCCAGCTGAGCGGCAAAGGCTTGGCCAGCGAGGCGCTCGACGCCGGCGGTCAGTCCGCGCGCGGCGGGATTGGCCTCGGTGATCCGGCGGGTCGCGGTCTCGACGATGAACACCGCCTCCCCAGACTGCTCGAACAGCAGCCGGTAGCGGGTCTCGACCTGGCGCAGCCGGACGTAGTCGCGCTCCATCGACTGTTGTGCGGCGAGCAGGCGCTGCTGGAGCGCCGCGGCGGCGCGCATGTCGCGGCCGATGGCGATGACCCGGCCATCGTTCGCGGCGTCAATAGCCAGGTAGCGGATCGGCACCTCGCCTTCCGCCAGCGGGTGATTGACCTGCCGCCAGCGCGCGGCGGTCCGTGACCCCGCGTCACGAAGCATTTCCTCGATCTTGCCGCGGCTTTCGGCGGTAACCGTGTCGATCCACGGCCGGTCGATCCAGCTGTCGAAACCCTCTTTCGCGAACTCGCCGCTGCCGAGCGCGACATCCCGGATGATACCGCCACCGTCGAGGACCAGCGCGACATCACCTGAGGCCGCGATGATCCGTGCCGCGACGTCGGCATCGACGCCCTGCAGCAATGCGCCACCGCCCCGGAACGGGACCGCAGCCAACGGGGAAGACAGGTCCATCGCCTCAGCCAGTTGGTCGAGGCGCGCGGTCAGCCACCAGCGGCGATTGCCTGATCAGCGTCCTGCATGAGATCATCGACGAGCGACTCCGCGACCAGAACCGCCTGCCGACCATCGGCAGCGGTGGCGTCGGCGCCGCACTCGGCCGCCCACTCCGGATGTTCGACGAACACCCTGCCACCGACCATAACACCGAGCCGCGGATTGCGCGAATTCGTACGCAAGGCATTGATCACACGGGGCAGCGCCTCGATATTCTCAGCAGACGCAACCGTCAGCCCGACCAGCTCGAACCAGCGCTGGGCGACGATGGCGACGAGATCGGCCTCGCTCGCACCGGGTTCGCTCGCGGTTGCCCAGCCGGCACGGCGAAAAAATTCCTCGACCATCAGCGAGCCGAAACCATGCTGCTCGCCGGGCATCGGCGCAAATAGCGCGCGCCGTTCACCGCCGCGGCGTTCCGCCGCACCGGGAAGCCGTGCCGCGAGTTCGTGGACGATTTCCTGGAGCCGCCACAAGGCCATCGTGACATCGACGAAGTCACAGGCGTCGTTGTCCCACAGTTCTCCAAGATAGCGAGCGGCGGGAGCGAGGATGTCGAGGAACACCGTCTCGACGCTGACCCCGCGTGCGACCTGCACGTCGATATCAACCAGGAGAGCGTAGGCCTCGCTCTTCAGCGCCGCGGTGGCGAAGCGCTCGGCGGCGCCGGGTGGAACCTGAGCATCGACCACCGTGAGCACGGGCGGCAGGCTGGCGCTCGGCCGATGCGCCATCAACAGCCGCGGGATGATCTCACCCTCGATCAACCGCTGAAGCGCGGTTGGAGAGATTTCGTCGGCACCGTCGCGCCGATCGGCGAAAATCACGTCACGCATAGAAGCCATAAGCGGCCCACCCCGATTGGATGCACAAAGCACGTCCATTCGTCGCGACGGCTGCCGTTTGCCGGTTTCGCCTATCGCGACTCGGCTGAGGCTACGCTCACCTACAAGGCCTTGCAATCCCATCGTCAATCACTCTCAAAATTCGAGGAATGTGTCAATTGGCCCTTACGTCCAAAAGATTTGACACGACGTTTGCGGGTGCTAGGCTCAGGACCTATTAAAGGGATTCCCACGACGACGCTGATCTGATTCAATCGCGGCGCTGAGGAGGCGTCGCGATGAGTGATCTGATCTGGTTGTCGGAGGCGCAGATGCGCCGGATCGAGCCGCATTTTCCGTTGTCGCACGGTGTGCCGAGGGTGGATGACCGGCGGGTAATCAGCGGGATCATTTTCGTGATCCGCAATGGGCTGCGCTGGCGGGACGCGCCCAAGGATTACGGCCCACACAAGACGATCTACAACCGCTTTATCCGCTGGAGCCGGCTGGGCGTGTTCAACCGCATCTTCGCAGCGCTGGCGGCCAAGGGCGGTAAGCCCGACCGGCTGATGATCGACGCGACCCATCTGAAGGCGCATCGGACCGCTGCCAGTCTGCTCAAAAAGGGGCTCTTCCCCGATGTATCGGCCGGACCAAAGGCGGCCTGAACTCCAAGCTGCACGCGGTCTGTGACGGCCAGGGCCGGCCGCTGGTCATGCTGCTCACCGAAGGGCAGACCAGCGACTACAAGGGCGCAGCGTTGATGTTCGATGCCTTGCCCAAGGCCAAGGCGATGCTCGGCGACCGGGGTTACGACGCCGACTGGTTCCGCGCCGCCCTGATCGCCAAGGGCATCGCGCCGTGCATCCCGTCGAAGGCCAATCGAAAAACCCCGATCCCGCACGACCGGACCATCTACCGCCAGCGCCACCGCATCGAGAACATGTTCGGCAAACTCAAAGACTGGCGGCGCATCCACACCCGCTACGACCGCTGCGCCCACACCTTCTTCTCAGCCATCGCCATCGCCGCTACCGTCATCTTCTGGCTCTGATCAATGAGTCCTGACCCTAGATTTGGCTCAAGACACGACCAACGAGTCAGGCAGCGATGCGCGACAGTAACGACAACGACGGGAGCGGCTACGGGGTCCAAGGGGTTCGCACCGGGCTGTACACGCCCCTCGAACGCGCCCGTCGCGACGCTACCGCGTGGACGCTGGTCCAGGGCATTCTTGCGCCGATCCAGTTCCTGGCGTTCGCGATCAGCCTTGTGCTGGTGCTTCGCTATCTCGACACCGGCAGCGGCGAGACGGCGGCGACCGCGTCGATCGTGGTCAAGACGCTGCTGCTCTACACGATCATGATCACGGGCTCGATCTGGGAGAAAGTGGTCTTCGGCCGCTACCTGTTCGCGCCCGCATTCTATTGGGAAGACGTCTTCTCCATGCTCGTGCTGGCGTTGCACACCGCCTATCTGGTGTGCCTCGCGACGGGCGCGTTTGGCGTCGAGGGGCGGATGTGGCTCGCGCTGGCGGCGTACGCGACCTACGTCGTCAATGCGGCTCAGTTCATCCTGAAGCTCCGCGCCGCGCGGCTCCAGTCCAGTGCTCCAACCGGAGCGGTCGCCGCATGAACCATGCCCTCGCCGCTGCCGCCGCCCCGCGTCCGATCCTGCGCGAACGCGGCCAGCGCGAGGTGTTCTGCGGGCTGACCGGTATCGTCTGGCTCCACCGCAAGGTCCAGGACGCCTTCTTTCTCGTCGTCGGCAGCCGCACCTGCGCCCACCTGCTGCAATCCGCCGCAGGGGTCATGGTCTTCGCCGAGCCTCGCTTCGCCACCGCGATCATCGAGGAGCGCGACCTCGCCGGCCTCGCCGACGCCAACGAGGAACTCGACCGCGTCGTCGCCCGCCTGCTCGAGCGCCGCCCCGAGATCAAATTGCTGTTCCTCGTTGGCAGTTGCCCGAGCGAAGTCATCAAGCTCGACCTCAGCCGCGCCGCTGCCCGCCTGTCGCAGTCGCAGCCCGGCGTCCGCATCCTCAACTACTCCGGCTCGGGCATCGAGACGACCTTCACGCAGGGCGAGGATGCGTGCCTGGCATCACTGGTGCCGGCCTGCCCGGTCGCGCCGACCGACACGCGCCGCCTGCTGATCGTCGGCGCGCTCCCCGACATCGTCGAGGACCAGTTCCGCCGCCTGTTCGCCGAACTCGGCATCGAGCGGATCGACAGCCTGCCGCCGCGCCGCGCCAAGGACCTCCCCGAGGTCGGCCCCGGCACGGTGTTCCTGCTCGCCCAGCCGTTCCTCGGCGACACCGCGCAGGCGCTCGAGGATCGCGGCTGCAAGCATCTGCCGGCACTGTTCCCGTTCGGCGCCGAGGGCACGACCGCCTGGCTGCACGCCGCGGCGCAGGCCTTCGGCATCGACGAGATGCATTTCCACTCCGTGGTCGCCTCCGGACGCGCGCGGGCCAAGCGCGCGCTGGAGCGTCACGCCGGCCGCCTGGCGGGCAAGACCATCTTCTTCATGCCCGACTCGCAGCTTGAGATCCCGCTGGCGCGTTTCCTCGCGAACGAGCTCGGCATGGTCCCGGTTGAGGTCGGCACGCCCTATCTGCACCGTTCGCACCTCGCCGCCGAACTCGCGGCGCTGCCCGAGGGCATTCTGATCAGCGAGGGCCAGGACGTCGACCGCCAGCTCGACCGCGTCCGCGCCGCACGCCCCGACCTGACCGTCTGCGGCCTCGGACTGGCGAACCCGCTCGAGCGCGAGGGGCTGACGACCAAGTGGTCGATCGAACTGGTGTTCTCGCCCGTCCACGGCTTCGACCAGGCCGGTGATCTGGCAGAGCTGTTTGCCCGTCCGCTGGTGCGCCGCGACAAGGTCGCGAGCTTGCCCACGAGCGCACCATGCAGCTGACCGTGTGGACCTACGAAGGCCCGCCGCACGTCGGCGCGATGCGCGTCGCGACCGCGATGGAGGGCGTGCACTATGTCCTCCACGCGCCGCAGGGCGACACCTATGCCGACCTGCTGTTCACGATGATCGAGCGCCGCGGCAAGCGCCCGCCGGTGACCTACACGACCTTCCAGGCGCGCGACCTCGGCACCGACACCGCGGAGCTGTTCCAGAGCGCCGCGCGCGACGCCTTCGCGCGCTTCCAGCCGCAGGCGATGATCGTCGGCGCGTCGTGCACCGCCGAGCTGATCCAGGACGACCCCGCCGGCCTCGCGCAGGCGATGAACCTGCCGATCCCGGTGATCGCGCTCGACCTGCCGAGCTACAGCCGCAAGGAGTGCTGGGGCGCGAGCGAGACCTTCTACCAGCTCGTCCGCGGCCTCGTGGACAAGGAGGCGAAGCCCGCCCCCCGCGAGGGCCGCCGCCCGCGCGCCAACCTGCTCGGCCCGACCGCGCTCGGCTTCCGTCACCGCGACGACGTCGTCGAGGTGACGCGGCTGCTGGCCGACATCGGAGTCGACGTCGCGGTCGTTGCACCGCTCGGGGCCGCCCCCGCCGACCTCGCGCGACTCGGCGAGGCCGATTTCAACGTGCTGCTGTATCCGGAAACCGGCGACACTGCGGTGCGCTGGCTCGAAAAGACTCTCGGGCAGAAGTACACGAAGACCGTTCCGATCGGCATCGGGGCAACTAACGCCTTCATCGCCGAGGTCTGCGGGCTGGTCGACCTGCCGGTGCCCCCGGTCCCCGACGACTCGCGGATGCCGTGGTGGTCGCGCTCAGTCGACTCGACGTACCTGACCGGTAAGCGCGTCTTCGTCTTCGGCGACGCAACGCACGCCGTCGCTGCCGCGAAGGTGGCGAGCGAGGAGCTTGGTTTCGAGGTCGTCGGCCTCGGCTGCTACAACCGTGAGTTCGCCCGCGACATCCGTGACGCCGCCAAGCTGTACGGCGTCGAGCCGTTGATCACCGACGATTACTTGGCGGTCGAGCAGGCCATCGCCGAGGCCAATTGCGAACTCGTCCTCGGTACCCAGATGGAGCGCCACATCGCCAAGCGCCTGCGCATCCCGTGCGCGGTGATCTCGGCCCCGGTCCATGTTCAGGACTTCCCGGCGCGCCACTCGCCGCAGATGGGCTTCGAAGGCGCCAACGTGATCTTCGACACCTGGGTCCACCCGCTGGTGATGGGGCTCGAGGAGCACCTGCTCGCGATGTTCCGCGACGACTTCGAGTTCAACGATGCCGCCGGGGCGAGCCATCTGGGCGGGCACGGCGCCACGGCTCCCCGCGAGACGATCGAGATCGCTCCGCCGGTCGAAATTCACGTTGGCGGCTGGACCCCCGACGCGGAGCGCGAGCTCCTCAAGATCCCGTTCTTCGTGCGCGGCAAGGCGCGTCGCAACACCGAGGCGTACGCCGCTTCGCGCGCCATCGCCCCGATCACCCTCGACACCCTTTATGAAGCGAAGGCGTACCATGCGCGCTGATGCTGCGGCGGCCCCGAAGGTCCACGTCACCATCGTGACGCTCGACAACCATCTGTCGGGCGCAACCGAGCGCGCCGCGGTGGCGCTGGCCAAGGACGGTATCGCGGTCCATTTCCACGCCGCCGCCGACTGGTCCGACGAGCGCGAGGCCGAGCGCGCCCGCGCGGACATCGCCCGCGGCGACATCGTCGTCGCGACGATGCTGTTCCTCGAGGACCACATCCGCGCCGTGCTACCGGCGCTGCAGGCGCGCCGCGAGAGCTGCGACGCGATGCTCGGTATGATGTCGGACGGCGACGTGGTGCGGCTGACCAAGCTCGGTGGCTACCGCATGGACGCCCCGGCTCGCGGCCCGCTGGCGCTGCTCAAGAAGCTCCGCGGCTCGTCGAAGCCGGGTGCCTCGTCGGGGGCTGGGCAGATGCGGATGCTCAAGCGCCTGCCCAAGATCCTGCGCTTCATCCCAGGTGCGGCGCAGGACGTGCGGGCCTATTTCCTGACTCTGCAATACTGGCTCAGCGGCTCCGATGAGAACGTCGTCGAGATGGTCCGCGCGCTGGTCGACCGCTACGCCGCCGGAGACCGCGTCGCGCTGAAAGGCAGCCTAAAGCCCGCCGCGCCGCGCGAATATCCCGAGATCGGCGTCTATCACCCCGACCTCGCGGGCCGCATTGGCGAGGCCGTCGAGCGCCTGCCCGCACCGGCCCAGCCGGTTGCCACCGTCGGGCTGCTGCTGCTCCGCTCCTACGTGCTCGGCCACGACAGCGCGCATTACGACGGCATCATCCGGGCCTTCGAGGCACGCGGCGTGCGAGTCATCCCGGCTTTCGCCAGCGGCCTCGACTCGCGCCCTGCGATTGAGCGCTATTTCTTGCAGGACGGCGTCGCCACCATCGATGCGATGGTCTCGCTGACTGGGTTCAGCCTTGTCGGCGGCCCCGCTTACAACGACAGCGCCGCCGCCGCCGAGATCCTGGCAAGGCTCGACGTGCCCTATGTCGCGGCGCACCCGCTCGAATTCCAGACCCTGCAGGCGTGGGGGGCGGGTCGCCAGGGCCTGCTGCCGCTTGAGGCGACGATGATGGTCGCGATCCCGGAGCTTGACGGCGCTACCGGGCCGATCGTGTTTGGCGGGCGCTCGGATGGCTCGGCGAATGCCTGCACCGGCTGCCTGCGCCGCTGCACGTTCCCGCAAGGCGGCCTCGTTCGCGAAATGCGCTCGTGCCCGGAGCGCGCCGAGGCGCTGGCGGCCAAGGTCGTAAAGTTCGCCGCGCTGCGCCGCTCGCAGCGGGCCGAGCGCCGGATCGGCATCGTGCTGTTCAATTTCCCGCCCAACGCTGGCGCGACCGGGACCGCCGCGTTCCTGTCGGTGTTCGAGAGCGCCTTCAACACGCTGACCGCGATGAAGGCGGCAGGCTACACCGTCGACGTCCCCGACAGTACCGATGCGCTCCGCGACGCGCTGCTCAAGGGCAATGCCGAGCGCTACGGCGCCGACGCCAATGTCCACGTCCGCATCCCCGCCGACGAACTGGTGCTGCGCGAGCCGCACCTTGCCGAGATCGAGGCGCAATGGGGCGCGGCACCGGGCAAGGCGCAGTCCGACGGCCGCCACGTCTTCGTGCTCGGCGCGCAGTTCGGCAACGTCTTCGTCGGCGTCCAGCCCGCCTTCGGCTACGAGGGCGACCCGATGCGGCTGCTGTTCGAGGGGCGGTTCTCGCCGACCCATGCCTTCAGCGCCTTTTACCGCTGGCTGCGCGAGGACTTCGCCGCGCACGCCGTCCTGCACTTCGGCACCCACGGCGCTCTCGAGTTCATGCCCGGCAAGCAGACCGGCCTGTCGGCGGAATGCTGGCCCGAGCGCCTGATTGGCGACCTGCCGAACTTCTACCTCTACGCCGCCAACAACCCCAGCGAGGGCACCCTCGCCAAGCGCCGCTGCGGCGCGACCCTGGTCAGCTACATGACCCCGCCGGTCAGCGCCGCGGGCCTGTACAAGGGGCTCGTCGAGCTGAAGGCGGGCCTCGACCGCTGGCGCACGACATCTCCTGACGCCGTCGCCGAGCGCGAGACGCTGGGCGCGATGATCGCGGAGCAGGCAACCGCGCTCGACCTCGACGGCAGCGATATCGCCGCGCTGTCGGCCAAGGTCTACGAGCTCGAGGAGACGCTGATCCCCTACGGGCTCCACGTCGTCGGCAAGGGCATGGACCTGCCCGAGCGTACTGCGATGCTGGCGGCGATGGACATGACCGGGCGCGACCCTGCGGTCATCGACGCGCTGATGGCCAAGGACCACGAACTGGCAGCGCTGATCCGCGCGCTCGATGCGCGCTACGTCCCTCCGGTCGCGGGCGGCGACGTGCTGCGCAACGCCGACATCATGCCGAGCGGCCGCAACGTCCACGGCTTCGATCCCTTCCGCCTGCCCAGCGCCTTCGCGGTCCAGGACGGTGCGGCCGCCGCCGAGCGCCTGATCGTGCGGCATTGCCAGGACGGCGCGCCTTACCCCGAGTCGATCGGCATGGTGCTGTGGGGCACCGACAATCTGAAGTCCGAGGGCGCGCAATTGGCGCAGGCACTGGCACTCCTGGGCGCACGGCCTCGCTTCGACAGCTACGGGCGCCTCGCCGGTGCCGAGCTGATCCCGCTCGCCGAGCTCGGCCGCCCTCGCATCGACGTCATCATCACGCTGTCGGGGATCTTCCGCGACTTGCTGCCGCTCCAGACCAGGATGCTGGCTGAGGCCGCCTGGCTGGCGGCCGCAATCGATGAGCCGACCGATTTCAACTTCGTCCGCAAGCACAGCCTCGCCCACGTTGCGGCGCAGGGCTGCGACCTTGAGACGGCGGCGCTCCGGGTGTTCTCGAACGCGGAAGGCTCCTACGGCGCCAACGTCAATCTGATGATCGACGGCAGCACCTGGTCCGACCCCGACGAGCTCGCCGACAGCTTCGAGCGCCAGAAGGGCTTCGCTTATGGCCGCACTGGCGCGCCCGTCCGGCAGGCGGCGCTGTTCAAGAGCGCGCTCGCGGGCATCGAGTTGTCCTACCAGAATCTCGAGTCGGTCGAACTTGGCGTCACTACGGTCGACCAGTATGTCGACGCGCTCGGCGGCATGAGCCGGGCGATTACCAAGAACCGCGGCACCGCGGCCCCGGTCTACATCTGCGATGCGACGCAAGGCACGGCCAAGGTCCGCACGCTCGGCGAGCAGGTCGCGCTGGAAACCCGGACCCGGATGCTCAACCCGGCGTGGACCGAGGCGATTCTCGCGTCGGGGTTCGAGGGTGTGCGCAACATCGAGGCGCAATTGACGACCACGCTCGGTTGGTCGGCGACCACCGGCGAGGTCGATGCCTGGGTCTTCCAGCGCACCGCCGAGACCTACATCCTCGACGACGCCATGCGGGCCCGCCTCGCGGCGCTCAACCCCAAGGCGTCGGCGCGTGTCGCCGGGCGGCTGCTGGAGGCTTGCGACCGCGACCTGTGGCGCCCCGATGCGGCGACGCTGAGCGCGCTGCAGGCGGCGCACGACGATCTCGAAGACCGGCTCGAAGGCGTGTCGGGCGGCATTACCGCGGTTGCGGCGTGAAGGACTGACAATGGCTCTGCTCGATCTCGATCGCCCCACGACCGGCCGCCCCGACGGCGAGGGCTCGCTTCAGGTCAAGCTCGACCCGAACGAAAAGATCGGCAACGCCAAGGTGTTCGCCGTCTATGGCAAGGGGGGCATCGGCAAGTCGACGACCAGCTCGAACCTGTCGGCAGCGCTGTCGCTTCTCGGCAAACGCGTCCTGCAGATCGGCTGCGACCCCAAGCACGACAGCACGTTCACGCTGACCAAGCGCTTGATGCCGACGGTCATCGACGTGCTCGAGACGGTCGACTTCCATCACGAGGAACTCCGTCCGGAGGACTTCTGCTTCACCGGCTTCAACGGCGTCATGTGCATCGAGGCGGGTGGACCGCCGGCCGGCACCGGCTGCGGCGGTTACGTCGTCGGGCAGACGGTCAAGCTGTTGAAGCAGCACCATCTGCTCGAGGACACCGACGTGGTGATCTTCGACGTGCTCGGTGACGTTGTTTGCGGCGGCTTCGCGGCCCCACTCCAGCACGCGGACCGCGCTGTCGTCGTTGCCGCTAACGACTTCGACTCGATCTTTGCGATGAACAGGATCGTCGCGGCAATCAAGGCGAAGTCGAAAAACTACGACGTCCGCATGGCCGGCGTCATCGCCAACCGCTCGGCCGCAACCGACGAGATCGACCGCTTCAATGCCGCGACCGGGTTGAAACGCCTCGCGCACTTCCCCGACCTCGACGCGATCCGCCGCTCGCGCCTGAAGAAGTGCACGGTGTTCGAGATGGACTCTACCCCCGAGCTGGAGGCCGTTAAGACCGAGTACCTTCGCCTCGCGGCGCAGCTTTATGCGGGCACCGAGCCGCTCGACGCGATGCCGATGAAAGACCGCGACATCTTTGAATTCCTCGGGTTCGAATGAGCGTCGGCGCTTCATACGACGCCTCCCGCGGACGCCTGGAGGCGTACTTTGATCGCACCGCGTTCGACGCTTGGGCACGCCTGACCAGCGACGCGCCGGTGTCCCGCATTCGCGCCACCGTACGCGCCGGGCGTGACGAGATGCGGGCGCGGCTGCTCGACTGGCTGCCTGCCGACCTTAGCGGCAAGCGGGTCCTCGATGCCGGTTGCGGTACCGGAGCGCTCGCGGTCGAAGCGGCGAAGCGTGGCGCGCACGTGGTCGCGGTCGATGTCTCAGCCAGCCTGGTCGAGCTGGCCAAGGACCGGCTTCCCCGCGACCTCGCAATCGACTTCCGGGCCGGCGACATGCTGGGCGACCATGGCGAGTTCGACCACGTCGTCGCGATGGACTCACTAATACACTATCGCCGCGCCGACATCGTCGCCGCGGTCGCCAAGCTGGCGGCGCGGACGCGTGGCTCGGTGCTGTTCACCGTCGCGCCGCGCACCCCGATGCTGCTGGCGATGCAGTTCGCCGGCAAGGCCTTCCCGCGCGGCGACCGCTCGCCGGCGATCGTTCCTGCCGACCCGCACGGCCTGATGCGCACGCTCGCGGAGCTCCCCGGCTGGCAGGCCGGCCGAGACGGCGGCACCTCGACGGGCTTCTACAAGAGCCATGCCATTGAAATGCTACGCGGATGAACCTGACGGCCCACCTCTCACCGAAATGGCAGCAGCGGCTCGGTCCGGCGGCGGTCGGGCGCATCGCGACGCGCTTCCTGCCGTTCGCCGATGCGGCGACGCCGGAGCTGCCGTTGCCGCGCCTGCTGCGGCTGTCGCTGTTCCAGATCACCTGCGGCATGGCGGCGGTGCTGCTGACCGCGACGCTCAACCGGGTGATGATCGTCGAGCTGCACATGTCGGCGCTACTGGTGGCGCTGATGGTCTCGATCCCGCTGCTGTTCGCCCCGGCGCGCGCGCTGATCGGCTTCAAGTCGGACAACCACCGCTCGGCGCTTGGCTGGAAGCGGGTGCCCTACATCTGGTTTGGGACCCTGCTGCACTTCGGTGGTTTCGCGATCCTGCCGTTCGCGTTGCTGGTGATGAGCGGCAAGGGGGTCTTTTCGGCACATTACGGCGAGGCCGGCGCGGTTCTCGGCTTCCTCCTCGTCGGGGCGGGGACCGCGACAGTCCAGACCGCGGGCCTTGCGCTCGCCACCGATATCGCGCCCGCCGAAAGCCGCCCGCGGGTCGTGTCTCTGCTGTATGTCATGCTGCTCGTCGGAATGCTGGTCAGTTCGCTGGTCATCGGCGCACTGCTCCGCGACTTCAGCCCGACCCGGCTGGTCCAGGTCGTGCAGGGCGTCGGGCTGCTGACCATGCTGCTCAACCTGACCGCGCTGTGGAAGCAGGAGGCGCGGACCGCGCGCCCGCCGGTCCCCGAGGTCGCCCCCGATTTCCGTGCCAGCTGGCGCGAGTTCATCACCGTGCCGCGCCACCGCCGCCTGTTGATCGCGGTCGGGCTTGGTGCGGCGGCATTCGCGATGCAGGATGTGCTGCTGGAGCCGTTCGGGGGCCAGATCCTCCACCTGACGGTCGGCGCGACGACGGTGCTGACCTCGCTGTGGGCGACGGGCACTCTGCTCGGCCTCGCGCTAGCGGCGAAGATGCTGGCGCAGGGCCATGACCCGCACCGCCTCGCCGGGATCGGTGCCGCGGTCGGCACGCTCGCCTTCACGGGTGTGATCTTTGCCGGCGCGCTGGTCGAGCCCGGCCTGCTCCGCGCCGGTGCTGCCGGCATCGGTTTCGGCGGCGGGCTGTTCGCGGTCGGCACGATGACCGCGGCGATGGCACTCGCCCGCGGCGGTGCGGCGGGTCTTGCGCTTGGCGCCTGGGGCGCAGTCCAGGCGACCTGCGCCGGCCTCGCGATCCTGGCTGGCGGACTGCTCAAGGATATCGCGGGCAGCATCGCCCTGCAGGGCGGCTTCGGCGCGGCACTGGTCGGCCCGGCGACGGGTTACGGTGCGGTCTATGCGCTCGAGATCGGGCTGCTGTTCCTGACCATCGTAGCGCTCGGGCCGCTGGCGCGCTCGACCGAGGATACCAACGACTCCGGTGACACGCGAGGCCGCTTTGGTCTTGCGGGTTTCCCGGGCTGAGCGAAGACGAGGAGAGAAACCATGGCACCGATGCATTTCACCGCCGGCCTCGACATCGCCGAACTGGTGCTGTGGGCGTTCTTCCTGTTCTTTCTGGGACTGATCATCTATCTGCGCCGCGAGGATCGCCGCGAGGGTTACCCGCTCGAGGACGACGTCACCGGGCGTATCAATTCGCCGGGCGGCATCCTCGAGATGGCCAAGCCCAAGACCTTTGTCCTGCCCTTCGACCTCGGCACGGTGACCCAGCCGAACGGCGACCGCGACAGCATGAACCTGCGCGCCCGCCGCACTGGGCCGTGGGCCGGGTCGCCGCTGGTGCCGACCGGCAATCCGCTGACCGCCGGCGTCGGCCCCGGCTCGTACGCGCTGCGCGCCGACCGCCCCGACCTCAACATGGAAGGCCATCCGCGCATCGTCCCGATGGTCGGGCACCCCGACTTCTACGTCTCCCGCCGCGACCCCGATCCGCGTGGCTTTGCGGTGGTCGGCGCTGACCGGGTCGTCGCCGGCACTGTCGTCGACGCCTGGATCGACACCGCCGACCGGGTCGTCCGCTACCTCGAGGTCGCGCTGCCGGGCGGCGGCAGCGTCCTCGCCCCGATGTTCATGGCAACCGTCGAGCGCAAGCGCCGGATCATCGAGGTCGATGCGCTGCTCGGCCACCAGTTCGCGGGTGCGCCACCAGCGCCCGTCGACGGCACCATCACGCTGCTGCAAGAAGAGCTTGCGCAGGCCTATTTCGGCGCTGGCTATCTTTACGCCACCGCCGCCCGTCAGGAGCCGATCCTGTGAGCGAGTACGACCACGAGCCGATCCGCGGGCTGCCGGGCAATCTCCCCGCCGGCGAAACCCTATTGTGGCAGGGCGCACCCGACTGGCGGCGCCTCGCCCGCGACGCTTTCCACGTCCGCATCGTCGCGGTGTATTTCGCCGCGCTTTTGGTGTGGGCGGTGATCGACACGCTGGCCGGCTCGGCGACCTCGCCGATCGGCATTGCGCTGACTGCCGCGCTGGCCGTGGTCTGCGTCGCGCTGCTCTGCGGGCTGGCGTGGCTGTCCGCTAAGACGACCGTCTATACAGTGACCTCGAAGCGCGTTGTGATGCGCTTCGGCATGGCGCTGCCCAAGTGCGTCAATCTCCCCTTCAGCCAGATCGCGACGGCGCAGCTTGCTGCCAACCCCGACGGCACCGGCGACATTGCGTTGGCGCTGACCGCGAAAGGCCTCGGCTACGCAACATTGTGGCCGCATGCCCGCGCGTGGAAGTTGGCGCTGCCCGAGCCGACACTGCGGTCGCTTCCTGATGCCGCGACTGTCGCAGCTCTGCTGGCCGATGCGTGCACGGCCGCTGTCCCCGGTGGCCGGCGCGTCGACGCAGAGCCTACCGCGCTTGCCCAGCCGGCCTTCGGCGGCGCGGTGGCGGCATGAGCAGCCACGTGCACCAGGACCCCACCGTCCCGCGCGGGGCGTTGCTAGCCGCCGGCGGCATGGTGGTGCTGACCCTGCTTGCGGTCGCCAGCGTCCGCCTCGGCTTTGTTTCCCCTGCCGGCGACCCGGCTGCGGTCCGCGTGGCCGAAAACGCGCGTCCGGTCGCCAGCCGCGACCTCGTCTTCCTCGACGGTGCCGACGGTTCGGTCGAGGTTCGCGACGCCGCCACCGGCACGGTCCGTGTCGCGGTCGCCGCGAACAGCAAGATCGGCTTTATCCGCGGCGTCATGCGCGGCCTGGCTCGCGCCCGGCATCTGCGCGGCCTCGACAAGGCGGCACCCTTCCGCCTGACGCGCTGGTCGAACGGCAATCTCACCCTGCTCGATCCTGGCACCGGGCAGTCGGTCGAGCTCGGCTCGTTCGGCCCGACCAACCGCGCGGCCTTCGAGGCGCTGCTGTGACGCGCTTCGACACGCTTTGCACGGTCTCCGTCGAGGTCACCGCCGACCGCTGCCGCGCCGATGTCGTCCTCGACGGCGATGTCGCGATCAATCCAGGCGACAAGGTTCGCGTCCACGGCGCGCCGATCCGCTGCGGTATTGGCCATTCGCTGGAGGTCCGCCGCACCGCGACCGTCGAGCGCGCCGGACCTCTGCGTCGCGCCTGGACCCGGGCGACCGGCTACCTGGCCCTGACCGAGCTGTACGAAGTCAGCTTCCTGCCCGGAGTCGCACGATGAACGCACGCGTCGATCCGACCACGCTGCAGGTCGCGCAGGAAGACACGGTGCTGGCGCCGCGATTCTACACGACCGACTTCGACGCCCTCGACAAGCTCGACGTGTCGAGCGTGCGCGGCGAGTGGGATGCGCTGATTGCCGAGATGTCGGCCGACCCCAACAAGCATCATTTCAAGCGCACCGAGGCCTTCGACGGCGTAATCGAGCGGCTCGAGCCGGCGTTGCGCCGCGAGTTCACCGATTTCCTCGTCAGCTCGATGACGTCGGAGTTCTCGGGCTGCATCCTCTACGCCGAGATCGCGCGACGGGCGAAGAACCCCGACGTCAAGATGCTGTTCAAGCTGATGGCGCGCGACGAGAGCCGCCACGCCGGCTTCATCAACGATAGCCTCAAGGACGCCGGCATCGGCATCGACCTCGGCTTTCTGACCAAGACCAAGAAATACACGTTCTTTCGCCCGAAGTTCATCTTCTACGCGACGTACCTCAGCGAGAAGATCGGCTATGCCCGCTACATCACGATCTACCGGCACCTGAGTGCCAATCCTGAGCGCCGCATCCACCCGATCTTCGAGTGGTTCGAACTGTGGTGCAACGACGAGTTTCGCCACGGCGAGGCCTTCGCCTTGCTGATGCGCTCGGACCCCACGCTGCTGTCGGGCCTTAACAAATTGTGGATCCGGTTCTTCCTCGTCGCGGTTTATGCGACGATGTATGTCCGCGATCACAACCGGCCGGCCTTCCACGCAGCTCTCGGGATCGATCCGACCGAGTACGACTACACAGTCTTCCGCACGACCTCGGCGATTACCCGGCAGGTCTTCCCGGTCGTTCTCGACAGCGATGCGCCGCGTTTCCGTAGCTTGATGGAGCGGCTGCGAGTCCTCGCCGGCGGCATCGAGGCGGCGCGCCGGCAGGGCGGCATCGCGGGCACCCTCAAGCGCTACGCACTGACGGCTGCAGTCGGCTTCAACTTCGCGCGGCTCTACCTCCAGCCAACGATCACCAACGCCGCGCCCGCCACCGTCCGGCTGCAGCCCGCGTGGTGAGTTGGGTCGATCATGGTTGGCCGCTGGTCTATGCGGGCGGGCTGTGGTTCGTCGCCACCGGCGCGGTGCTCGCCCTCGATTCGCGCAAGTCCGCGAGTTACGCACGCAGCCTGGTGCTGACCGGTGTCCTCGCTTGCGTAAGCCTCGTCGCAATCGCCTACACCGCCGACGACGGGTCTCCGCTCGCGGCTTATGTCGGGTTTACCGCATCGCTGCTGATCTGGGGCTGGCACGAGCTCGCCTTCCTCACCGGGGCAGCTGCCGGCCCGCGTCGCGATCCGCTGCCCGAAGGTGCGACAGGGTGGACGCGGTTTCGGCTCAGTGCGGCGACGCTTATCCACCACGAACTCGCTCTCGCGTTGACCGCAGCGCTGCTGACCGGGCTGTGCTGGCGCGCCGCGAACCCGGTTGCGGCGCAGGCGTTCGGGCTGCTGTTCGCGATGCGACTTTCGACCAAGCTCAACATCTTCGTCGGCGTCCCGCACTTCGATACGACGATGTTGCCGCCGCACCTGTCGTACTTAAGTACGTATTTCCGTTCGCGGCGCGTGGGGCTACCGATGGTGCTCAGCCTGATGACGCTGATTGGACTTGCGGTTGCACTCGGCAGCCGCGCGGCGTCGCTGACGGGTGGTGCGGCGGTCGGTGCAAGCTTGGTCTTTGCGCTAGTCGCGCTCGGGCTGCTCGAGCATCTGTTCCTGGTCATGCCGACCCGGGATGCGGCGCTGTGGCGCTGGGCAAAACCGGGCAAAGTGACAAATAACGCCTATCGGACAACCGGGGCGGCGGAGTAAGGGGAGTGGTTATGGACTATGAAGCGCTTTTCCAGGCGGAACTCGACGGTCTGAAGACCGAGGGCCGCTACCGCATCTTCGCCGAGCTCGAGCGCAAGGCGGGGAGTTTCCCCCGGGCGACCCAGTACGAGGGCGACGGTACCCGCGACGTCACCGTGTGGTGCTCGAACGATTACCTCGGCATGGGCCAGCACCCCGACGTGCTCGCGGCGATGCACGCGACCCTCGACGCCTGCGGCGCGGGCGCCGGCGGCACGCGCAACATCAGCGGTACTACTCATGCGCACGTAGTGCTCGAGCGCGAGCTCGCCGACCTGCACGGCAAGGAAGCCGCGCTGCTGTTTACCTCGGGCTACGTCTCGAATTGGGCGGCATTGTCGACCTTGGCCTCGAAGCTGCCGAACTGCGTCGTGTTGTCGGATGATGGCAACCACGCCTCGATGATCGAGGGTATCCGCCACAGCCGCGCCAAGTGCATTCGCTGGCGCCACAACGACGTCGCGCATCTCGATGAGCTGCTGTCGGCGCTCCCCGCCGACTGCGCCAAGCTGGTGGCGTTCGAGAGCGTATATTCTATGGACGGCGACATCGCGCCGATCGCCGATATCCTCGACGTCTGCGAGAAGCACGGCGCGATGAGCTACCTCGACGAGGTCCACGCGGTCGGCCTTTACGGCCCGCGCGGCGGTGGCATCGCCGAGCGCGAGGGCCTGATGGACCGGATCACGGTGATCGAGGGCACGCTCGGCAAGGCGTTCGGCGTCATGGGTGGCTACATCGCCGGGTCATTCGCGATGTGCGACTTCGTCCGCAGCTTCGCCTCCGGCTTCATCTTCACCACCGCGCTGCCGCCGGCGCTCGCCGCTGGTGCCACCGCCTCGATCCAACACCTCAAGGCGTCGAGCGTCGAGCGCGAGGCGCACCAGGAGCGCGTTGCCAAGGTCCGCCGCCGCTTGAACGCCATCGGCATCCCGATGATGGATAACCCGAGCCACATCATCCCGGTGATGGTCGGCGACCCGCACCACTGCAAGATGATCAGCGACTGGCTGCTCGACAGCCACGGCATCTACGTCCAGCCGATCAACTACCCGACCGTGCCCAAGGGCACCGAGCGCCTGCGCATCACGCCCTCACCCGTCCACACCGACGGCGACGTCGACCGGCTGGTCTCGGCTCTCAGCGAAATCTGGAGCATGTGCGCTCTCGCACGGGTCGCCGAGGCGGCCTGATCTAAGGCCGCCAAGCCTACCGCGGGACGCGCGCGGGCACTCACGGTACCGGCATGCGTTACCGTGAGCGTGGGCCCGGTAGCCGCCGGCCGTTAGTTTAGGCGGATAGCATCCCGGTCTCCTGGCGTTACTAGTGCTGGGTCTTGGCGATGCGACGTTGGTCGCGCTGCGGGTGTTCCCCTGACATTGTCGCATTCCTTCGCCGCGCCCCTGACGTGAGCGGTAGCTGGCGCCGCCAAGCTTCGGCGTCCGATGCAGGATCGGATTTACAGGCTCCGCGACCTTCGACGGAGCGTACGGCGCCGCCGCGGATCGGTCGGGTGCGCCTGCGCGAGCGCCCGAACTTTCAGAAGGCCCTTCGCCGTAACGAATAACCTGATGCGCTCCATCGAATAATCTTTCAAAAATGTCTTCTCTTTGGAGCGGTCCGGCCAATACCCGGCCTATCCGAAGACCAATACCGTTTGGTATTGTGTTGCTGCCTCGACATGTTTTCGTATCCGCAACATTAACCAAGATTGCAAACCGACATGTTAAAGTACGGTTTGTCACGATTGCATTCAGCGTGCGCGAATTAGGACGCTAGCGACATGAATGTATCTTGTGCGCAACGAAATGCCTGATTGTTGCTTCACGAAGCCACTCAGACGCGCCAATTTGCAAATTATTGTTAGGCTTTGTGTCGGATTTCCTTACATTCCGTTCACGTAATGAAACCTTAAGTCGCTCTAATTGCACGTTTCGTGGTGTTGGCACGGGTTTTGCGTACATCTTAAGCGGGGGCTGTTTGCGTTAGGAGTTTTTTAAATGCGGATTTTGAACAGGGCTTTGTTTCCCGTCGTTGCTTTGCTTGCCGTCGCCGCGGTACCGGCTGCTGCAGTGACGTTCACGTCTTCGGCTGGCGCTCCCGACAAGGGCCCCGCCGCCGGTGAGAGCATTCTCGTCGACTTCAACGGCGTTAACGGCGGTCTTCCGGCCGGCTATACGCTGAGCGGCGACTACACCCTGGCGACCGGCACCACGAAGGCTGCAGCGGCTCCCGCCGGTGACGCCACGCAGTACCTCTACACGTCGCCGTCGAAGGGCACTGGCGTCGCGACGCTGTCGACGCTCGATCTGTCGACCGTCAGCTTCTACTGGGGCTCGATCGACAACTACAACACCGTCGACGTTCTCGGTGCGAACGGCGTCGTCCTGCTTACCATGAACGGTACGCAGTTCTCGCCGGCCAACGGTGCCCAGGGCGCCTCGAACACCAACCAGCGCGTGTTCTTCACCGCTGGTGCCGGTGAGGTGATCACCGGTCTGCGCTTCCATGCAACCGGTATTGCCTACGAAATCGACGATGTCGCCGGCACCCTCGCCAGCGGCGGCAACCCGTCGACGGTCCCCGAGCCCGCGACCTGGGCCCTGATGATCGGTGGTTTCGGCATGGTCGGCATCGGTGCCCGCCGTCGTCGCAACGCCACGTCGCGCGTCAGCGCCTAAGCGCCTTTCGGCCTCGTGCCGAAACCGCAAGCGTACGAAATCGGGCGCGGGGACTTCGGTCTCCGCGCCCTTTTTCATGGGTGCAGCGGGGCGCACCCACGCTACGCGGCGCAATAGCCCTTCACGAACGCCTCGTGGGTCGGCATCGCGGCGAGCGCGGTGGCGATGCCTCGCTTAAGGTCGCCGAGAACGCGCTGCAGCTCGCCGGGCTGGAGCAGCTGCCCCAGCGGATGCCAGTCGCCCGGCACGACGCGCTGGCCGAGCATCACCGAAACCCAGGAATCGACGCGGAACAGGTCGTCGCCGCCCTGGTAGGCCATCGCGGATTCGCGGAACAAGGCGATGCGTTCGGACAGCGAGGCGGGGATCGGCATGTCCCGGCAGCGCCGCCAGAACGGCGTGTCGTCGCGCTCGGTCGCCTTGTAGTGGAGGATGATGAAGTCGCGGATGCCGGTCCATTCGCGTGTCGACTGGGCGTTGAAGCGCGCCGCCTGCGCGGTGTCGGTACCGCCGAAGGGGAACAGCTGGATTAGCCGGGTCACGGCAACTTGGATCAGGTGGATGCTGGTCGATTCGAGCGGCTCGATGAACCCCGAGGCGAGGCCGAGCGCGACGCAGTTGCGGGACCAAGTGCTGGCCCGCATGCCGGTGCGGTACCGGATCGGGCGCGGGTCGAAGAGCCGCTTGCCGTCGAGGACACCGATCAGTCGTGCGCAGGCTTCGTCCTCGGACAGGAAGTCGCTGGCGTAGACGATGCCGTTGCCGACGCGGGACTGCAGTGGGATGCGCCAGCGCCAGCCCTCGCCGTGGGCGATGGCGCGGGTGTACGGCACGGGCGGGCCGACACTTTCGGTCTGTACCGCGAGCGCGCGGTCGGTGGCGATCCACTCGCCCCAATCGTTGAACGGGACCTTGAGCGCGTCGCCGATCAGCAAGGCGCGGAAGCCGGTGCAGTCGATGAACAGGTCGCCCTCGATGCGCTCGCCGGACTCGAGCTCGAGCGCCGAGATGTCGCCGCTCTCCGGATCAAGCTCGACGTTGCGGATCTTGCCCTCGACGCGGCGCACCCCGGCAGGTTCGGCGAGCGCGCGCAGGAACCGCGCATAGCCGGTCGCGTCGAGATGGTAGGCATACGCGGCAGCGGGCTGCTGGCCGAGCGCGAAGCGGCCCGCCAGAGCTGCCTGCTGCTCGAGCGAAAAGGTGCCGTAGTCGTCGGCGGTGATACCGGCGCGCTTCGCCTCAAGCCAGAAATGCTGGAAGTCGCCCATCCACACCGACCGGCCAACCGATCCGAAGGGGTGGAAATAGCGGTCGCCGTCGCGGCCCCAGTTCTCGAACGCGATGCCAAGTTTGAACGTCGCCTGCGTCGCCCGCATGAACGCCGGCTCGTAGATGCCGAGCAGCTCGTGGAAGGTGCGCGCGGTCGGGATCGTCGACTCGCCGACGCCGACCGTGCCGATCTCGTCGGACTCGACCAATGTGATCTCGATCAGCGGCCCGAGCTGCTTGACCAGCGCCGCCGCCGCCACCCACCCAGCGGTACCGCCGCCGGCGATGACCACGCGTTCGACCCGCTTGTTGCTCACGCCGTGTCCCTCCCCAGTCCCTCGTCCAGCATCGGGCCGACCACCTCTCCGGGGGTCTGCGGCCGATACAGAAGCACGACAGTTAGCGCTATCGCGGCGGTGATTGCCATGCCCCACAATGTCGACAGTTCCGGCCTGAGCAGCGACAACGCGATCACCTGCGGCGCGAGCGCCTGGGCGAGCTTCCGCGCGATGTTCGACAGCGCGTAAACCCGGCCCGCACACCCCTCGTTCGCCATCCGCGCCTCGCAGTCGGCCAGCGCTGCCGGAACCAGCGACCAGAACATGATCGACAGACCGCAGCCCGCCACGATCGCGATCGCCGTCATCCCGACGACCGCTGTCCGGTTGCCGAGGTAGAGTGCAAGGACGGTCGCGCCTGCCTTGATCAGGGCAGCGATGGTCAGCGCGGTTCCGCGCCCGACGCGGCGCGCCAGTAAGGTCCACCACGGCGCGGTCAACAGCAGCGATGCCGAGGGTACCAGCGCGACATAGAACCCCAGTCGCGGCGCACCCAGCTCCTCGAACAGGAAAAGGATCGACTTGTTGACCACGGTAACGGCAAGGCCAGCCGACATGATCACCGCCAGCAGCCGCCGTAGCGCGGGGGAGCGGCGGACCAGCTCCACCGTTCCGGCCAGGCTGTGCAGCAGCGGCTCGCGCCGCATCGCGGTCGGCGCGACGCGCTCGCGAACCCCGAAATAGGTCGCACAGAATGCTGGTAGCGCCAGCACCGCCAGCAACAGCGCACCGTCGCGGAAGTCGGCGCCCCCCGTCGTCGCCGGCAGCAGCGCGTACACCGCCGCGGCGATCAGCCCGCCGATCGCCGCACCCTGCATCCGCGCCCCGGTCAGCGCGAGGTGATCCTTGGGCCTGGCCGAGATCCGCGCCGTCAACGCGGCATAGGGAATGTTGCCCAGGCTGTAGGACGCCCGCAGCGCGAGATGGATCACCAGGACCACGACCGGCAGGTACGCGGCGGCGACCGGCGGCGTCGTGAAGGCGGCCGCCAGCAGCACCACCGACAATGGTCCGCCGACCAGGACCCAGGCACGCACGGGAACGCGTGGTGCCGCGCGGTCGGCCAGGGTCCCGACGAGCGGGTCGACCAGCCAGTCCATTGCCGCGCCCGCCAGGAAGATCGTCGCCGCGACCTGCGGCGACAGGCCAAGGCCGCGGATATAGAAATACAGCAGGTACAGTTCGATCGACTGCCAGACGAAGTTCCAGCCGATGTCGCCGGCGGCAAAGCTCCAGCGTTCGCGCGCCGTGATCATCGGCTTGGCGAGCGCCAGCGGCCGGGCGCGCGTGGCGGCGCGGTCGATTCGCGGACGATCAGCTGGTGCGCATGGTCGGTGCGCCGCGTCGCGTCGGTGCCTTCGAGACCGCCGATGAGCATGCCGGTCGCGCTCGCCGCCATCTCGAACACCGGCTGACGCACGGTGGTGACGCGGGGCCAGGTGATCTGCGCGACCTGCGAGTCGTCGAAGCCGGTGACCGAGACATCGCCCGGCACCTCGAGCCCAAGTTCGTGCGCGGCCATGATCGCACCGACCGCCATGTCGTCGTTCTGCGCCAGGATCGCGGTCGGTCGGGCGGCACGTGCCAGCATCCGGCGCCCAGCCTCGAGGCCGCTCTCGTAGGTGTACAGGCCAGGTTCGACATGGCCGGGCGCAACCGTGACCCCGGCTGCCTCGAACGCCTGCTTATAGCCGGTCATGCGGGCGACGGACGAGGCGTGAGTCGGGTCTCCCATGATGATGCCGATGCGCCGATGGCCGAGGTCGAGCAGGTGGGTCGCGACTTCGCGCGCCGCGGCGATGTCGTCGATCACGGTGACATAACCGGTATCGATCTCCCGGGTCGGCGCGATACGGGCGCAGCGAATGCCTGCCGCCGCCAGTTGTGCGAGCACCAGCGGGTGATCCGACGCGGGCGGCGCGAGCACGACCCCGTCGATCGAAGCGGAACGCAGTAGCCCGACGACCTCGCCGGCGTGTGTGTCGACCGACTGCACCGGGATCACGACGAGCCGGTACGACTCGCCAGCCAGGCGGTGCAGCACGCCCTTCTGCAGCTCGACGACATAGCTCGGGCTGGGGTTCTCGTAGATCAGGCCGATGAGGTGCGAGCGCCGGCGTACAAGCGCCTGGGCGTGCACGTTGGGATGGTAGTTGAGGGCGGTGGCCGCGTCGCGGACCCGCTGTTTCAGCGCGTCGCTGACGTGTGGCTCGTCGTTGAAGACCCGCGATACGGTCTTGGTGGAGACGCCCGCAAGCCGGCCCACCTCGACGATCGTCGTCCGTTTCGTGTCCTCGGCCAGCTTAGCATCCCCGCCATTCGATCGGCCCGAAAGGTGAGCCACGTGCGCTTGTTATCAGGCGCCAGCCCGACCGCCGGCGAGTCCGGGATCGAACTGCATACCCCAGAGCCATAAACGCGTCATTCTGGCCACAGTACGAAACTATCTATCGGTCGCCCCCGCACATCACCCATAGGCCCGATTTTTGCGTGTTGACAACGTAGGACAAGATGTTACCGCTCACATTAAGGATTTAAATCCACAGGTTTCTTCAAAAGGAACCGCAACTGAGGGGGATCAACGTGAAACTTCACAATTATATTTCTGCGCTTGGACGTTCGTCGTCGACGGTCGCGCTCGCCGCGTGCATCGTCTTCCCGGCGCAGCTCCTGGCCCAAACCGACCCGACCAACGCGCAGCCGGGCCCAGCGCCCGCCACCGCACAGGCGCAAGGAGCGGTGCCGGCTTCGCCACTCGTCCCGGACGACATCGTCGTCACCGGTATTCGCGCCTCGCTCGAGCGCTCGATCGCGATCAAGCGCAACTCGACCGGCATCGTCGACGCGATCTCGGCCGAGGACATCGGCAAGTTCCCCGACACCAACCTAGCCGAATCGCTGCAGCGTATCACCGGCGTCTCGATCAGCCGGCGCAGCGGCGAGGGCGCGGAGGTCACGGTTCGCGGCTTTGGTCCGCAATATAACCTGGTGACGCTCAATGGCCGCCAGCTTGCCGCGACGTCGCAGCAGACGGTCGGCGGCGACGAGAGCGCCGACTACTCGCGCAACACCAGCCGGTCGTTCGACTTTTCCAACCTTGCTGCCGAAGGCGTAAAGACCCTCGAGGTCTACAAGACCGGCCGCGCGGCGATCCCCTCGGGCGGTATCGGCGCGACGATCAATGTCGTCACTCGCCGGCCGCTCGACGCGAAGGAAAGCGGCCTGACCGGCTCGATCGGTGCCAAGGCGGCCTACGACATGAGCAGCGACGACTGCATCAAGTGCGGCTCGCACGTGACGCCCGAAGCGTCGGGCCTCGCCAATTGGACCAACGCCGACCAGACTTTCGGCGTGTCGTTGTTCGGGAGCTACCAGAAGCGCGATTTCAGCAACATCAGCGCAACCGTAAACGACTGGAATATCACCAGTTATGCGAAGTTCATCGATCCTGCCAGCGGCAACGTCAACGCCGCGACCAAGATCACCAACGCACCGACCGACCCGAACACGCTCGTTGGGCGCCCGAACGACTTCCGCTATCACTTCGGCGAAGGCACCCGCGAGCGCATCAACGGCCAGGGCATCATCCAGTTCAAGCCGACCGATCGCCTCGACCTGAGTATCGACGGCCTGTACGCGCAGAACACCCAGAAGGAGCGGCGCTCGGACCAGGCGAACTGGTTCAACCGGCCCTTCGACCAGGTCACGTTCGACAGCGGCCATTCGGTCGCGACCACGACCTTCCTTCACGAAGTCATCTCGGGCGAAACCAAGGACGCCGGCTTCGAGCAGCAGTATCGCGCGCAGAAATCGACGCTCTACGATATCGGCGCCAAGGCAAAGTGGGAAGTAACGGATAATTTCAACATCGCATTCGATGGCCATATCGGCCAGTCGAAGAGCAACCCCGACAACCCCAACGGGATGAGTTCGACCCTCGTCGCGATCAGTTCGCCGACGCTGGCGTCGCATTCCGTCGACTACAGCAAGGGTTTCCCGACCCAGACCGTAACCTTCGCCGATCCGGCGACGCCGACCGCACCGGACGGGTCGCACCCGGTGATCAAGGGCAATGGCAACGGCGTCCTCGATGTCGGCGACCTCGGCAGCCAGGTTGCACGGCAAGTCTCGACCGCGCTCAACCAGAAGATCAAGGAAGCCCGGCTTGATGCGGGCTGGGATATCGGGGGTGGCAGTCGTTTCGATTTCGGCGGTGACTACCGGACCACCAACACGCGGTCCTTGCAGACGACCTACAACCAGACGCTGGGCGACTGGGGCAACGCGCACCCGCGCGACGTCGAGGCGATCGCGCCGGGTATGGTCAAGCCGTTTTGCCTGGTTTGCCGTTTCAACGACAACGATCCCAAGGCAGCCGGCGACGGCCTGGTCGCGTTCCGCACGCAGGATGCGACCAAGCTCTACAATGCGCTCTCTTCGTTTTATGCCGAAAATCCCAACAAGATCGACGGTTTCTCGGATGACCGGGTCAAGGAGGATATCTGGGCGGTCTACGGCCAGTTCACCTGGAAGGGCGATATCGCCGACCACCCGGCCAGCCTCGTCACCGGCGCGCGGTTCGAAAGCACGCGGGTAAAATCAAACTCGCTCCAGGCAATACCGGTCGATATCCGCTGGCAGTCCGACAACGACTTCCTGGTCGACGTCTCAAGCACTTACCTGCCGGTCAAGGCGTCGGGCCGTTACAACAACCTGCTTCCGTCGATGGACTTCCAGATCGAGATCAAACGCAACTTGATCGGTCGTTTCTCGTTCAGCCGGACGATCTCGCGCCCGAGCTTTGGCAACCTGTTTGCATCGGGTGCCGCTACCAAGCCGAATGACGCCACCGCAGTCGGGGGCCAGGCGGGCGGCTCGCAGAACGACGCGAACCTTAAGCCGCTGATATCCGATAACTTCGATCTGTCCGCAGAATGGTATTTCAAGCCGGACAGCTACGTGTCGATCGGCTTCTTCGACAAGCGGGTGCACAATTTCATCGGCAATACGGTGGTCAAGCAGAACCTGTTCGGCCTGCGCGATCCTAGCTCGGGCGCGCCGGGCAGCCGTTCAGGGACCGCCAAGTCGCAGCTCCAGGGCATCGGAGCCGACATCACCGATGTAAACCTGTTCACCTACACCGCGCTGCTCCAGCAGAACGCCGGCAACCTCGCGGCGGCGAATGCGACCTTCCTGGCCAACTACAACCCGTCGACACGCTCGCTGAACCAGGCGTTCGTGGATACGACGCTGGCCGCAGTCGACATCATCGCCGACGCCAACGACCCGCTGTTCAACTTCAACGTCAACACGCCGATCAACAACAAGGACGCTGAGATCTACGGCCTCGAAATCGCGGGCCAGTATTTCTTCGGGAACAGCGGCATCGGCGTCGCCGCAGCCTACACGCTGGTACGCGGTAACATCGGCATCGACGTCGCCGCCGATCCCAGCGTCGACCAGTTCGCCTTGCTCGGGCTGAGCGATACGATCAACGCGACGCTGATCTACGACAAGAACGGCGTCTCGGCCCGTCTCAGCTGCAACTGGCGCAACAAGTTCCTGTCGGCGCTCAACCGCGACGCCGATCACAACCCGGAGTTCACCGCGCCTTACGGTCAGCTCGACCTCAACATCAGCTACGACATCACGCCGCAGATCGCGGTCTCGTTCGAGGCGATCAACCTCAACAAGGAGGGCGTGAAGACCTACGGGCGCTCGACCAACCAGATCTGGCTCGTCCAGGAAGGGCAGCGGCGCTTCCTCGCCGGTGCGCGGTACCGCTTCTAGCAGCGGACCGAGAAGGCTCGCGCAGAGGGCCACGGGTAACCGTGGCCCTTTTCGCAGGCCCGAATTGCGAAGCCGGGGCTGTCGGGGCATCCTTTCCGGATGGATGTTCGCAAGCGCCTCAGACTGGGATTGCCGCCGCGATGACGAATGTCGTCAAGCTCATTAACGTCGATCATGCCGGCCTGCGGGTCGTCGCAGCCGGCTGGGGTGACGGCGTCAATCAGGTTCCGGTGTTTCCGACCGAGTTCGAAGCGGTGCAGCGCGATTTCCCGATCGTCTTCCATCGGGGCACCGATGGCGCGTTCGAGGCGCGAGCGCTGATGGGGCTCGATCGGGGCGAGAACCTGTTCCTCGACGGCGAGCGCTGGCGCGCGCGCTATGTGCCCGCGCTGCTGGCGCGCGGGCCCTTCACGATCGGTCTCGAAGCGCGTGCCGGAAGCGCCCCCGAGCCGATGATCTACGTCGACCTCGACGATCCACGCGTCATGAGCGAGGGCGGTGAGCCGGTATTCCTCCCCCACGGCGGTAATGCGCCGTGTCTCGAACGCGTGCTCGACGCGCTCCAGACCGCCCACCTAGGGCATGCGGCGCAGGGTCCGATGTTCGCCGCATTTGCTGCGGCGGGGCTAATCGAGCCGGTACGCATAGAAGCCCAGCTCGACGACACGCTGCGCTACGATATCGCCGACTTCCACACCATCGGGGTCGAGGCCCTTGCCAGTCTGACCGGGTCGGCGCTGGAGGAACTGCACCGCCAGGGTTGGCTCGCCGCCGCCGTCCACGTCGTCTCGTCGCTCGGCAACATGGCGCGGCTGATCGCGCTCAAGAACGCCCGGCGCGCGGGCGCGTAGGCGATGGTCGAGATCCGCCGCCGCACGCGCGTCGTCGAGGCGGCAACGCTGGACGCTGACGCGGCCGATGCGCTGCTTGCGTCGCCCCAGCCGGCGATCGTCCGGGGCCTCGCCGCGAACTGGCCGCTGGTCCGCCACGGCAGGGAGTCGGCGGGCGAGGCGATCGACTATCTGGCGAGCTTCGACCAGCAGCAGCCGATCGTCGGCTATACCGGTGACCCGGCGATCGGCGGGCGGTTCTTCTACGACGACGACCTCCGCGGCCTGAATTTCGCTCGCGAGCGCGTCGGGCTGAGCGCGTATCTCGAGCGCATGCGCGCGCATCTCGACGACGCCGCCGCGCCGTCGCTCTACATCGGATCGACCGACCTCACGGGCTATCTCCCGGGCTTTGCCGACGCCAACCCGCTGCCCTTCGCGAGCGCGACGCTCGTCGCCGCGCCCCCGCTTGCGAGCATCTGGATCGGCAACCGGACGATCGCCGCGGCGCACTGGGACATGTCGAACAACGTCGCGGTCTGCGCGGTCGGGCGGCGGCGCTTCACATTGTTCCCTCCCGACCAGGCCGCCAACCTCTACCCCGGCCCGCTCGAACCGACGCCGGGCGGACAGGTGGTGAGCATGGTCGATTTCGACGTGCCCGACTTCGACCGCCATCCCGGTTTCCGCGAGGCGCTGGCGGCAGCCGAGGTCGCCGACCTCGGGCCTGGGGATGTCCTCATCTACCCGGCATTGTGGTGGCACCAGGTCGAGGCGCTCGACGCCTTCAACGTGCTGGTCAATTACTGGTGGAACGCCGCGGAGCCGTTCATGGACAACCCGATGACGACGCTGCTGCACGGGCTGCTGGCGCTCCGCGACCGGCCGCTTGCCGAGAAGCAGGGCTGGCGCGCGCTCTTCGACTATTATGTCTTTGGCCCCGCCGACCGCGCCGGGGCGCACCTGCCGGAGCACGCGCGCGGTCCACTCGGCACGCTCGACGACCGCAGCGCGCGACGGCTCCGCGCGCAAATCCTGCAACAGATGAACCGCTAGCGTCGTGCCAGCAAAGAACGGGGGAACACGTGGATCGTCGTGATTTCATCAGGACCGGGCTGACTGCGGGCGCGTCGCTCGCCGCCGCACCGGCGCTCGCGGTCCCGCCGCGCCCCCTCGACCAGCATTTTCCCAAGGACTTCCTGTGGGGTTGCGCGACCGCATCGTACCAGATCGAGGGCGCGGTCACCGAGGGCGGGCGCGGGCCGACCAACTGGGACGTCTTCTCGCACACGCCGGGTCGCGTCGCCAACGGCGACACCGGCGACGTCGCCTGCGACAGCTACCACCGCTATCTCGACGATATCGCGCTACTCACGGCGCTCGGTGTCAAGGCGTACCGGATGTCGATCGCCTGGTCGCGAATCTTCCCGGAGGGTCGCGGCAAGCCTAACCAGGCTGGGCTCGACTATTACAACCGGGTCGTCGACGGGCTGCTCGCTGCCGGCATCCAGCCTTACGTGACGCTGTTCCACTGGGATCTGCCCCAGGCCTTGCCGGGCGGCTGGCAGTCGCGTGATACCGCCTATGCCTTCGCCGATTATGCGGGCTTCACCGCGGGCAAATTGTCCGACCGGGTCGACCAGTTCATGACCGTCAACGAACTGCGCTGCTTCACCGATCTCGGCCATCTGCAGGGTATCCATGCGCCCGGCCTCAAGCTGCCGCCGGCAGCGGTCAACCAGGTCCGACACCACGGCGTCCTCGCGCACGGCCTCGGCGTCCAGGCGATCCGAGCCCACGCCCGCGCCGGGACCAAGGTCGGTATCGCCGACAACAGCAACTTCTACGTCCCCGTTATCGAGACGCCGGAGCACATCGAGGCGGCAAAACGCGCCGTCCGGACCGAAAACGCGATGTTCCTGACCGCGATCATGGAGGGCGCGTATCTCGACGGCTATCTGACGCAGCAGGGTGCCGCCGCGCCGGTGGTGAAGGAGGGCGACATGGCGGCGATCGGCAGCAAGCTCGATTTCGTCGCGCTCAACGTCTACGCGCCGAGCTACGTCCGCGCCGATGGCTCGGCGCAGGGCTATGCGGTCCTGCCGCACCTGCCGTCGTCGCCGCGGATGGCCTCGCCGTGGCTCTATGTCGGGCCGGAGGTGGCGTATTGGGCGGTACGCACGGTCAGCGAACTGTGGGGTCCGAAGGCAATCTACATCTCCGAGAACGGCACGTCGGCCGACGATCCGGTCGTCGACGGCCGCGTCGACGATGCCGACCGCATCATGTACCTTCGCAACTATCTCGCCGAGTTCCGCCGCGCCGCGGTCGAGGGCTATCCGCTCAGGGGCTATTTCCTGTGGAGCCTGATGGACAATTTCGAATGGGCGGACGGCTACACCAAGCGCTTCGGCCTGCACTACGTCGACTTCGCCACCCAGAAGCGGACGCCCAAGCTCAGCGCCGCCTGGTACCGCGAACTGATCCGCCGCAACGAGCTCGTCTGATGACGCCGCAACCTTGACGGCGTTCAGCTCGACCCTGTCCGACCGCCAGGCAGTGTGGGCGTTCGCGCTCGGCTGCGTCGCGGTGACGGCCGGTGTCATCACCCATTTGCCGATGTTCGTGATGGCGCGGTCAATGCACTACCAGCTTGCCGGCGTGCCGATGAGCTCGACGATGATCGTCGGCATGGCGCTGATCGCGCTCGGCATCCTGATCGCGGGCTACGGCCTGTTGCCGCGCAACCTCGCCGAACAGCGCGCCGCCGCGGCGACGATCAACGTCGCGGCACCGGAGGACGTACCGCTCGGTTGGGCGCATTGGCGGCTGATGCTGGTGCTGGTGATTGCGCTGGTCATCGACGTGATGAAGCCCGCCTCGCTCGGTTTCACCGTACCCGGCATGATGTCCGAGTACGGCGTGCCGCGGGCGACGGTGTCGTTCGTGCCGTTCTTCGCGTTGACGGGCACCGTCGCCGGATCGTTCCTGTGGGGCGTTCTCGCCGACATCTACGGGCGCAAGGCGTCGATCTTGCTGTCGGCGGTCATGTTTGTCGGGACCTCGATCTGCGGCGCGATGCCGAGCCTCGCGTGGAACATCGCGATGTGCTTCGTGATGGGGATCGCAGCGGGTGGGATGCTGCCGGTGACCTACGCACTGCTCGCCGAGATGATGCCCAGCCGGCACCGCGGCTGGAGCCTGGTGCTGGTCGGTGGATTGGGGGCGGCCGGGGGGTATTTCGTCGCCAGCGGACTGTCGACGCTGCTGCAGCCGATCTTCGGGTGGCGCATCCTGTGGCTGGCCAACCTGCCGACCGGGCTCATCCTTGTCGCGTTGGGGGCATTCATCCCGGAATCGGCGCGCTTCCTGCTGGCTCGCGGCCGCGTCCGTGAGGCTGAGGCGGTGATGAAGACCTTCCATTCGGTGGCGACGATCGCGCCCTCGCCCGACCCGAGCCTGGCCGTCGACCCGGTCGCAAACTCCACCGGCACCAAGCTGGTCGGCAAGATCGTCGCATTCAGCGTGTGCGGGCTCGCCTGGGGCCTCGTTAATTTCGGGCTGCTGCTGTGGCTGCCCGCCGACCTCGTGACGAAGGGCTATTCGGTCGGTGTGTCGAGCATGCTGCTGACCCAGTCGGCGCTGCTGGCATGCCCAACGGTGTTCGTCGCGGCGCTGCTGTACAGCCGCTGGAGCAGCAAATAGTCGCTGGCGACGATGATCGGAGTGACGCTGGTCGGGCTGGTCCTCGTCCTCAGGCTGGACACCGCCATAGTCAACCCGGTGTTGCCGGTGGCAATGCTGATCCTCGGGTCGAACGGCATCATCGCCATCCTGCTGCCCTATGCGGCCGAAAGCTTCCAGCTGGCGATGCGCGGACGTGCCACCGGCTGGGTCGCGGCCTGCACCAAGGCCGGTGGCCTGCTCGCCCAGACGCTGAGCATCGCCGGCGTCGTCCCGAGCATCGGCACGACGGCGACGGTGATCCTGGTGCCGACCGCGGCCGCTTTGTCGCTCATCGCCTGGTTCGGGATCGAGACCCGTGGCCGCGATCTCAGGGGGCTTGAGCCGGACACGGCCCATCTATGGGGCAGCTAGGCGCCACAGCGTTGCCCGGGTGTCAGTCGTTGGCCGGAATGCCGATCATCGGAAACCAGGCCGCGATCGGGCGCAGCTTGTTGTCGGAAAGAGCGGCTGCGTCGCCAGGGTGGCGGGCAAACCAGCGCTCGACATCGTCGTCGCTCGGCACGGGGTTGATCATTTTGGCATCCTCTGGACTGTGCTTGGGAGGCTTGGGCGGTTTCCTCGCCATGAGTTTCAGGCGCTGACGACGATAGCGCCGCGACGGTGACGGATGATCGCGCCGGTCATGCCGGCGCCGATAACCGACATCGCCCAGACCGCGGGCTCGGG
This sequence comes from Sphingosinicellaceae bacterium, assembly GCA_019285715.1. Taxonomy (NCBI): domain Bacteria; kingdom Pseudomonadati; phylum Pseudomonadota; class Alphaproteobacteria; order Sphingomonadales; family Sphingosinicellaceae; species Sphingosinicellaceae bacterium. Next base: position 241,518 of record CP079108.1, read on the forward strand.
AAGAGGCGTTGTCGTGATGTGACGTTCAAACGCCTCGCCTGTCGCGGCGAGACCCGGTCGGGCAATCGGCGCGGTGCCGAAGTCGAAATCGACCGCAGCGATGACGCCAGTGGTCAAGGCCACTCCGAGTATTGTCTTAAGCACATGCTTACTCATACTGACGTGATGTTAACGAGAAGATCATCGGTCCATGTGCAAATCCTGTGCCAAGACCTCAAACGTCGAATATCCGCCGTTTCGACAGCCTTAATATTTACTAACTGTAAAGAAGTCCGACAGTTTCAAGTTACCGGCAAGACGCCGGTGCGATGTCGGATCAGTCGGTAGCGGTCTGTTACGAATGATGCGGTACTATCCGTGGCATGCCAGTATCGACCGTGTCACCCGTGCCGGCGGAGCCGCTGCCGCGGTCCCGCGCGCACCTCATTCTGACCAGGATACTCGACGCGCGGGTCGATGAAGCCGCCCGTGACGGGGAGAAAACCTTTGTCGCCCGGCTCGTTGCCCTGTGGCTGATGTCGGCAATCGTCGCTGCCAACCTGGGATTCGGCTATGCCGTTCCCTGGACCTGCCTCGGCGTCGCCGGCGAATTGATGACCTACCTGTCGAAGCGCCAATTCCGCGCCGATGGACCGGCGTCACTGGGCGCGCGCGCCGGCTACGTGGTCACGGCATTTGCCGTCGTCCTGGTCTGGACAAGCCTGCCGCTGCTGTTCTGGTTCTCGCCGGGAACCGGGCTGAACGGGGTCGCGACCTTGGTGCTCGCGACACTGATGATCCACGCTCAGGCATTTGCGTTCCGGTCGATTTCGACGCTGGTGGCCGTGGGTGGCCCGCCGGCGCTGCTGCTTTTGATCCTGCCGTGGGTCTCGGAGCTTCGCGGCGTCGAGCGGCTGACCTTCGCCTTGGTCACGGTGATCGCAATCGGCTACGCCTGCGCCAGTATCGGCGCGCATCGCGCCACCGCCAGATCGCTGAGCGCGGCGCAGGACGAACTCGAGCGCTTCGCCTACATCGACGTGCTGACCACGCTCGCCAACCGTCGGCGTTTCAGCGAGAACCTTCGCGACCTGATCGCGATGTCGCGGCGGCGCGGCACGCGGTTCGCGCTGCTGCTGATCGATCTCGACCTGTTCAAGCAGGTCAATGACACCCTCGGCCATGACGCCGGCGATGCGTTGCTGATCGAGGTCGGGGCGCGGCTGCGTGCCGCAGTTCGCGCCCAGGACGATGTCGCCCGGCTCGGCGGTGACGAGTTCGCCGTCCTGTTGTCCGATGCCGACGACGCACCTGCGATCGCTGCCGTCTGCGAGCGCATCGCCAGCAGTTCGCGGAACGCTATCGAGTTCGACGGGGCTCGGATGCAGTCGAGCCTGAGCGTCGGCGTCGCCCTGTTCCCCGACAACGGCACCGACCAGGACAGCCTCTACAAGTCGGCGGACCTGGCGTTGTACCAAGCCAAGCGCAGCGGCCGGAATGCGTGGCGCTATAGCCAGGCCAGCGCGGAAAAGCCGAACTCGCGCGCCCGGGCGCGCACGCGAACGGTCGAAGGCCCGCGACCGCCGGGTCCGATCGAGCGCAGCGGCACCTAGGGCTTTGGGGGCACGTCCTCTGCATGGCGCATCAGGATCGGCGCCTGCGACAACGCGAACAGGAACGTCAGTCCGGTCACGCCCCAGACCTTGAAGTCGACCCACTGGTCAGTGGTCAGCATCCGCCGCGCGACCTCGTTGGTGATCGCCAAGCCGAGGAACAGCAGCGCCCAGTTCCGCGTCAGCTTGCGCCAGCCCTCCGCATCGACCGCTGGAAAGCTGTCGTGAAGCACGAGCTTGAGCAGCGGGCGGCCTGTCGCCATGCCGAACAGCAGGATCGCCGCGAGGATCAGGTAGATGATCGTCGGCTTGAGCTTGATGAAGGTAACGTCGCCCAGCCACAATGTCGCGCCGCCAAAGACCAGCACGATCGCCCCGGTGAACCACAGCATCGGCGAAATCCGCCCGGTCTTCCAGCGCGACACGCCGATCGCCAGAACGATGGCGACCATGAACACGGCCGTCGCGACGAAGATGTCGAAGACCTTGCTCGCCACGAAGAACGTGAGCAGCGGGCCATAGTCGAGCGCGACACGAAGCGCGGCAGGGATCGTCTTGCGGGGCGGAAGCATAGGTCGGCGTCTAGCATCGTCATGCTGGCGGACGCCAGCACCCACCGATCCCCGCGCGGCGGCATGGGTGCTGGCGTCCGCCAGCATGACGTCTATGAAAAGCCGGATGGGGTCGCCGGAACAGCTGATCGTCGAGGGTCTCGCCTGCACACGCGGCGGACGCGAGGTGTTCGCCGGCGTCGGCTTCACGCTCGCGAGCGGCGGTGCGGTGCAGGTCGAGGGTCGCAACGGCGCGGGCAAGTCGAGCCTGCTTCGCATCCTCGGTGGGCTGCTCGCGCCGTCGGAGGGGCGCGTCGACAATCCGTTCGACGTCGCCTGGCTGGGCGCGGACGCGACACTGAAGCCGGGGCTGACCCTGCGCGAGGAGCTCGATTACTGGGCGCGCCTCGATGGCAAGGGCGAGCCGGAAGTGGCCGCAGCGCTGGCGGCGTTCGACCTTGCGCCGCTGGCCGGGCTGCCGGTGGATGTCCTGTCGAGCGGCCAGCGTCGCCGTGCTGCACTGGCCCGGGTTCACGCGTCGGGGGCGAAGCTGTGGCTGCTCGACGAGCCTGCGGTCGGTCTCGATGCGGCGTCGCTGGCCTCGCTGGCGGCGGCAGTGCGTGCCCACCGCGATTCCGGCGGCGCGGTCGTTGTCGCCACCCACGGCGACATCGGCCTCGACGCGCCGCAGCGGCTCAGCCTGTGATCGTCGTTTCGTGATTTTGGCCTTGATCCGCCGCGACCTGATTCTCGCGCTGCGTCGGCCGTCGGCGCTGGCGGTGCCGGTGGTGTTCTTTGTGCTGGTCGCGGCGCTGTTCCCGTTCGCGGTGGGCCCCGATGCCCGGCTGCTGGCGCGGATCGCGGGCGGCGTGGTCTGGGTCGCGGCACTGCTGGCGGCGCTGCTACCGGTCGAGACGCTGGTGGCCGCCGACCGCAGCGACGGCACCCTCGACCAGCTTGTCAGCCGCGGTATCGCGCTGGAGATCGTCGTTGCGGCGCGGCTGGTCGCGCACTGGCTGGGGTTCGCGCTGCCGCTGCTGCTGGCGCTCCCGGTCGCGGGTGTGCTGCTCGGCCTCGACGGCGTCACGCTGCGCCAGACCGCGCTCGGGCTGCTGCTCGGCACGCCGGGGCTGGCAGCGCTGGCGCTGATCGCTGCGAGCCTGACCGCGGGGCTCAGGGGTGGCGGCGCGCTGGCCGGGCTGATCGTACTCCCGCTCGCGCTGCCGGTGCTAATCTTCGGGGTCGGGCTGGCGTCGGGCACTGGCGGCGGCGCGCTCAAGCTGCTCGCGGCGTCGAGTCTCGTGCTGGTCGCGGTCGCGCCTTTCGCCAGCGGCGCAGCGCTGCGCAGCGGTATGGACTGACCACCGTATTGGAGTCACACTGTCAGTTAAGCCTTGGGAGAGTTCGATGAACAGGATTTTCGCAGCCTTCGCCGCGCTCGCGTTCGGAGCACTGGTTTCGACAAGCGCCACGGCGGCCCCCTCCAAGCCGTTGAACTACGACTGCACCAAGGCCGGCAACAAGAACAAGGCTGCATGCAAGGGTGCCGCGCCAGCGACGGCAGCGACCCCAGCCGCGAAGCCCGTACCCGTCACCAAGACCATTGCCGCGCCGAAGTCTGCGACCGCGGCCAAGCCGATGACGTACGACTGCAGCAAGGCAGGCAACAAGAACAAGGTGGCGTGCAAGGGCGCTGCACCGCCGCCCGCCACCACCGGGGTTCCGGTCGCCAAGCCCGTGGCCCCGATGGCGTCGCAGGCCCCGATTGCAGCGGCGCGGCCCACCGCTGCGGCGCCTGCGGCGGTGACTCCAACCGTCGCCGCGACAGTCCGGCCCCGCGCCCCGAAGGCACCGGCGGCGGTCAATCCCAACGTCGTCCAGGCGACGACCAAGACCGGCAAGATCGTCCACTACGACTGCTCCAAGAAGGGCAATTTGACCAAGACCGCATGCAAGCGCTGAGCCGCGGCACTTCTGGGCCTGTACCCGGCGACGCGGCCTGCTATTAGGGCGGCGGCCATGCACCGCTTCGCCAATCCCGCCCGTTTCCTGCGTATCGCGCGTGTCGCGACGCCGCTGTTGCTCGTGCCCGGGCTGCTGCTGACGCTTGCCGGGCTTTACGTCGGCCTGTTCGCATCGCCGCCCGACTACCAGCAGGGCGACAGCGTCCGCATCATGTACGTCCACGTGCCCGCCGCCTGGCTTGGTTCGGGGGGCTACCTCGGCCTCGCGCTGGCGAGCGCGGCGGCGCTCATCTGGCGGCACCCGCTGGCCTCGGTGGCGGCGCGCGCGATCGCTGTGCCGGGCGCGCTGTTCACCGCGATCTGCCTGGTGTCGGGGTCGCTGTGGGGCAAGCCGACCTGGGGCACTTATTGGGTCTGGGATGCGCGGCTGACCTCGATGCTGGTGCTGCTGTTCCTCTATCTCGGCTATCTCGCGCTCGCGTCCGCCGAGGCCGACCGCGAGGATGCCAAGGGCGCGGCGATCCTCAGCCTGGTCGGCGTCGTCAACCTGCCGATCATCAAATACTCGGTCGAGTGGTGGCATACGCTGCACCAGGGTCCGAGCATCACCCTGACCAAGTCGGCGATCGACCCGTCGATGCTGCTGCCGCTGTTCCTGTCGCTCGGCGGCTTTACCTTGCTGTTCGGCGCCGTGGTCCTGATGCGGATGCGGACCGAGTTGGCGGCGACCCGCGTTCGGGTGCGGAGCCGGCGGCTGGCGGAGGCGCACGCGTGAACCACGTCGAGTACATCGTCCCGGCCTATGCGCTGACCGTCGCCGGGCTGGTCGGGCTACTGGTCGTCAGCTGGCTGAGGATGCGCGCGGCCGAGCGTGCCGCCGACGTCGTCCGCAGCCGAAGCCGGGAGCCGCGCTCATGAAGGCCAAGCATCAGCGCCTCAGCCTCGTCGTCGGCGCGCTGGTCGCGCTCGGCGGGGCGATGCTGCTCGGCGTCTCGGCGCTCGGCGATAACGCGACCTATTTCTACGCACCGTCGGACATCGCCAACAAGCCGCCGCGGCCTGACGAGGCGATCCGCCTCGGCGGCATGGTCGAGCGCGGATCGCTGGCGCACGCTGGCGCGGCGACAGTCGCCTTCCGTGTTACCGACAACGCCCGCGAGGTCGCGGTCCGCTACACCGGCATCGTCCCCGACCTGTTCCGCGAAGGGCAGGGCGTCATCGCCGAGGGCAAATTCGCCAACGGGGTGTTCGTTGCCGACACCATCCTCGCGAAGCACGACGAAAAATACATGCCCCCTGAGGTCGCGGGCGCGATGCACAAGGTGCCGGGCAAGGTGGAATGACCGTCGCCGGTCGGGTCGAATGACCGCCAGCGGAGTCGCGTGACGGCGCGCGCCGAGGCCCGCTCCGCGTGATCGCCGAAGTCGGGCATGCGCTGCTTTGGCTCGCGGCCGCGTGCGCGCTGCTGCAGACGATTGCCGGGCTGGTCCCGCGCGCTCGGCTCGAGCGGCTCACGGTCCCCGCCGCGATGGCCAACGGCTGGCTGTGGCTGTGGGTCGTGGCCGGTCTCGGCTGGGTGTTCTGGACGACCGACCTGTCGGTGGCCGGGGTTGCCGCGACGACGCGCAGCGACCTGCCCGGCGCGCTCAGGCTGGTGGCGATCGTCGTGCAGCCCGGGGGCAGCGTGATCGTGCTGGGCGCCCTGCTGGCGTGGGGCGGCGCGCTGCTGGCCTTCGTCGCGGGCCAAGCGCGACCGGCAATCGCTGGCGTCGGACTGGCGAGCGTCAGTGTCGCCGCAATCCTGCTGGTCGGGGTCCAGCCGTTCGCGCGGCTGATCCCGGCCCCGACCGAGGGCGCGGGCTTTCCGAGCGCGACGCGGGGCTGGTTGGCGGCGCTGGCGCCACCGGGCGCGACCGTCGTCGATGCCCCCCTGCCGCTCGGCGGCATCGGGAACGGCGTTACACTCACCGCTGTCACACCGGTAGCAGGCCCCGATTCGACCGGGGTCATGGGCGAAGTCCGCGTCGACGGGGTCGTGCTGTTGCCCGAATGGCGCGAGACAATGCGGCCGCGCGACCAGTTCGCAGCGGTCGACAGCAGGCTTGGCGTTGGCGGCTGGTTCGCGGCGCGCCTGCAACCGGAGGGCGATGGCGTTTGGCGGGTTTCGGTCACCCGCTTGTCGTGGCTGTGGCTGGCGGGCGCGCTTGCGGGCGTGGTCGCGCTCGTGGCAGTGATCTGGGCACGCCGGCGATGATCGCGGTCCTCATCGCGCTCGGATTTGCCGCGACCGTGGCGTTGCTGCTCCTGCGCGGCCAAAGCGACGGGCGGATGCGGGTCGCGGTCGCGGTGGCGCTCGTCGTCGCGCTCGGCGGTTTCGCGTTTAGTGGCCGGCCTTTCCTGCCCGCATCGCCGCCGGCGAGCATCCGACCGGACCTCGCTGCGACCTCAGCGTTCGAGGCCGAGCGGCAGGAGCGCCTGCAGCGCTTCGGCGAGATCGGCGCGTGGCTGACCTTCGCCGACGCATTGATCCGCGCCGACGCCGCCTACACCGCCGTGCAGGGCTTGCGCGGCGCCCTCGACCGGCATCCCAATAGCGCCGACCTGTGGATCGGGCTGGGCAACGCGCTCGCAGTCCACGGCGGCGGGGTCGGCAGCGCCAGCCGGCTCGCCTTCGACCGGGCGGCGATGCTGGCGCCGGCCAGCCCCGAGCCCGCTTTTTTCAGGGGCCTGGCCGAACTCGAGACGGGCGATGCGCGCCGGGCCGCACGCACCTGGCGCGCGCTGGCGGCGCGGTCGCTGCCCGATCCCGACGTCGACCGCTGGACCGCGATCGCCGAGCAGCGCGCGGTGGGTCAGCCTTGAACTTTGGTTCAGGCGATGTGGACTACGGCCCTAGGAGTACAGCGCGAGTTTCGGCATTCCCGGCACCAGCCGCCTCCGGGCGATGGTCAGGCGGCTGACCGGCGCGGCCCCGGCGAGGAAGGCGGTCGGGGTGACGCCGATGAACTGCTTGAACTCGCGGATGAAATGCGACTGGTCGTAGAAGGCGTCGCCGGCCGCGTCGGCCCAGGTCGTGCTGTCGCCGTTGCCAAGGCGGACCGCGGCCTGCAGGGCGCGGTACTTGCGCGCCAGCAGCTTGGGCGAGGCCCCGTAATGGCGGCGGGTCCAGCGCTCGACCTGCCGGCTCGACATGCCCGAACTGCTCACCAGCGCGTCGACGGACGGGTTGGGCGTCGCGATCAGCCAGTCGTCCGCCAGCCGCGTGAACCATACCGGTACCGCGTGCGCTCCGGTCAACAGCCCGAGGAAGAAGCGATCGGCAGCAGCCACTCGCGCCGCGTCGCTGCGGGCGTTGCCGATCGCCTCATAGGTCGATTCGGCGCTGCCGCCGGTCAGCCCGCCGAGATCGACGACGCCGTCGGCAAGCTCACCCGCATCGACTCCGAACAGCGCGGTCCAGCCGGTCGGCATCAGGCCAGCACCGAACAGCGCGAACGGGCCGCTCGCGGTGGTCGTGATCGGACCCGATGTCGGGCCGGTCAGCAGGCACGGCGCGCAGTCGACGGTGCGGCCATCCTCATAGACGTAGTGTAGGCCGCCCTGGAGGACGAAGCGGACCTGTCCGAGCTCGGCGCGGAGCCGGTCGGTCATCACGCCGTGAGAAAGTTCGACGTAATAATAGGAGGATATGAGCCCCCGGAGTTCCGGGGCAGGTGCGAAATATCGGATCGAGACCATCTCATGCAACCCTTGCTGCCGCGGTCCACACCGACTGGTCGTTGCCAGGTCGAGGGCATACGCGGTAGCGATCCGGTGGCGGGGTCCCCCGGTCCGCCGCACGGTCGCCGTCCAAGTCGAGCACCCGGTCCCGGCACTCAATTATTACGTAACCGATTCGCGCTTTGATGAACAGCCTGTTTGTCCGAAACCCGATCTGTGGCAGGACTTTAACAATAATTTCACGGAGATCCGATGCGCTTCCTGCTGGCTTTCGCCGCGCTGCCGCTGCTCGTTGCGGCCGCCCCCGACCCCAACGCCTACCTCGAGGAGGTGGAAGGCACGCGCGCGATTACCCAGGTCAAGATCTGGAATGCAGCGACGCTCAAGCTGCTGACCGCCGCTCCTGACTTCGCCGCCAACCGTGCCCGCGCTCGCGAGCTGCTGGAGGACGACAAGCGCATCGCGGAGCCTGACGCGGTACTCGGCGGGCAAGTTTTCAACCTTTGGCAAGACGCGAAGAACCCGCGCGGCCTGTGGCGGACGGCGTCGCTGGCGAGCTTTACCGCGGGCCAGCCAGCGTGGCGGGTACTGGTCGATGTCGACGGGCTCGGCAAGGCCGAGGGCAAGAGCTGGGTGTGGAAGGGCGCGACCTGCCGCGCGCCCGCCTATGACCGCTGCATGGTCGCGCTGGCCGACGGTGGCACCGACGCGGTGGTGACGCGCGAGTTCGACGTCGCCGGGGCGCGCTTCGTCGCTGGCGGTTTCACACTGCCCAACGCCAAGTCCGGGGTCGACTGGGCCGGGCCCGACGCGCTGTACGTCGCCACCGATTACGGCACCGGCAGCCTGACCAGCTCGGGCTATCCCCGCATCGTCAAGCGCTGGCAGCGGGGCACGCCGCTGGCCAGCGCAACGGTGGTCGGTGAGGGTGTCGCGACCGACGTTCGGGCCGGCAGCCAGGTCTTCGTCGATGGCGACCGGCAATGGCCGATGTTCGTGCGCGGGGTCGACTTCTACCATGAGCAGGCGAGCCACATCGCCCCCGACGGCAGGCTGGTGCGCAGCCCGCTGCCCGACGATGCCGAGATCCACGACGTGCTCGGCGGGCGGCTGATCGCCAAGCTGCAGACGCCGTGGCAGGGCCGCCCGGCCGGGGCGCTGGTGGCGTACTCGATCGCCGACGTGCTGGCGGGCAAGACTCCGGCCATCGAGACGGTGCTGGTACCGACCGCGAAGCAGTCGATCGAGCAGGTCGCGGCGGGCAAGGACCGGCTGTGGGTCAAGCTCCTCGACGATGTCGCGGGCAAGCTCGTGGCGCTCGGGCGCACCCACGACGGCGAATGGCGCGGAGCCCCGGTGGCGCTGGCTCCCAATTCGACGGTTCATCTCGAAGCCGCGTCGGGCACCACCGAGGTCGCCTTTGCCACCGTCGAAGGTATGCTGACGCCGCCGACCTTGTACGCGGTCGTGCCGGGCACGGCACCGAAGGCCGTGCAGGCGCTGCCGGCGCGCTTCGACGCGAGCACGATGTCGGTCGAGCAGCGTTTCGCGACCTCGAAGGACGGCACCAAGGTTCCGTATTTCCTCGTCCGCAAGAAGGGCACGACCGGCCCGGTCCCGACGCTGGTCCACGCGTACGGCGGTTTCCGCGCCGCGCAGACGCCGACCTACCTTGTCGAGCAGCCCTACCGCGCCGGGCCGGTGGCGCTGTTCTGGGTCGAGCGCGGCAACGCCTTCGTGCTGGCGAACATCCGCGGCGGCGGCGAATACGGCCCGGCGTGGCACGACGCGGGCCTGCGCGAGAAGCGCCAGAACGTCTTCGACGACCTCCACGCCGTCGCCGAGGACCTGATCAGGACCGGCGTCACCCTGCCGAAGAAGATTGCGGTATCCGGTCGCTCCAACGGCGGGCTGCTGGTCGGCGTCGCGATGGAGCAGCGGCCCGACCTGTACGGTGCGGTGGTGATGGGCTCACCGCTGATCGACATGCAGCGCTATTCGCACTTGCTCGCGGGCGCGTCGTGGATGGGCGAGTACGGTGACCCCGACGTTCCCGGTGACTGGGCCTTCATCAAGGCCTATTCGCCGTACCAGAACCTCAAGGCCGGGGTGCGCTATCCGGCCCCCTTCATCTACACGTCGACCAAGGACGACCGCGTCCACCCTGGCCATGCGCGGAAGTTTGCCGCCGGCCTAGAGGCGCTTGGCGACCGCTTCTACTACGCCGAGGCGATCGAGGGCGGCCACGCGGCCGGGGCTGACCGGGTCGAGGATGCCCAGCGCGCGGCGCTGATCATGGCCTACCTCGAGCGCGAGATCGGCGCTCCGGCGACAAGCTCCGCCCCGACCAGCGCGGTCCAGGCGGCGAGCGTGTCCGACAAGCGGTAATCGTCGACGCGGTCGCCCGGCGTGACCGCGTCGGGCCCGGCCTGGCTGAGCAGCGCCGTCGCCCATGCGGCGGGGTCGTCGGGGTCGGCGAGCACCCCATAGGTGCCGCCATCGAGAACCGCGGCGGCGTTGCCGGCGCTTGTCGACCCGACCACCGGCGTGCCGACGGCGAGTGCTTCGAGCAGCACGTTCGACGCGCCCTCCCACCACGACGGCAGCGCGAACACGCGGGCGCGGGCAATGTAGGCGAAGGGGTTGGCGACATAACCGGGCAGCGCCAGCCTGTCGCCGATACCGAGCAGTGCGGCGCGGGCCTGCAAGGCCGCCATCGCGCCGGGGCCGCCGCCGCCGAGGATCAACAGGTTGAGCGGCGTCGTGCGGTTGGCGAGCGCCACCGCCTCGACCAGCAGGCCGAAGTTCTTCTGTGCCACCATGCGGCCGACCGCGACCACGAACGGCGGCGCGCCGGGGGCGGTGAACGGGTGGTCGCATTGCTCGAGGGCGCGGGCGCGGATGCCGTCGACGTCGACGCCGTTCTCGATGACCACCGCCTTGCCCAGCGCCGCGACCCGCGCGAGGCGCGAGTCCTCGAGCAGATGCTCCGAGACCAGCACCAGCCGGGTCACGTCGCCGACGACCGCCGCGGTCTGCAGGTCGTTCGCGAACTTCGCCAGCCCGCTTCGCGCCGCGCCCTTGCGGCCGTGCGCGAGGTCGTTCGACATGCGGTAGATGCGGCGCGGCGCGGTCAATCCCGCCGTCGCCGCGACCAGCATGGCATGACCGCGATTGCCCGCGGAGATCGCCACCGCGGGCCGCGCCTCGACCAGCCGGGCGCGCAGCCGGAGCACCGCCTGGGCGACGTCGGCGGGCCCCATGCGCTCCGGCGCGCCGAGCGTCGTCAAGGTGAAGTGCCCGACACCCTGCGCCATCGCGCCGCCGCGGCAGGCGATCAGCTCGACCTCGTACTCGGCCGCGAGCGCCGCGGCGAGCGCCCGCGCATTGCGCGCCACTCCGGTCCCCGACAGGTCGTGGGCGAAGACTGCGACGCGGGCGCGCGGCGTGATGAGGGATGGGGCGTTCATGGTGGTCTGACGGTCTCGACCCCGCTATTCCACAGCACCATGACAAGCTTGCGATATGAGGACAGCGGCGGCGCGCGGATCGCCTATCGACACCGCGCCGGCAGCGGCCCGACGGTCGTCTTCCTGCCCGGCTACATGTCCGACATGACGGGCAGCAAGGCGGAGGCGCTCGACGCCTGGGCAGCGGCGACCGGGCGGGACTATCTGCGCCTCGACTATTCGGGCTGCGGGGTGAGCGGCGGCAGCTTCGACGACGGCAGCATCGGGCGCTGGACCGCCGACACGCTCGCCGTCATCGGCGCGGTGACACAAACGCCGCCGATCCTCGTCGGCTCCTCGATGGGCGGCTGGATCGCGCTCCGGGTGGCGCTCGCTGGCCCGGTCGCGGCGCTGGTCGGGATTGCGGCCGCACCGGATTTCACCGAATGGGGCCTTGCCCTGACCGGTGTCGACCGTGCTGCGCTGGCAGAGCAGGGCTTCATCGAGCGGCCGAGCGATTATGGGGATGCGCCCTATCGCTATTCCGCCGCGCTGCTCGAGGACGCCCCCGCGCAGCGGGTAATGCACGGCCCGGTCGCGGTCGATTGCCCGGTGCGGCTGCTCCACGGTCAGGCCGATACCGACGTGCCATGGCGGCTCAGCCTCGATCTCGCCGAGCGGCTGCGTTCACCCGATGTGCAGGTGACGTTGGTCAAGGACGGCGATCACCGGCTATCGCGCCTGCAGGACCTTGCGCTGCTCGTGGCGACGCTGGACGCTTTGCTCGAGGAATTGCCGTGAAGCCCGCCATCTCCGCCGCCGTCCTCATGCTCGGCATTGCCGGCGTCGCCACGGCGGCGCCTCCCGCCACTGCTGTCGGCAACATCGAGGCGGAGCGCTACCAGTCCTGCCTCGCGACCGCCGGCCGCGAACCCGCGCTGGCGGTGACCGAGGCGACCAAGTGGCTCGGCGCCGGCGGCGGCGTGCCCGCGCGCCACTGCCTCGCCCTCGCCTATCTCGCGCAGCAGCAGTACATCCCCGCCGCGCTGGCGCTGGAGGCTGCCGCCCACGCCGCGGAGGCCGCGAACGACCCGCATGTTGGCGAGCTGTGGGGCCAGGCTGGCAACGCCGCACTGGCGGGCAGCGACGCGAACCGTGCGCTCGGCTACTTCACGACCGCGCTCGGCACCGGCGTCCTCGGCATCGACCGCGCCGAGGTGCTGATCGACCGGGCCCGCGCCGAGGTCGAGCTGAAGCGCGATGCCGGCGCCCGCACCGACCTCGACGAGGCCGTCCGGCTCGACCCGGACTCGCCCTACGCCTGGCTGCTGCGCGCGACGCTGGCCCGGCGCGACGGCGACCTGAAAAGCGCCGAGGCGAGCATCCTCGAAGCCGGCAAGCGCGCCCCAGACGACGCCGATGTCGCGCTCGAGGCCGGCAACATCGCCGTGGCCCAGGGGAACCTGTCGCTCGCCCGCCAGGCGTGGAGCGCGGCTGCGGCTGCGGCCCCGGGCTCGCCCGCCGCGATCGCCGCCGGACAGGCGCTGGCAGCGAACCCGGAAGGCTCGGCACCGAAGCCCTGATGTACCCGTTTCACGTGAAACGAATTTTCGGGTGGCGGCGGCATCTTGGCAGGGTCGCCGCTCGCGCCTAATTCTGCCGGTATGAAGTATCTCCACACCATGATCCGAGTCGCCGACCTGCCGGCGACCCTGCGCTTCTTCGAGTTGCTCGGCCTCAACGAGATCAAGCGCGTCGACAACGAGGCGGGGCGCTTCACGCTGGTGTTCCTCGCCGCGCCGGGCGACGAGAGCGCGCAAGTCGAGCTGACCCATAATTGGGACCCTGAGGAATACACCGGCGGCCGCAACTTCGGGCACCTCGCCTATGCCGTCGACGATATCGACGCGACCTGCCACCGGCTGATGGCGGGCGGCGTCACCATCAACCGTCCGCCGCGCGAGGGCCGCATGGCCTTCGTCCGCAGCCCGGACGGCATCTCGGTAGAACTGCTCAACGCCGGCGGTGCCCAGACCCCGCGCGAGCCATGGCTGTCGATGCCCAACATCGGCACCTGGTAGTGGCAGCCGGGGCGCTCGAGGTCGTCCAAATCCCGGTCCTGAGCGACAATTACGTCTACCTCGCGCACGACCCCGCCAGCGGCGCGACGACAGTCATCGACCCGGCCGTGCCAGAGCCGGTGCTCGCCGCTGCCGCTGCACGCGGCTGGCGGATTTCTGACATTTGGAACACGCACTGGCACCCCGACCATACCGGCGGCAACCTCGCGATCAAGGCCGCCACCGGCTGCCGCATCACCGGCCCGGCGGGCGAGGCCGACCGCATCCCCGGCATCGACCGGCAGGTCAGCCACGGCGACACGGTCACGCTCGGCGAGGCCAGCGCGATGGTCATCGACGTGCCCGGGCATACGGCGGGCCACAACGCCTACTGGCTGGTCCGCGACGAGATCCTGTTCTGCGGCGACACGCTGTTCGCGCTCGGTTGTGGCCGCCTGTTCGAGGGTACGCCCGACCAGATGTTCGTCTCGCTCGGCCGCCTGATGGCGCTGCCCGACACGGCGCAGGTCTATTGCGCCCACGAATACACCCAGGCCAACGCGCGTTTTGCCGCGACCGTCGAGCCGGGCAACGCCGCGCTTGCCGAACGCATCGTCCACATCGACGCGGCACGGGCCCGGGGCGAACCGACGGTGCCCTCGACGATCGGCCTCGAGCGCGCCACCAATCCCTTCGTGCGCGCCGCCGATGTCGGCGTGTTTGCCGCACGCCGTGCCGCCAAGGACAGCTTCCGGGGCTGAACGGGCGGTTCGGCGCAGGTTAAGGTCGGCCGTGGCTAAAAGCCGCTGGAGGATTAAACCATGCGTCGTTCCGTTTTTGCCTTGCTCGCCCTCGCGGCCTTGCTCGCCGTTGCCGGCGCGCCCGCCAATGCAGTGCCGGCCAGCGATACCGCGCCGAAGAACTGCCTGACCCAGAATCGCATCGCCGATCAGCGTATCGTCGACGATCACACGATCTATTTCCGCGAAGGACCGCACTGGTATCGCAACGACCTCGCCAGCGTCTGCCCGGGCCTGTCACCGCGCAAGGCGTTCCACTCGCGCACCACGACCAACCAGCTGTGTGCCGGCGACATCATCACCGCGTTCGAGCCCCAGAGCGGCAGCGAGTTCGGCAGCTGCGGCCTGGGCCGGTTCACCCCCGCGACGCCACCGTCCCGCCATTAACCGCTCGCGCCGCTGGACAAGCCCCGCCCGCCCGACTAAATCGCCCCCTCGCCTGGTCGGCGCCCGGGTAGCTCAGGGGTAGAGCAGGGGATTGAAAATCCCCGTGTCGGTGGTTCAAATCCGCCCCCGGGCACCACGCGATCCCAGCGATCGCGGTGCCGGATCAGGTCGATCAATGTCCCGTCGTCATGCCTCGGTGTCCCCCAGCGGATGCCCCGCTCGTGATGCGAAGCGCGCGATCAGCCAGCTTCGGAACAGGCTGATCGCGGGGTCGGACAGGTCCTCCGGGCGCAGTTTCAGGTAATAGCCGAAGCCGTCCTCGATGATCGAATCGTAGGGCATCACCAGGCGCCCATCCGCGAGTTCGGGGGCGAACATGTCGATGTCCGCGAGCGCCACGCCGTCGGCGGCAATGGCATAGCTGACCGCCGCCAGCGCTGTGTCGAAGGCGAGGCCGCGGTCGACGTCCACGGCGATCCGGCACTGCCGCGCATAGATGCTCCACAACAGGCTGCGCGGCTCGTTCTCGAGCTTGACGTGGAGCAGGTGGTTGTCGGCGAGGAACTGGGGCAGCGGCTTGCCGGCGTGGCGGGCGGCGGTCTGCGGCGAGCACACCGGCGCGACCCGGACCATCCACAGGAAGTCGGTGATCCGGTCGTCGACGCCGGGCTGGTCGAAGACGATCGCCATGTCGATCTCGGTGCTGGGCAGGCCCGTGACGTGCGAGCTCGAGATGTCGATCCGGATATCCGGATGCTCGGCGTGGAAGTCCTGGATCATCGGCAGCGCGATCTGGTGGAGCAACGACGGCGGGATATGGACCCGGATCGGCCGGCTCCCCGAGGCATTGTCGGCGATCGCGTTCATCGTCGCCTCGATCCGGTCGAACGACTTGCTGACCTCGGGCAGCAGCGCCTCGCCCGCCGGGGTCAGCGCCAGCCGCGGCCCGGCGCGGTCGAACAATTTGCGCCCGAGCAGGTCCTCGAGACTGATGATGTGCCGGCTGACCGCGCTCTGCGAGACGTTGAGCGCCTGTGCGCCGAGCGTGAAGCTGAGGCGCTGGCCAACCGCGTCGAAGGCCCGCAGCGCATTGAGCGGCAGCCAGCGGCGGTTGACGGGTTGCGGCTTGGCGATCGTAGTCCTCCGGCGGCGGTGAATTGTCAGCGTACGCTGCCTGTTTTCGTGACCACGCACAATCTCCGCCAAATGGTTAGGCCGCGGCGTCCGCGCTTCCCGGAATTGACATGCCTGCATCCACAAATGCGATTTAATCCCGCCGCGATTTTGTGCGACCCCGGTGCCGAGGGGCCGGGAGATCTGAGTTGGACTGGAGTGCGATCGCGGCTGCGCTGGGGCGCAGGGAGGCGGGCCATGCCTTGCCGCAGGCGCTCTATAACAGCGCCGACGCGTTCGCGTTCGACCTGCAGGCGATCTTCGCCCAGTCGTGGCTGTTCGCCGGCTTCGTTGCCGAGGTCCGCGGTGCCGGCGACTATGTCTCGCTGATAATCGGCGAATACCCGGTGCTGATCGTCCGCGGCCGTGACGGCGACGTCCGCGCCTTCCACAACAGCTGCCGCCACCGCGGCTCATTGCTGTGCAAGCCCGGATCCGGGACCGCGCCACGGCTGGTCTGCCCGTACCACCGCTGGACCTACGGCCTCGACGGCAAGTTGCTCGCCGCGGGGCGGATGCCCGACGATTTCGTCAAGGGCGAGCACAGCCTGATGCCGGTGCACCTCGAGACCGTCGCCGGGGCGATGTTCATCTGCCTGGCCGAGACACCGCCGCCGTTCGACACGATGCGCCGCGACCTGACGCCGCTGCTCGCGCCGCACAACCTCGACCACGCCAAATTGGCGTTCGAATCGACGCTGGTCGAGTACGGCAACTGGAAGCTGGTGATGGAGAACGGGCGCGAATGCTATCACTGCCCGACCGGCCACCCCGAGCTGTCGAAGACCTTCCCGACCGGCGCGACCGCGCATTTCGAGGCGAGCTCGGAGCATGAACGGGCCTTCGACGCGCGCATGCTGAGTATCGCCCTGCCGTCCGGCCCGGTCGAGGAAGCGTGGTGGCAGGCGGTGCGCTTTCCGCTCAACAACTCGATGACCTCGATGACCATCGACGGCACCCCTAGCGTCAAGCGGCTGATGTGCGAGATCGGCGGCGGCGACATCGGCTCGCTGCGCTGGGCGGTCGAGCCCAACAGCTTCTGCCACTCGACCGGCGACTACACCTTTTCGTTCACCGCGATGCCGGTCGGCCCGCGCGAGACGCACGTCGTCGCAAAGTGGCTGGTCCACGAGGACGCGGTCGAGGGCGTCGACTACGACGTTGCTTCGCTGTCCGACCTGTGGACGCGCACGAACCTGCAGGACAAGGAATTCGTCGAGAACAACCAGCGGGGCGTCAACTCGCCCGGCTACCGACCCGGGCCCTACTCGCCGGAGGCGGAGTCACTGACGATGCGCTTCGTCGACTGGTATTGCACGACGGCGCAGCGCTATCTCGATACGCATCCCGCATGACCACCGACCCCAAGTTCCGTCCCGAGACGCTGGCCGTGCGCGCCGGCTATGACCCGCAGCAGGGCGCTAACGCCGCCAAGCCGCCGATCTACATGACCTCGACCTTCGCCTACGCCTCGGCGCAGCAGGCCAAGGACATCCACGAGGCCTATTTCCACAATACCGGTCCCGAAGTCGGCGGCGCGGGACACATTTATTCGCGGCTCGGCCACCCCAACCTCGATATGGTCGAGACCCGGCTGGCGGCATTGGATGGTGCCGAAGCGGCGGCGGTGTTCAACTCCGGCATGGCGACCCACACGGCGATCGCGCTGGCGCACGTCCGCCCCGGTGACAGCGTCGTCCACAGCCGCCCGATCTATGGCGGCACCGACGGGCTGTACAATATCCTGATGCCCGAGCTCGGGGCGCACAGCTTCGGCTTCACCGACGGCTGCGACGAGGCCAACATCCGCGCTGCGGTCGATGCTGCACGCGCCGCGGGCCCGCTCAAGCTGATCGTCATCGAGACGCCGGCCAATCCGACTGCAGCGCTGGTCGACATCGCGCTGGTCGTGCGGATCGCCGCCGGGATCACCCCGCGCCCGCTGGTGGTCGTCGACAACACCCTGCTCGGGCCGATGATGCAGCGGCCGATCGAGCTTGGCGCCGACCTGTGCATGACCTCGCTGACCAAATATTGCGGCGGGCACAGCGACCTGCTCGCGGGCGGCGTCAGCGGCACCGCGGCGATGATCGCGCCGCTGCGGCTGTTGCGGACGACGCTCGGCAGCCACCTCGACCCGCACACTTGCTGGCTGATGCTGCGCTCGATGGAGACCGTCCACCTGCGCGTCGAGCGGGCGATGGCCAATGCGCGCATCGTCGCCGAATTTCTCAGGGATCACGCCAAGATCGCCAGCGTCACCTACCTCGGCTTCACCCCCGCCGGTACTCCGGCGCGCGCCGTCTATGAGCGCCAATGCAAGGCGGCGGGCTCGACCTTCTCGTTCCGCGTCAAAGGCGACGAGGCGGCGGCATTCCGCTTCCTCGACAAGCTCCGCCTGCTGCGCTTCGCGGTCAGTCTCGGCGGGTCGGAAACGCTGATCACCCACCCCGCGACGACCACGCACTATTCGGTGCCGCAGGCGCAGCGCGAGATCGTCGGCATCGACGAGGCGACTCTGCGCGTGTCGATCGGCATCGAGCATGTCGACGACCTGCTCGACGACCTCAGACAAGCCTTGGAAGCCGTGTAGTGGTCGTCGACGTCCACGCTCTCGACGGCAAGATCACCGCGCCCGAGACGCGCTACGACGTCGTCGTGGTCGGTGCGGGCCCGGCCGGGATCGCTGCCGCGCTCGCCGCCGCCGAAGCCGGCAAGTCGGTGCTGCTCGTCGACGAGAACCCGGTTTCCGGCCTGTCGATGGGGAACGACGTGCCGCTGTTCTACGGCGGGCGCATGACCGGCGCGGTGCAGAACCCGGGACGCATGGTCGAGCAGATGCTCGCCAGCCAGCCCGCGCTCGAGGCCGCATTCGAGGCGGGCATCGAGGTTCTGCTCGGCACGACGGCGTGGGGCCTGTACCGCAACGGCCCCGCGATGCGGACGCTACCGGGCTCGCTGCTCGGGCTGGCGGACGCCAAGAGCGCCTCGATGGTCGGCTTCGACAGGCTGGTGCTGGCGACCGGCGCGCGCGACGTGGCGCTCGGCTTCGCCGGCTGGGACCGGCCCGGGGTGATGGGCGCGCAGGGCTTCCACGCCCTGCTCGCGCGCTACGATGCGCTGGCCGGCCGCCGCGTGCTAGTCCTCGGGTCGGGCGAACTGGCGCTGGCGACGGCGCTGCTGGCGCTCGACCGCGGCCTCGAAGTCGCGGGCATCGTTGAGGTCCGGGATGCCGTGCAGGGGCCGTACGCACTCGCAGCGCGCGTTATCGCGGCCGGCGTCCCGATCCATCGCGGCACCACGGTTGCCGGCGTCAGCGGCGGCATCGACGGTGTCGAGCACGTAGTCCTGCGCCCCATCGGCGGCGGCGCGGACGTCGAGATTGCCTGCGACACGGTCTGCCTCGCGCTCGCCGTCGCGCCGGCGACCGAGCTTCTCGACGCCGCCGGTGGCAAGCCGGGCGACGACATCGAACTCGTCGGCGACGCGGCGGGACGCCTGCCCGACATGGCCTACATTGCGGACTGGTCGCGCGCGCTGGGCAACTTCGCCCCTGCCGACACCATCGTCTGCCAGTGCGAGGCGGTCACCCGGGCCGACCTGCTCGGCGTCCAGCCGCCCGCCTACCTCGACCGCCCCGAGGCGATGGCGGCGCGCTCGCTGGAGACGCTCGCCGCCGATGGCCCCGCGCACCCCGACCAGATCAAGCGCCTGACCCGCGCCGGCATGGGCGTCTGCCAGGGCCGCCGCTGCCGCACCCAGGTCGCCTGCCTGCTCGCCGAGGCCTCGAACCTGTCGGTCGACGACGTGCCCGTCGCCAGCTTCCGCGCGCCGGTACGCCCGATCCCGCTCGGCATCCTCGCGGACTGGCACGAGCGCGCCGACATGGCCGCGGGCTGGGACGTGTGGTTCGGTATCCCGACCCAGTGGACGCCCTACGCCGACATCGGCACGCCGCGCGAAGCCGAGATCGTCGCCCACGGCGGCAACATGCATGTCTGAGGTCCCTACGGGAGCCTCGGTCGTCGTCATCGGCGCGGGCGTCACCGGGCTCAGCGCCGCGTGGTGGCTGGCGCGCTCGGGCATCGACGTCGTCGTGCTCGACAAGGGCATCGTCGGCTGGGAGGCCTCGGGCCGCAACGGTGGCGGTGCGTCGCATTACCAAAGCCCGTTGTTCGCCGAGGAACAGCGCCTGTGGCCGCAGATGGACGACCTGCTCGGCTACCCCACCGAATACCGCCGCGAGCGCATCATCATCCAGCGCGACCAGGTCCTGCTCGACCATTATCTCGCGGTCGGCCGGATGTGCACCGCGATGGGCTACCCCGTCGACCCGATGGACTCGTTGCAGGCCCAAGCCGCGGTCCCGCTTACCGATGAAACCTGCCTCGGCGGCATCCACCTGCGTTTCGGCGGCCACGCCAACCCGCAGCGCACGGTGCAGGCTTATGCCTGGGCGCTGCAGGACCTCGGCGGGCGGATCCGCCAGCACACGCCGGCGCTGTCGATCGAGCATGAGGGTGGTCGCGCCGTCGCCATCCACACCTCGCGCGGGCGTATCGCCTGCGACGCGCTGGTCGTCGCCGCCGGGCCGCAGTCGGGGCTGCTGCTCGCTCCCCTCGGCATCGATTTCCCGCTCGCCTCCGCGCGCGCCGAGATGATCGTCACCGAGCCAGCGCCGTTGATGCCGATCGGCGGCGTCGACGGCAACGGCCTGTACGGGCGGCAGACCCTTCGGGGCAACCTGGCGTTCGGCGGCGGCCCGCACGAGTGGATCGGCATGACCCCGACCGGCCCCGAGGCGCGCCCGACCTCGCCGCTGGTCCGCAACCTCGCGCGCCGCGTCGCCGAGATGTTCCCCCGTGCCGCGCACCTCAACGTCATCCGCAGCTGGGCCGGCGTCATCGAGAACACCCCCGACGGCCGCCCGATCCTCGACCGTCGCGACAACATCACCATGGCGACGATGTCGGGCGTCGGGTTTGGGCTGTCCCCGGCCAGCGGCCACGCGATCCGCGACCTTGTCTTGGACGGCGCCTGCTCGTTCACCGACCTCGCCAAGCTCGGCCTCGCACGCTTCGCCGACCTCCCTATCGACTGGCGCGAGCAGCGCGGCTGGGCGGCATGAGTAAATATTCGGCCCTCGCCCTGCTGCGCGGCGCGCTGACCGGCCAGAAGCACTGGCAGCCCGCATGGCGCGACCCGGAGCCGAAGAAGTCCTACGACGTCGTCATCATCGGCGGCGGCGGACACGGCCTGTCGACCGCCTACTACCTCGCCAAGCATCACGGCATCCGCAATATCGCGGTGCTGGAGAAGGGCTGGATCGGCGGCGGCAACACCGGGCGCAACACCACCATCGTCCGCTCCAACTATCGGCAACCGGCGCTGCACAACTTCTTCGATTTCGCCCTCAAGCTGTGGGAGGGCATGAGCGACGAACTGAACTTCAACGTCATGTTCAGCACGCGCGGCGCGCTGTTCCTCGGCCACTCCGACAGCGACATGACGCAGCTCGCGCAGCGCGGTGACGCGCTGACGTGCGACGGCATCGACGCCGAGCTCCTCGACCGCGAGCAGGTCCGCAGGCTGGTCCTCAACCTCGACATGTCGCGAGATGCGCGCTTCCCGATCCACGGCGGCCTGACCCAGCGGCGTGGCGGCACCGCGCGCCACGACGCGGTCGCCTGGGGCTATGCCCGCGCCGCCGACGCACTCGGGGTCGACGTCGTACAGAATTGCGAGGTTACCGGCTTCGAGATGGCGGGCGGCCGCGTGACCGGTGTCGAGACCTCCCGCGGGCGCATCGGCGCAGGCCGCACCGGCATCTGCGTCGCGGGCAACAGCGGGCCCGTCGCGGGCCTGGCGGGGATCAAGCTGCCGATCGAGGCGCAGACGCTGCAGGCGTTCGTCACCGAGCCGGTCAAGCCGATGATCGACACGGTGATCATGTCGCAGTCGCTGCACTGCTACATCAGCCAGTCCGACAAGGGCGGCATCGTCCTCGGCGGCGACCCCGACCAGTTCCCGAGCTACGCCCAGCGCGGCCTAGCGCCGCGCATCGAGAAGGCCGCCGCCGAGGCGATCGCGCTGGTGCCCGCGCTCTCGCGGCTGCGGATGGTGCGCTGCTGGTCGGGCACCACCGACATGAGCTTCGACGGCTCGCCGATCATCTCGGCGCTGCCGGTCGACAACCTCTATCTGAACGGCGGCTGGTGCTACGGCGGCTTCAAGGCGACGCCCGGCTCGGGCTTCGCCTATGCGCAGCTGCTCGCAACCGGCACGTCGCATCCGCTGGCGGCACCGTTCGCCTTCGACCGCTTCGCCCGGGGCGCGACCATCGACGAGGCCGGAGTCGGCCCATGGCCGCAGCTTCGCTGATGCTGCTGATCAGCTGCCCCCACTGCGGCGAACGCGCCCAGGTCGAGTTCACCTACGAGCGCACCCTCGACTCCGTCGTCACGCTGGCCATGCCGCCCGAGGACGCGATGCGCGCGCTGTACGAGCGCGCCAACCCGCGCGGCCTCGACGACGAGTTGTGGCGGCACAGCTATGGTTGCCGGCAATGGCTGCTGATCCGCCGGAACCGGACGACGCACGCCATCGAGAGCGTGAAGGCGCGGTGAGCCTGAACTTCACCTTCGACGGCGTCGCCATGCGGGCCCGGCCGGGCGACACGCTCGCCGCGGCGCTGCTCAGGAACGGCGTCCGCGTCGTCGGGCGGAGCTTCAAGTACCACCGCCCGCGCGGCGTGATGTCGGCAGGCGTCGAGGAGCCGAACGCGCTGGTCACCGTCGGCACCGGCGGGCGCACCGAGCCCAATACCCGCGCCACCGACGTGTTCGTCTACGAGGGCCTGGTCGCGCGCAGCCAGAACCGCTGGCCCAGCCTCGCCTTCGACGCGGGCGCGGTCCTCGGCCTCGCCGCGCCGGTGTTCGCCGCGGGATTCTACTACAAGACCTTCTTCGGTCCGCCGAAACGCTGGATGTTCTACGAGCGCTTCATCCGGCGCGCCGCGGGCATGGGCAATGCGCCGGTCGAGGCCGACCCCGACCCGAGCGAGCACCGCGCCGCGTTCTGCGAAATGCTCGTCGTCGGCAGCGGCCCGGCTGGGTTGAAGGCGGCCGAAGCGGCGGCGCGGGCGGGCCACCGCGTGCTGCTCGTCGAGCAGGACTCCGAACTCGGCGGCAGCCTGTTGTTCGACGGTGGCGACCGGGGCTGCATCGCCTCGGCCCGGGATGCGGTGCTAGCGGCGGGCGGGCGCGTCCTGACCCGAACCACGGCGTCCGGCCTGTGGGACCACGGCTTCGTCACGCTGGCCGAGCATATCGTCGAGCCGGGGCAGGCGGGACCGTTATCCCAACGTCTCTGGCACGTCCGCGCCCGGCGCATAGTTCTCGCCACCGGCGCGATGGAGCGTCCACTGACCTTCGCCGACAACGACCGGCCCGGCATCATGCTGAGCCGGTCGGTGCGCACGTACGTCGGGCGCTTCGGGGTCGTGCCGGGCAAGCGCGCCGTCATCGCGACCAGCAACGACGACGCCTACGCCACCGCGACCGCGCTGGCCGACGCCGGCTGCGAGGTCGTCGCCATCCTCGACTCCCGCACGCGGGCGGTCATCGCCGAGACGGCGCACTGCCCGGTGTTCTTCGACGCGGTGCCGACCGGGACGACGGGGCGCAACAGCCTCGCTTCGGTGACAGCGACCGTCGCCGGCAAGCCGCACCGCTTCGATGCCGACCTGCTCGCCATGTCAGGCGGTTTCACGCCGGTCGTGCATCTGCACAGCCAGGGCAGCGGCAAGCTCGACTGGAGCGCCGCGATCCAGGCGTTCGTGCCCGGCGCGACCGACCAGGCCCTCGTCGCGGTCGGCGGCGCGGCAGGCGAGATCGACGCGGTTGCTCCAGCGACACCGATCCTCGGCACGCCCAAGACCAGCTTCATCGACTTCCAGAACGACGTCACCGCCGCCGACATCGACCTCGCCTACGCGGAGGGCTACCGTTCGGTCGAGCATCTGAAGCGCTACACGACGCTCGGCATGGGCACCGACCAGGGCAAGACCAGCAACATGGCGGCGCTCGCCCGGCTGGCAGGCGCGGCGGGCGTCGACATCCCGACCGCCGGGCTGACGCGCTTCCGGCCGCCGTACACGCCACTGTCGCTGGGCGCGCTGGCGGGTCCGGACGGCGGTGGTCACGCCGCGCCGAGCCGACGCCTCGCGCTCCACGATCGCCACATGGCGCTCGCCCCGCTGTGGCAGCCGCTCGGCCTTTGGCACCGGCCGCGCGCCTATCCGCGCGCCGGGGAGACGCTGCACGACGCGGCGATGCGTGAGGCTCGCGCGGTCCGCACCACCGCGGGCATCGTCGACGTTTCGACGCTGGCGAAGTTCGCGGTGAGCGGACCGGACGCCGCGGCGCTGCTGGAGATCGTCTGCGCGACCGGGGTCGCCAAGCTCGCGGTCGGGCGCGGCCGCTACACCTTCATGCTGCGCGAGGACGGCATGGTGATGGACGACGGCACCGTCTGGCGCACCGGCGAGACGACGTATCTGCTGACCAGCTCGACCGGCGGCGCCGAGCGGATGGAGGCGCACCTGAGTTACGCGCACCGCGTCCTCGCGCCCGATTTGCGCGTCTCGGTGGTGATGCAGCAGGAGCAGTTCGCCGGCATCGCGCTGGCCGGACCTTTGGCGCGCGACGTCCTCGAAGGCCTGACCGGATCGCCGCCGCCTGCGCACATGGGGCTGGCGAATGCCGCCATCGCGGGGGTGCCGGTGGTGGTCCTTGCCGCTAGCTACAGTGGCGAGCGGGCGTTCGAGGTCTATGCGGCGGGCGACGTGGCCGGGCCGGTTTGGGACGCGCTCCACGACGCGGTCACAGCGCGCGGCGGCTGCGCCTATGGGCTGGAAGCGCTCGAATTCCTGCGCATCGAGAAGGGCCATATCGTCGTCGGCGGCGAGGCGGACGGGCGGATGACGGCGCATGACCTCCGCCTCGAGAAGATGCTGCGCAAGGCCGGCGGCTACATCGGGGCCTCGGCGCTGGAGCGGCCTGCACTCGCCTCGCCCGACCGGCTGCAGCTCGTCGGGCTGGCGTCACGGGGCGACGGCATTCCCGAGGGCGCGATGCTCGTCGCATCGGTCGGCGCAAAGGTCGAGGGCCACGTGACCTCCGCCGGTCCCCGCGTTCTTGAGGACGGCGGCATCGCGCTCGCGCTGCTCCGCGGTGGCCGGGCACGATTGGGCGAGACGCTGGTCGCCTCGTCGCCGACGCGCGGCAAGTACGTCACGGTCACCGTGGTCGAGCCGGTGTTCCACGACCCCAAGGGAGCACGTTACCGTGATTGACGTCGCGCTCTCGATCGAACCAGCCGGCGACGTTATCGCGCTCGACGTCTGGGACGGCGAACCGAACCTCGACGGTCTCCGCGCGCTCAAGGCCGAGCCGCGCCGCTGGTGGCTGATCGGCGCCGCGACGCAGGCGGACGCGCTCGCCGCCAGTCTCGGCGACACCGGCGCGCTCGCCCCGATCGGCGGCGGCCTGGTGTGCGCGACGCTGACCGGTCCCGGCTGGCGCGAGCTGCTGACCGTCAGCGGCATCTTTGACGTCGAGGACCCCGGCTTCGGCCCTGGTGACGTCGCGGGCACCGTCATCCACCACGTTGCGGTGCGGATCGCGCCGACGTCCGACACTTCATGCGAGGTCTACTTCGCCTCCAGCTACGCAAGCGGACTCATCGACCTGTGGCAGCGCGTGATCGGGATTGGCGCTGACCACGCCGTCCCCGTAACGTCGTCCTGATGGAGCAGCCCGGCATGACCAGCGTCTCGACGCCGCAGCAGCTCCCGACACCGGCCTTGTCCCCGGCGCGCTGGTACATCGTGCTGATCTTCGGGCTCGTCTATGCGCTCAACATCGCCGACCGCTATGTCGTCTCGACGGTGTTGGAGCCGATCCGGCTGGAGTTCAACCTGACCGACAGCGGCGTCGGCTGGCTGACCGGCGTCTCCCTCGCGCTGTTCTACATCACCGTCGGCATCCCGATCTCGCAGCTTGCCGACCGCTCCAACCGCCGCAACATCGTCGCCGCCGCGATGGTATTGTGGTCGGGCATGACCGCGGTGCTCGGGCTGACCCAGAACTTCTGGCAGTTTCTCGCGGCGCGCATCGGCGTCGGCGTCGGGGAGGCGGGCGGCACCCCGCCGTCGACCTCGATAGTCGCCGACTATTTCCCGCGCGAGCAGCGCGCCTTTGCGCTTACCCTGTACGCGCTCGGACTACCGCTCGGGGCGTGGCTCGGCTCGAATGTCGCGGGTCAGGTCGTCGAACATTTCCACAGCTGGCGCGCGGCCTTCATCGCACTCGGCATCCCCGGCGTCGTCCTCGGCGTCATCATCATGCTGACCGTGCGCGAGCCAAAGCGCGGCCGCTTCGAGACGCTGGCCCCGGCGACCGCGCCCAAGACCGCGCTCCGCGAGACCTTGCGCTACATGTGGCGGTGTCGCTCGGCGTGCCACATCACTGCGGCCGGGACGGTGATCTGCCTGTGGGGCTGGGGCCTGATGTTCTGGACCCAGACCTTCCTGGAGCGCGCCTACGGACTGAGCACCGCGGAGGCCGGCGCGCGGCTCGGCACGATCTACCTATGGGCGGGCGTCGCGGCGACGCTTGCTACCGGCGCGATCCTGGCGCTGCCGGCGATGCGCGAGCCGAAGCGCATCGCGCAGTTCCTCACCGCCATCGTGCTGCTTTCGACGGTGCCGTCGTTCATCATCTACTGGACCCATTCGCTGAGCGTCGCGACCGCGATGCTGTGGATCGTGGTGCCGGCGATCTACCTCTACGTCGGGCCGACGATGGCACTGCTGCTCAACTTCCTGCCGCCGGCGGTGCGCGCGCAGGGCATGGCGATCAGCCTGCTGACCGCCAATGTCGCAAACCTGATCATCGCGCCGGTCGCGGTCGGTTGGGTCAGCGACACGCTGACCGGGCCGCTCGGCAGCAACGCGGAATCGTTGCGTTATGCGCTGATGGCGTTGTCGCTGACTGGCTTCTGGGCGGCGTATCACTATTGGACCAGCGTCCGCACGTTCGAACTCGACGACCAGCGCATCCGCGGGCTCGCCGCCGCCTGATTTCTTCGGAGTAAAAATGCCTGCCGAGCCCTACATCCTTGTCTTCAGCTGCGCCGACCAGCCGGGCATCGTCGCCCACACCACCCAGCAGATCTTCTCAGGCGGTGGCAACATCCTGGAGTCGAGCCAGTACAACGATGCCGAGACCGAGCGGTTCTTCATGCGGACCGCGTTTCGCCTGGCCGAGGGCAGCGATATCGTCGCGCTGACCACCGGCCTGGAGGCGCTGGCGGCCCGTTATGGCTGGACCTGGACGCTGCGGCCGGCCGGGCAGCGGCAGCGCGTCCTCATCATGGTCTCGAAATTCGACCACTGCCTCGTCGACCTGCTGTACCGGCAACGCATCGGCGAACTCGCGATGGACGTCGTCGGCATCGTCTCGAACCATCCGGTGAGCAGCTTCGACCGGCTCGATCTGGGCGACATCCCGTTCCATCACCTGCCCATGACCCCGGCGACGAAGGCCGCGCAGGAAGCCCGGATGTGGGAGCTGCACCGCGAACTCGACGTGGATCTTGTCGTGCTGGCGCGCTACATGCAGATCCTGTCGGACGACCTGTCGGCGAAGTTCAGCGGGCGCTGCATCAACATCCATCACAGCTTCCTGCCCGGCTTCAAGGGCGCCAAGCCTTACCACCAGGCTCATGTCCGCGGCGTCAAGGTGATCGGCGCGACCGCGCATTACGTCACCGGTGACCTCGACGAAGGCCCGATCATAGAGCAGGATGTGGAGCGTATCAGCCACGCCGACACTGCCGACGACCTCGTCCGCAAGGGGCGCGACATCGAGCGACGGGTACTGTCGCGCGCCGTCGGGCTGCACATCAGCGGTCGCGTCCTGCCGAACGGCGCGCGCACCGTCGTGTTCAGGGACTGACGCCGATGATCGCGCTGCTGGTGCTCGCGACCGCCACCGCTGCGCCCGTCGACTACCGGCAGCCCGGGACGTGGCTGTGCCGGCCGGGCCGCGCCGATGCCTGCGCGCTCGATGCGGCGCGGACGGTGGTGAGCCTGACGGGCACGATGCGCGCCGAGACGGTCAAGCGCGATCCCGCCCCGAAGGCCGACTGCTTCTACGTCTATCCGACCGCCTCGCTCGATCCGACGCCGAACAGCGACATGGTCGCGGGCGTCGAGGAGCGCGGACAGGCAGCGTCGCAATTCGCGGCATTCGGCAGCGTCTGCCGGACCTTCGCGCCGATCTACCGGCAGGTGACGCTGACTGCGCTGCGCAACGCGCTCGTCGCCCCCGCGACCGGAGCCGGGAACAGCCTGTCGCGGATCAGCGGCGACTGGGCCCTTGCCTACGGTGACGTCGTCGCTGCGTGGCACGACTATCTCGCGCACGACAACGACGGCCGGCCGTTCGTCCTGATCGGCCACAGCCAGGGCTCGATGATGCTCAAGCGGCTGATCGCCGAGGAGATCGACGGCAAGCCGGTTTCGGCGCGGATGGTGTCGGCGATCCTGCCCGGCACTGCGGTGCTGGTTCCGAAAGGCAAGGACGTCGGCGGCGACTTCAAGGCGCTGCCGCTGTGCCGCAGCGACCGCCAGACCGGCTGCATCGTCACCTGGGCGAGCTACCGCGACAGCCCGCCGCCACCCGCGAACGGCCTCTTCGGGCGCTCGCCCGATCCGGGACTGGAGGCCGGCTGCACCAACCCGGCCCGGCTCGGCGGCGGTGCGGCACCGCTCGACGGTGTCTTCGGGTTTCCGTGGTGGGTGAAGGGCGTCGTGCAATATCGCCAGCCCGCGACCGGCTGGACGGTCGGCGGCGCGCCTGTGCCGACGCGGTTCGCGCGCATTCCGGGGCTGTTGTCGGGCGAGTGCGTGACGCGGGGCGGTGTCTCGTACCTCGCGGTCCACGTCGATCCGGGTCTTGCCGGCGGGCTAGGCGATCAGGTTGCCGGACCCGACACCGTCGGGGATGCGGCCTACCCGGAGTGGGGCTGGCACGTCATGGACATCACCATCGCGCAGGCCGACCTCGTCCGCCTCGTCGCCCGGCAGACCGAGGCGTGGCGAACGGCCCGGCGCTAGCCGGACCGCTCGCCCCTCGCCCTAGAACGTGACCTTCGCGCGCACGCCGACGGTGCGCGGGCGGGCGTAGGTGTCGCGCGAGCCGGCCTGGTAGACCTGGTAGTAAGTGGCGCGGGCGATGTTGGTGATCTTGACGCCGTTCGACAGGTTGTTGCCGAAGATGCCGAACTCGAGGTGGCCGATCGTGTAGGCGACCGAGGCGCTGAAGTTGTTCGACGCCGGGATCACCGCATACAGCGCGTTGGCGCCGCTCCTGGTCAGGACACCGTCAACCAGCACGGTCGAGAAATTGTTGAAGGTCGTGTGCTGGTTCGACTGGTACTGGTAGTTGCCCTGGATGTGGAGTTCACCCTCGCCGATCGGCTTGTCGTAGAAAATCCCAGCCGTCGCCGTGAACTTCGGGAAATACGGCGTGCGGTCGCCGTCGAACGCACCGACCGTCGGGATATCGCCGTTGGCCTTCGAATCGTTGTACGAGCCGCTCGCCGACAGGGTGATCTCCGGCGTCGCCTTGAACATCGTCTCGAGCTCGAGGCCCTTGCTGGTGATCTTGCCCTTGTTGTCGGTGAAGAAATACGAGCAATCGAGGCGCAGGCGGGTCTGCACGTCGGTCCAATCGATGAAGTAGGCGCTGGCGTTGACGGTGACGCGACCGCCGGCAAGCTTGGCCTTCTCGCCGACCGTGTAGCTCCACAACTTGTCCGGCCCGAAGGTCAGCGGTGCCTCGGTGTAGCCGTACCCAGCGAGGTTCTGGGTGCACTGGCCCGCGACGCCGGTGGTACCGAGCGGCACCGGCTGGTTGCCGCCCCCGTAGCGGAAGCCCTTGGCCGCTTCGCCGTACAGCATGAAGTCGTCGCTGAACTGGTACGAGACGTTGGCGCGCGGGTTGACGCCGTGCGACTTGAGCTTGGCGTTGGTGATCAGCGGGACATGGTCGACGACGCCGTAAACGCCGCTCTCGAACAGGAAGTATTTTTCCTTGAAGTTGAAGTACCGGACGCCGGCGGTCAGGTCGAGCTTGTCGGTCGCGTGCCAGGTGCCGTCGGCGTAGGCCGCGAACTGGCGCTCGTCGACGTCCTGCAGGCCTGAGAAAATGTCGTTCGAACTGAACGCCTTGTCGACCAGCGCCGAGTCGTAAAGGCCATTCGGGGTGTTGAATTTGGCCCCGCCGCACGTCGGCCCGAAAAAGCAGTTCATGTATGACAAGGTATCGAAGCCCGGGGTCGGGATGTCCTGGCCTAGGCGGCGCTTCTGCTTCTCGTAGAAGGCCCCGACTGTCCACTTGATCGGGCCTTCGTTGTGCGACACCAGCCGCGCCTCGACCATGTAATCCTTCAGCTTCTGGTCGATCTGGTAGAGCTCAGCCGGGATCGCGTCGGTGATCGCCTGGTTATAGCTCGTCGGCGCGGTGAATAGGGGATAGCTGCCCTGGCCGATCGGCAGGCCCGTACCGTAGTCCTGGAAGAAATAGCCGATCTGCGGCTCCGGGCTGGCGTCGAAGCCAATCTTGCGGTCGGTATAGGAACCCGTGACGACGAGGTTCGCGAAGCCGAGGTCATAGTCGGCGCCGAGCTGATACAGCCGGAACAGGTCGTTGGTGCCCTCCGGCCCGTTGGTCGACACCGCGAACGGGCGCAGGTCGCTGAGCGTCGAGTTGAGGCCCTTGGCGCGGCTCTTCTCGAAGGTGAAGCTGGCGTCGACGGTCAATTTGTCGGACGGCGTCCAGCGCGCCGCGACGCGGGCCTGGGTGGTGTGGTTGCTGTTGGCGTTCTGCTTGTTCTGCAAGCCGATGTTGTCGATGAAACCGCCGTCGGTACCGACGTAGAAGTTGCCGCGGACAGCAAGCACGTCCGTCACCAACGGCACGTTGATCATGCCGCGGACGTTGTAGCTGCCCTCGCCGTGGTGGGTGTAGGAGCCGTCAACTTCCGAATAGCCGAACATCTTGCCCGAATCCGGCTTGGCGGTGACGAAGCGGACGGTACCGGCCATCGAGCCGGCGCCGTAGAGCGTACCCTGCGGGCCGCGCAGGATCTCGACACGCTCGAGGTCATAGACCTTGAGGTCGGGAGTCTGGCCCTGGACGGAGATCGGCGTGTCGTCGAGATAGACTGCGACCAGCGAACGGTCGGAGGTGTCGGAACTGGCATAGCCGCCGGTGGCGAGGCCGCGCATGTTGAACTTGTTGTAGCCCGGCGCGCCCTCGGTGATCGACAGCGACGGCGTGAATTTGGCGAGGTCCGACAGGTTGCCCTGACCCGACCGAGTGATCTCCGTGACGTTGACCACCGACACCGCGATCGGAACCTTCTGCAGCGATTCAGCGCCCGACCGGTTGGCGGTGACGATGATGTCGCCGAGTTCGTTGCTTGGGGCGGCGTCGGCCAGCGCGCTTGCCGACGTAGTCGTGGCGGGCGTCGTCTGCGCGCCTGCCGCGACGGGCAGCAGGAAGGTCGCGCTGGCCGCGGATGCGAGCAGAAGCGCCAGGCTCGTGCCACCGCGCGTCGCCGAGATCGAAGCCGCCAAGGCCGAAGCGTTGCGTAAATAACTCATGAAGTCCCCCGAAAAATCCCGAACCCGTCGTCGTCAATTCTCGCCATCGTCCGCGGGCTTCGATGGCTTTGCCACCGCGCCCTTTATGGTACGAATTCGTTCCCGCGCTGTGACAAAGGTCCCCTTATTCGCGCGGTGCGGAAAGCAAAATTAAAGAATGACGGTATCCAATATAGGCATCAGCGATCGTCAATCGGTCGTGATCGGCCACTCCAGCGCAACTTTCAGCGGCCCGAGCCACGGCTCGAAGTTGCGCCATTGGTCGAGCCCGTCGCGGAAGATCGGGCGGCGGACCTGCTCCGAACTCGGCGTGCGGATGACGCCCGCAGTCTCGAAGAAG
Organism: Sphingosinicellaceae bacterium; assembly: GCA_019285715.1. Classification (NCBI taxonomy): domain Bacteria; kingdom Pseudomonadati; phylum Pseudomonadota; class Alphaproteobacteria; order Sphingomonadales; family Sphingosinicellaceae; species Sphingosinicellaceae bacterium. Next base: position 273,290 of record CP079108.1, read on the forward strand.
CGCAGGCAGCCCGGCTCGAACGCCAGCCCGCAGGCATCGAGCAACCGCCGGATTTCGCGCTCGGGCGCCTTGACGAGGGCCTCGTAGGATACGTGGACGATGCGGCCCGGCAGCACCGCGTCGAAATGGGCCATCAGCCGGCGATAATCCGCGTAGGCCGAGCCGAGGTCCGCGAGGTCGTAGCTGTACGCCTGCCCCTGCGCGAAGGCCTGCTTGTACAGCGACACGCAGCACGCCAGCGGATCGCGGCGCACGTCGATGATGCGGGCGTTGGGCAGGATCAGGTGGATCAGCCCGGCGTGGAGGAAGTTGCCCGGGAATTTGTCGACGAAATGCGGTCGTCCGAGGCGGCGGCGGACCCGGGTACGGTCGAGGTACTCGCGGCCGAGCGTGGCGAAGTCGGCGGGTGCGAGCGACGGCAGCAGCGCTGGGTAGTCACCGCCTCCGTCCGCCAGCCGCCGGGCGATTGCGGTGATGTCGGGCAGTTCGGAGGCGCTCTCGACCGAGCTGTGGCTGGCGAGGATCTGCTCGACCAGGGTCGAGCCCGAGCGCGGCATGCCGACGACGAAGATCGGGTCGGGGGCAGGGTCGCCGGAGCCGGCGCGAGCCGCGAAGAACGATGCATCGAGCACCCCGATGCTGTGGTCGACATAGTCGCATGCGGCGTCCGCGTCATAAGGTTCGGCAACACGGCGCAGCGCGTTGGCGTCGTGGTAGTGGTCGAACGCCTGAGCATAGTGACGCTCGTCCTCGAGCGCCTTGCCGAGCGCGAAACCGAGATACGCACGGTCCTCGGCCGCCGTTTTTCCCCGCTCAAGGAGGGTCGCCATCGCCTCGCGCTCGCCCGCGTCGAAGCGCCAGGTCTTGAGGTTTGCAAGGCTCCAGTACGCTTCGCCGAAGCCCGGTCGAAGTACGATGGCGTGGCGATAGGCGGCGACCGCCTCGGACTGCCGCCCGACGGCGCGCAGGGCGTGTCCACGGCTGTGCCAAAGCTGCGCGTCGTTCGGGTCGGACGCGAGCGCAGCGGCGTAGTCTTCGATCGCCCCGCCGGCATCGCCGAGCTGCATCCGGATGGCGGCGCGCAGAGCGCTACACGCCGGCGTACTGGGCCGCGCAACGAGCAGCGCCGCAATCTCCGCGAGCGCCGCCTCGCCCTCGTCCGCCCGGTGCAGCGCGACCGCCCGTCGGTAGCGCGCCGGCAGGAAGTTCGGTGCCGCTTCGAGCACCGTCGCGAGCAGCGCCGCGACGGCCTCGAAGCGCCCGAGCCGAAGCCCTGTATCGGCGATCAAGGACACCGCGGCGAGGTCGCAAAGGTGCATGCCGAACCGCCCCGACAGGACGGCGTCGGCAGCGCGCCCATCTCCGTCGAACAGCGCCGCGACCCCTGCGGCGAGCCGCGGATCACCAGCGAGCCCTGCGACCTGCCGACCGTGCAGGACCGCTGCCTCGGCTCCCCGCCCGAGCATCGTCAGCTGGTCGCCGAGCGCGTGGAGGGCGAGCGACGAACCCGGGTTGATCGCCACTGCCTGCCCCAGCGCGGTCGCCGCCGCCTCGCATCGCCCGCCCCCCGCGAGTGCCATGCCGTGCTCGTACTGTACGCCCCAAACCGCGGGCAGCGCGGCGGCCAGCGGCCCGAGAATTTCGAGCGACGGCCCAAGATCGCCGGCGCGCCGGAGCGCCGCGCCGAGCACGAACCGCGCCTCAACTCCGCCCGATGCAGCCGCCGCTGGGCGCGCCAGATCGGCGGCACGGCGCGGGTCGAGGCCGAGCAGGCGCTTCGCCTCGGCAAGGACGCTGCGATGGGGATCGACAGTGCGCAGGATCGCTTCCTCGAACAACGGCCCGTCATCGGCCCGACCCGCTGCCGACAGTCAAGCGCGCGCCGTTCCGGCATAGGATCATCGCGAAAAGGCATTGGTGACCGGTCGTACCGCCGCCGACTATGATTGCTGGGATAGACGGGGGAGATAACGATGCCGAGTTCGCGTCGCGAGGTGCTGGGCGCTAGTTTTGCCGGTGCCGTGCTCGGCGTTCCCGGCGTCGCCAAGGCTGCGGCTCCCGCGGCATGGGCGCTCCCTTCCAAAGGCAAGGTCGAGACCGTCGACGTCGTCCGCATCACCATGGCTGATGGGGTCCGCCTTTGCGGCCGCCTGTGGCTCCCCGCTGACGCCGCGCGCCGCCCCGCCCCGGTCGTACTCGAATACATCCCGTACCGGACCCGCGACGCGTACAGCGCGGCGGACGATTATTGGGGGCAGGTGCTGGCCAGCTACGGCATCGGCTTCGCGCGCTTCGACATTCGCGGCTCGGGCGATTCCGAGGGACTGCTGCGCGACGAATACCTCGCCTCCGAGCAGGACGACGCGGTCGAGATTATCGCGTGGCTCGCCCGCCAGCCGTGGTCGAACGGCGCAGTCGGCATGCGCGGCATTTCGTGGGGCGGCTTCGCGACGCTGCAGACAGCGATGCGCGCGCCGCCCGCCCTGAAGGCGATCATGCCGATGGCGTGCTCCGACCGGCGCTACACCGACGACGCGCATTATGTCGGTGGGTGCCTCGGGCTGACCAACTTCAAATGGGGCGCGAACTTCAAGGGTGTGATGGCAGCCCCGCCCGATCCGGCGGTGTCCGGCCCGGCATGGCGCAAAATGTGGCTCGACCGGCTCGAGGCATCGCCACCGATCATTGCGCGCTGGACCGGCCACCAGCGCGAAGACGCCTACTGGCGGCACGGCTCGCTGACCTTCGACTATGCCGCGATCAAATGCCCGGCCTATGTCGTTGGCGGCTGGGCCGATGCGTACGTCAACTCGGTGCCGCGGCTGCTCGAGCACCTGACCGTGCCGCGCAAGGCGCTCGTCGGGCCGTGGGGCCACACTTATGCGTGGGTCGGTGGCCCCGGGCCGGCGCTCGACTGGGCCTTCGAGGAGGTGCGCTGGTGGTCGCACTGGCTGCGCGGCGAGGTCACCGGGATTATGGCCGAGCCGGTGCTGCGTTATTACAACCCGACCGCGACACCGGCCCAGTCGGCTCCCGGCGAGACTCCCGGGCACTGGACTGCCGAAGCGCACTGGCCGTCACCCAACGTCACGCACCGGACACTCCACCTGACCGACGCCGGGCTGTCGGCGGCCGCCGGGACGGCCACCGTTCGCCAGCATCGCTCGAATAACGCCGTCGGCCTGCAGACGCCCGAGTGGGTGCCGTTCGGGCAACAGGAGATGCCGCACAACCAGACCGCCGACGATGCGCTGTCGATCACCTATGACCTGCCGCCTTTGGTGCAGGGCCTCGAACTGCTCGGCGTGCCGCGGGTCCGGCTGGCGCTGGCGTCGGATAGACCGGTCGCGCAAGTCGCGGTTCGGCTCTCGAAGCTGACCCCCGACGGTAGGGCGTGGCGGCTCGCCTACGGGCTGCTCAACCTGACCCACCGGGGTGGCCACGAAACGCCGATGGCGCTGGTGCCGGGCGAGGTCTTCGAGGTTGAGATCGACCTCGGTTTCGTCGCCCAGCGCCTGCTGCCCGGCGAGCGGCTGCGGCTGGCGATTTCCGAGGGCCTGTGGCCGCTGGTCTGGCCGTCGCCGGACAGTCCGACGCTGACGCTCCACCCGGGACGCAGCCGGCTGATGCTGCCGGTGCGGCGACCGCCGGTGGTCGAAACCGCGATGCCGATCGCGGTCGTGCCGATCACGCCCGACGCGGGCGATGTCGTCGTGACGAGCGGCAACGACCACGGCACGCTCACCGTCACCGGCACCTGGCCCGACAAGAAACGCCTGTGCGCCAACGGTACCGAGTTGTCGGGGTTCGGACCCAATACGGTGGCCACGATCACCGCGGGCGCGCCGAACAGCGGTGTCTGGGCCGGCAACCGCGTTAGCCGCTATCGGCGCGGCGAATGGAACTGCGAACTCCGCATCGACTTCGAAGTCCGGTCGACCACTGATGCTTTCCACGTCACCGAGTCGATCGCGGCACTGGCCGACGGCAAGACGATCTTCGAGCGCAGTGCGTCCAATGTCATCGTGCGCGATCTGGTCTAGCGCCCGGCTGATATACACCGCCGGGCGAGTAGGAAGATGTTTGCCGCACCCGCATCGAACACGGCCCGGCGCCTGTGACAGCGCTACCTGCATGTGCGGGTCTAAAAGGCGTGAACTGGTCGGTCCGGGGTACCGGCGACAGGAGTCGCCAGCCTCTCGAGATCGCAGTCGTCCGGCACGGAAGCCGAGGTCAGGCCTTGATATTTCGCCGCGAGTTCACGGTGGGCGCGGGCAACGTGGGGATCGCCCGAGCTGTTCGCGAGCGCCAGTTCGGCGGCCATCCGCGACCGATAATAGTTCAGGGCACTGTCGTTCAGAGCGCTTGGCATCACAGCCTCCAGTCTCAAACGCCCCTTTTTTCAAGTGCCCGACTCGTGGCTGGTCGAGCCGGGAAAGGATATTCCTTGCTGGGCTCTTCTTCGAATCCATTTGGCGTATTTTGCTGCCCGCCGGTCGTATCGCCGGGCGCGGCGACCGGTCATCTCGCTACTAGCGACCGGCAGCGCGACGCCGCTGGCTCATGCCGCATTCCGAAGCAAAGTAGAGGATCGCGGCATCCTCGCGAGGAAGCGTCGGGGCCGGACGCGCCGGCCCCGACGTTCTCAGCTCAGCGGTGGAGGTCGAAGCGGTCGGCTTCCATGACCTTCACCCATGCCGCGACGAAGCCGTCGATGAAGCGGTCCTCGCCGTCGCTGCTGGCATAGACTTCGGCCAACGCCCGCAATTCGGAGTTCGACCCGAACACCAGGTCGGCGCGCGTGCCGCTCCACTTCACCTGGCCCTCGACCAGCCCCTCGAACGTCTCGGACGAGCGGTCGGTCGGCTGCCACGTCGTGCCCATCGCCAGCAGGTTGACGAAGAAGTCGTTGGTCAATGTCCCCGGCCGGTCGGTCAGGACGCCCTGCTTGGTGCCCTTGTGGGTGACACCGAGCGCCCGCAGCCCGCCGATCAGCACCGTCATCTCGGGCGCGCTGAGGTTGAGCAGGTTGGCGCGGTCGATCAGCAGATACTCGCCGGGCAGCCGCGTGTCGGGGCTCTTGTAGTTGCGGAAGCCGTCGGCACGCTGGTCCATGTGGGCGAACGAGGCGACGTCGGTCTGCTCCTGCTTCGCGTCGGTCCGGCCCGGCGTGAACGGCACGGTGAGGTCGCGACCCGCCGCCTTCGCTGCCAGCTCGATGCCGACACCGCCGGCGAGCACGATCAGGTCGGCGATCGATACCGCCTTGCCGCCGGTTGCGCTGCCGTTGAAGTCCGCGGCGATGGCCTCGAGCTTGGACAGCACCGCGGCGAGCGCTGCGGGCTCGTTGACCGCCCAGTTGCGCTGCGGCTCGAGCCGGATGCGCGCACCGTTCGCACCGCCGCGCATGTCGCTCTGCCGGAACGACGAGGCCGAGGCCCATGCCGTGGTGACCAGTTGCGTCACCGACAAGCCGCTGTCGGCGATCCGCTGCTTCAGGGCAGTGATGTCGCCGGAGTCGATCGGGGTTCCGGTCGCCGCAGGCAGCGGGTCCTGCCAGAGCAGAACCTCCTCCGGCACTTCCTTGCCGACGTAACGGACCTTCGGACCCATGTCGCGGTGAGTCAGCTTGAACCAGGCGCGGGCGAAGGCGTCGGCGAACTCGTCGGGCTTAGCGAGGAAGCGGCGCGACACCGCCTCGTAGGCAGGGTCGACGCGCAGCGCGAGGTCGGTGGTCAGCATCTGCGGGGCATGGCGCTTCGACGGGTCGTGCGCGTCGGGTACCGTGCCCGCGCCTGCACCGTTCTTGGGCTGCCACTGGTGCGCACCGGCGGGGCTCTTGGTCAGCTCCCACTCATGCTCGAACAGCGTCTCGAAATAGCTGTTGTCCCACTCGGTCGGCGTCGCCGTCCAGGTCACCTCGAGCCCGCTGGTGATGGTGTCGCCGCCCGACCCGGTCCCGTAGCTGTTCTTCCAGCCAAGGCCGAGTTCCTGAAGCGGCGCGCCCTCGGGTTCCGGCGAGATGTACTTGGAGGGGTCGGCGGCACCGTGGGTCTTGCCGAAGGTGTGGCCGCCGGCGATCAGCGCGACGGTCTCCTCGTCGTTCATGGCCATGCGGCCGAACGTCTCGCGGATGTCGCGGGCCGAGGCGGCCGGGTCGGGATTCGCGTTCGGGCCTTCGGGATTGACGTAGATCAGGCCCATCTGCACGGCCGCCAGTGGGGCATCGAGCTCGCGGTCGCCGGTGTAGCGCTCGTCGCCGAGCCACTCGTTTTCAGGACCCCAGTAGACGTCCTCGTCGGGTTCCCAGACGTCGGCGCGGCCGCCAGAGAAGCCGAAGGTCTTCAGGCCCATGGTCTCGAGCGCGACGTTGCCGGTAAGCACGATCAGGTCAGCCCACGACAGCGACTGGCCGTACTTCTGCTTGATCGGCCACAGCAGGCGCCGCGCCTTGTCGAGGTTGGCGTTGTCGGGCCAGCTGTTGAGCGGGGCAAACCGCTGCTGCCCTTCGCCCGCACCACCGCGGCCGTCGGCGACCCGGTAGGTGCCGGCGCTGTGCCACGCCATGCGGATCATGAACGGCCCGTAGTTGCCGAAGTCAGCCGGCCACCACGGCTGCGACGTCGTCAGCATGGTGGCGATGTCGCCCTTGACCGCGTCGAGGTCGAGAGCCGCGAACGCCGCCGCATAGTCGAAGCCGGTCCCGAGCGGGTTGCCGACGACGGGGTTCTTGGCGAGGATCTTGAGGTTGAGCCGCTTCGGCCACCACTCCTGGTTAGGATCGCCTTGAGTCGGGTGGGCAACGCGGTCGGGCATGATCGGGCAGCGCTGTCCGGCGGCGACGGCGCCGTCGGTGTTCATCTCGGCGACAACGGCGTCGTCGTGCTTCACTTCAGCCATTCGGAGTCTCCTCTGGTAGATCTGGGTGGGCGAAATACGTGACAGGATCGGCGCGCGCGCTGACGCACTTCATGCAAAGCCCGCGGTAGATGACCTCGGCCTCATCGATGACGAATTCAGTGCCGCCTGCGGCCTCGAGGCAGGGGGCGGTGCCGACCGCGCAGTCGATGTCGACGACGAGGGCGCAGTCGCGACAGACGAAGTGATGGTGGTTGTCGCGCGTCCGGGTTTCGTAGAGCGCCGCACCGCCGTCGACCGCGAAGCGCCGCAGCAAACCGGCCCCGGTCAGGTGGGTCAGGCAATCGTAGACCGCCTGGTGCGAGACGCCGGGCACGACTGCCCCGACCGCAGCGAGCACGCGCGCCGCGCTGGCGTGGGGCTCGGCCGCGACTGCGTCGAGCACGGCAACCCGCTGCCGCGTCACGCGCATTCCGGCGGCCAATATGAGCCCGCGTGACTGCGGGTCCGGCGACTCCATCATGCCGCCATCATATGGCTAATCTTGAATCGTTCAAGAAAGAAAATTCAAGGATATGCGGAGCGACTACCTGCCGCTTTAGACGACAGCCAAGCCGATCAACGGCGCGGCTAGGCCGCGCCGCTGAGGTGCTGGTACAGGATCAGGCTACCGATCGCGATCAGCGCGACCCCGCCCAGCGCCTCTGCATAGCGCCCGAGATAGGGCCCGGCCTGGCGCCCGATCATCACGCCGGAGGTGGCGACGACCAGCGTGACGATACCGATGACGATGCAGGCAGTGACGATGTGGACGTTCAGCACGGCCAGGCTGACACCGACCGCCATCGCGTCGATGCTGGTCGCCAGCGCCGTCAGCGACAGCTTCAGGAGGTTGTGCTGTGGCGCATCAGGTGCGACCTCGCTCTCGATATGGGGCTTCGAGGCTTGCCACAGCATGTGGCCACCGACCGCGAGCAGCAGGGCGAATGCGACCCAGTGATCGACGGCGCGGATCCAGCCCGCCAGAGCCAGGCCGATCGCCCAGCCGATCGCCGGGGTCAGCGCCTCGAACACGCCGAACACCGCGCCGATCCGCAGCGCATCGACGAAGCGTGGACGCCGCCCCGTGGCGCCCTTGCCGACCGCTGCGGCAAAGGCGTCGACAGACAGGCTCAGCCCGACCACCGCCAGCGTCAGAATTCCGGTCATCACGCACTCCCGGGCCACGACAAACGGCACCGGTCTCCGGCCTTGGGAGAAACGGTACCGTTGGTCTTGCCGGGCAAACCGCAACTGCGGTCGCTGCCTTCACCACGGCGCGCCAAAGGCGAACCGAGCATGTTGACGAAGGCCCAGCTGGTGCGGGTGGCTACTCCCCAAAGGACGCGCTCCGTCTATTGCGCGACGCCGCAACGGTCAATTGCCATCGGTGGCGAAGTCCCTTGCCGCGCGACCAGCGCCGCGATGCTACTGGCGCGCACGGCGAGGTCGGGCGCGCACCCGTCGTCGGGTCGCCCCCTAGCGGCGCACGTCGAGCCCGCCGGCCACGAAGGCGTCGATGTCCGCCTGCGCGAACAGGGAGGCGTCGCCGGGCAGCGAGTGCTTGAGGCACGTCAGCGCGAGGCCGATGCGCGCGGCCTCGGTCAGGTCGCCGCCAGCCCGGAGCGCATGCAGCACCCCGACCGCGAAGGCGTCCCCGGCGCCGATGCGGTCGACGATACCCGCAATCGCGACTTCCTGGGTCTGGGCGTGGCCGCTCCGCCCGTCGATGCGCGCCGACAGCCGGTGGCGGTCGGCATCCTCGACGTGGCGCGCGGTCGAGGCGATGGTCTGCAGCGCGGGGAAGGCCTCGAACGCAGCGTCCGCGGCAGCACGGCGGCGGTCCTCCGCGTCGCCTCCGAAGTCGAGCCCGAGCAGCAGCGCGATGTCACGGTGGTTGCCGAACAGGATGTCGGCGTGGCGAACGATCCTGGTCAGCACGCCGCGCGGGTCGCTGTCCCAGCTCTCCCACAGCCGGGCCCGGTAGTTGCCGTCGAACGACACGGGGATACCGCGCGCGCTCGCCGCTTCCGCCGCCGCGATTGCCGCCTCGCCGGGGCCGTGCCCGAGCGCCGGGGTGATGCCCGACAAATGCAGCCGGTCGGCGTCCTTGAGCAGCGCGTCCCAGTCCCACTCGCCCGGCGGCATTGCGGCGAAGGCCGACCCGGCGCGGTCATAGACGACATCGGTCGCGCGCATTCCCGCTCCCGAGGTGACGAAATACAGCCCCATGCGACCGGCAGCGATCCGGACGGCGGAGCAGTCGACCCCTTGCGCGCGGAGGCCCGCGACGCCGGCACGTCCGAGGTCGTTGTCGGGCACTGCGCTGATGAGGGCGGTCGCATGGCCGAGCCGCGCCAGCCCTGTGACGACGTTGCACTCCGCGCCCGCCACCCAGACGTCGAGCTTCGGAGTCTGGAGCAGCAACTCGCGCCCGGGCGGCGACAGCCGCAGCATGATCTCGCCGAAGCTGACGAGACGGCTGCTCATCGCGCCAGCCAGCCGCCGCCGACCGCGACCGCGTTGCCGTCGACGCCCTCGGCCGTCCACTCATTGGCGAGCAGCCTGGTCAGCCCGGCGACGCCCGCCTTCGATGCAGCGCAGTTCGGCACGCGGATGCCACCTTGGAAACATAGCGTGGAAGCGAGGTCGATGATCTTGCCGCGCTCCTGTCCGGTCACATTGCGGCCCGCGGCCTGCCCCAGGAAGAACACGCTTTCGAGGCTGGTGTCGATGACCGTATCCCGGTCGACCTCGGTAAGTCGACTGCGGCTTCGTGCTCGACGGCTACACGCCGCTGTTCGCGGTCGCCGGCTCAGCCTATTCCAGGCGCTGTTGGCGGTCCACCTGCTCAGCCCGCGGCTCGCACCGGCGCAGCTTGCGGGGTAAGACGGCGGCGCATCGCCGTGCCGATCAGCCCGAAGCCGACGATCATCAGCGCCTAGCTCGCCGGCTCGGGGACGAAGCCCACCCCAAAGGTGACAGTGGCGAGCGCGCTGTCGATGAACGCGATGTCGTCGCCGCCCGACAGGCCGTTGAAACTGATGGTATGGCTGACGCCGCCAAGCGTCGGGATGTTGTCGCTGGTGTAGCCGAAGTCGCTGCCACCGTTGAAGCCGAGCGTCTGGATCACTACCCCGTCGATCAGGAAGTCGATGGTCTGGTTGCTCCCCGCACCGGGAAAGCCCGGGTTGCCGGCGACCGTGAAGGCGACGCTGAAAAACCCGTTGGCATCGGCAACGACGGTCTGCGAGATGCTGCCGCCGCCCCGGATAAAGGCGTACTGGCTGCCGTCGTAGCCGGCCGGCGCGGCACCCGTGAAGAACGGCGCGGCGGTGGCGGCATCGACTACCCCGGCGGCGCTATATGTCCAGCCGCCGACCTTTCCCGACAACGTCAGCAGGCCGTCGACTCCGGCGGGATTGCCCGCAACCACCGGGGCTTCGAAGCTGCCGTCGACGAGCAACTGGTCGGCGCGTGCGGCGGTGCCCGCCAGCAGCAGCGCGGTGACGGCGATGAACTTGGTCGGGATCATGAGAACTCCCCCGTGATCGGATATGCCCGATCACAAAGTCTCAAGATCGAGTTGCCGGACCGTTAACAGGAGGCGCCAAACGCCTGTGATTGCCAGAGACTACGCAGCGCTGCGTCGGCGGGAGTCGAACTGCGGTCGTGGGACCTGCACGTGGAAGTCGTACGACCCGGGGCGGGTCTTGCTGACTCGCGCGCCGCCCCGCACACTCGGCGGCTACCCTAGTGCGCGCTCAGACGGTCGCGGTGCGCAGCCGCGTCCGATGCGCCGGTGCTCTAACCGCTTATTGCCCGAAGCCGGTGAAAGGGCAGGGCCGCACCCTGGCCTGGTGGTCGGGGCTGCCGACGGCACCGTCGGGCTCGAGGCCGCGGTAATACAGTTTCTGCCAGCGGTCCGTCGGAGCCTGTGGCGGATTAGCGGCAACTGCGCGTTGGAAAGCCTGGCGCGACTGGCTCCACGCCTCGAATTGCGCCTTGAGATCGGGCGCTTCGTCGATTGGCGCAATACGGGCCTCGAAGCGCTCGAGCGCCGCCCGCTCGACCGGCATCAGTAAGGCGATCGGCTCGTCGATTTCGAAGCGGACGCGGTGGTGGGCGCGGGTGAAGCGCCAGTTCATGGTGAAGCTGTACGGTGACCAGTCGGTCTCGATGATTCCGCCCAGCGCCGCAATGCCGTCCTTCGCTGCATTGGGCGTGCCGCCGATCGACAAGTTCCAGCCGGGCGGGGTGCGGAACAGCGCCGGGACATGGAAGGTCAGCGTCGCCTGCCCGAACAGCGCGACCGGTGCGTCGAGCTCGCTGGTGCCGGGATCCACCGTGATCGCCACGTCACCCGCCAGCGGCCCGCCGTTCCACTCGGCCGAGAAACCGCACGGGCTGAGCAATTCCCAGCCGTGCTCGTTGGCGATCTTCAGCGGCAGGCAGCGATAGGCGAACGACTCCGGACTCGCATCCATCCAGTCGCGGCGCGGAGCTGCCGGACGCAGCCGTGGCGACCAGCCGGGGAACACATAGGCGACGAGTTCCATCGCGTAAGCCGATCCGTTGCGGAGACGTCAAGCTGCATACCGCGCCGACCGGCAGTATTGCCAACTGTCATTGCAGGTCGGGCTAATCGTTCGGAGCGAGCAGCCAGGGCCTTCAACTTGTGCAGCTCAGAACGTCTTGCGCAGCTCCGCACCGATGATGCGCGGCTCGCTGATCATGCCCGTCAGGTTGTTGAAGTCGATCGCGCTGACGATGCGAATCTGGTTGAGGATGTTGCGCGCGAACACCGACACCTCGAAGCCATCGAAGGTCTTGTAGCCGACCTTGAGGCCACCCTCGAGCATCGCCCGGCCGCGGAACTCCTTGGCAGCATAGAGGAAATAATTGACCCGGCTGCGGTAGACCCAGTCGGTATAGACGAAGATTTCCTCGTTGTTGGGCAGCGGAATGCCGTAGCGGGCAGTGGCGTTGGCGATGTAACGCGGTGCCTGTGGCAGCGGGTTGCCGTCGATGATCGCGCGGCCGGCGGAGTCGAGCGGGTTGGTTACCGTGCACTGGCCGGAGCCGCAGACGCCGACCGAGATATTCGGATCGCGGATCGCGGTGAAGTTCCAGCTGCCGCCCAGCGTCAGGACAAGATGCTCGACCGGGTTGGCCTCGATATCGGCCTCGACGCCGTAGCCGATGGCGTGGTCGGCGTTGATCAGGCTGGCGGAATTCGAGGTGCCGCCGACCGCGGTCAGCTGCAGGTTCTTGGTGCGGTACCAGTAACCGGTCAGGTCGAACCGCAGCGTGCGGTCGATCAGCTGCGCCTTGATGCCGGCCTCGCCCGAGATCGTCGTCTGCTTCTTGGCCACGGTCTGCACGCTGCCGAAGGTGACGCGGTCCTGGATCGCCGGCCCGAGGTAGCCGGTCGCGGCGCGCGCGTAGACATTGACCGACGGCGACAGCGCATAGGTCGCGCTCGCGTCCCACGAGACGTTGTTGGCGCTGGCGCGGGCCTCGATCGGCAGCACGATGCCCGGCGTCGTCGGCCCGAAGCCGTCGACGATGTCGCGCTTCTTGTCGTGCGAGTAGCGCAGGCCGGCGCGAAGCGTCAGCGCATCGAGCTTGTACTCGCCCGACGCGAACATGCCGATGTTCTCGTTCTTGTCACGGTGCATGATGTCCTGCGTCGACACCGTCGTGCCCGAGTAGGAGAACTCGTCGTAGTCGAGCTTCTGGTTGAAGTAGTACGCCCCGGCCTGGGCGCGGAAGCCGCCAAAGCTTTCGGTCGCGAAGCGCAGTTCCTGGCTGAACTCGCGCGGCTTGGTGATGCCACCGGTGTTCGACGGGAACAGGCCGACGTTGAGGCCGGTCGGCGGGAACGTGTAGATGTCGCCGCCGTCGATGTCGCCGGTGCTGTCGACCTTGGCGCGCTCGTAGGCGGTCACGGAATACAGCGTGCCGAGCCCGTCGAACTTATAGTCGAGGTGGAGGTTGGTGCCCCACTGCGTCAGCTTCTGCTCGGTGATGCCGTCGAGGGCGACGTGGTCCTTGTCGAAGCCGGGGACGAAGTCGTTGCTGCCCTGCTCGATGATGCCGGCGCGGAAGACCCGCGGCGTGCCCTTCAGGTCGCGGCCGTGGACGTTGAGCAGCGCGTGGAAGTCGCCCGACTCGTAGCCGAGCTGCAGGCGCCCGGCGAGGTCGCGGTAGCCCTCCAGCTTGCGGTCGGCGAGGCCGGTCGTGTCGTCGTTCTTGACCCAGTCGTCGCGGCGCTGGAGCAGGCCCGACGCGCGGAACGTGAAGCCGCCGCCGATCGGGCCGCCGACCGCAGCCTCGGCGTTGACGGTGTTGTAGGTCCCCCACGAGACGCTGCCATAGCCGTTGAGGATGTCCGACGGGCGCGCCGAATCGAGCTTGACCACGCCGGCCGGGGTGTTGCGGCCGAACAAGGTGCCCTGCGGGCCGCGCAGCACTTCGACGCTCTGCAGGTCGAACACCGGGAATGACTTCAGCATCGGGTTCTCGAGCGCGACGTCGTCATAGACCACCGACACCGGCTGCGCCGCATTGGGGTCGAAGTCGGTGTTGCCGAGGCCGCGGATGTAGAAGCGCGGGAAGGTCCGCCCGAACGACGATTCGATCAGCAGGCTCGGTACGCGGGCCGACAGGAAGCGGATGTCGAGGCCGCTCGAGTTGAGCGTGTTGAGCTTCTCGCCCGAGATCGAGGTGACCGCGACCGGCACGTCCTTGGCCAGTTCCGAACGACGCGAGGCGGTGACGACGATATCGGCGAGGCCCTGGCCCACTTCGGCGTTGTTGGGCGTCGCGTCTGCGGTCTGCGTCGCGGTGCCGATTGCCTGCGCACCGGCAATGGAGGGCATCATCGCCATAAGCGAAATCCCGGACGCCAGGATTGAACGGCGGGCGCAGCGGCGCAGGCGTGACGACATGGTTTACCCCTTGGCTCGGTCTACTCCTCCCCGGAAGTTACCTGCCTACGTCCCCTGTTTGCCAGGTTTGCAGCATAGCTATCAGGATCATCGCGACGGACAAGCCGTCGATGATGTTTCCGTTACAGTGTGGCCCCCATGCTTCAATGGCGGCGGGACCGAGTCCTGGGACCCCGCCACCATCGCTGCCGATTGTGGCACCGAAGGCCTAGAAGACCTCGCCGACCATGGCCTCGCTTTTTGCCCAAAGCGCGCGGGCGCGATCGGGATCGAGGGCGTAGGGCCGGACGCCACCACGGATGCCCTCGCCATCGACGATCTCCGCAACTTGGCAGTCCTCGCAGTAGCGCCCGCCGACCGCGTCCGGCGCAGCGACGAAGCCGGCCCAGGCCGAGGTTGCGGCACCCTGCGGGATGCTCTTGTACTCGAACACCGGCGCTCCCGCCGGCCGGGCGGCGTCGATCGAGGCGATCAGCTGCGCGGTCGCTTCCGGGCTCAGGTGACGCCCGAGTTCGGTGTGGATGCCCCCCGGATGGACGGCGGTGGCGCGGATGCCCGCGTCCCGGTGGCGGCGGTCGAACTCGACGGCGAACAGGATGTTCGCGGTCTTCGAGCGGCCATAAGCGGTCCACTCGTTGTACGCGCTGTGCTCGAAGTTCGGGTCCTCGATATCGACGTCGGAGAAGCGGTGCCCCGCCGACGACAGGTTGACGAGTCGTCCGCCCGGTTGGATCAGCGCGGCGATCCGGTTGACGAGTACGAAATGCCCGAGGTGGTTGGTGCCGAACTGGGTTTCGAAGCCGTCGGCGGTCTTGCCCTGCGGGCATGCCATGATGCCGGCATTGGCAATCACGACGTCGAACTTTCGGCCGTCGGCGACGAGCGCGTCGGCACAGGCCCGCACGCTGGCGAGCGAGGCGAGGTCGAGTTTGACGAGCTCGAGACTGCCTACGCCGACATTCGGCACGATGCCCGCGGTCGCCTGCCGCGCCTTGGCAAGGTCGCGGGCGGCACCGACGACATGCGCGCCGTGGCCGACGAGGGTGCGGGCGGTCTCGACACCGAGGCCGGCAGACACTCCGGTAACGAGGACACGCTTGCCGCTGAGGTCGCCGCCGGCGAGGACTTCATCGGTGGTCGACTTGGCACCGAAGATCGGTGCTTGGGGTGATTGCGTCATGGATAGCTCCCGGTGTGTGGCTCCCAGCCCAGATAGTCGCTGGAGGTCAGATCGCCGCGCCCGATGCCGCCAGCTTCTTGCCTGATCCTGCCAGATCGCTGGTGCCGTGCTTGTACTCGCCGGTGCGGGGGGCGATGTTGCCGCCATGCCCGAACCGATGAACCAGCTACGCGAAATGGTGTGCCGGCACGCGCGGGCCGGCGCGGTTGACCTGCCCATCCCCCGGTTGAACATTCGCATCGGCACCGAGAAGACCGGGCGGCTGCCGGGGCTGTACGAGGCGATGCTGTGCTTCATCCTGCAGGGGTCGAAGCGCGTCACCATCGGCGACCAGACCCACGAGTATCACGGCGCGAGCTTCCTGCTCGCCTCGATCGACCTGCCGACCACCGGGCAGATCGTCGAAGCCAGCCCGGAGCTGCCCTATATCGCCGTCGCGCTGACCCTCGATCCAGCAACGATCGCCGCGCTGCTGCTCGACCTGCCGCCCGGTACCAACAGCGACTTGTCAGCCGGGTTCGCGATCAGTCCGCTGACCGACGACCTGCTCGATCCGCTGCTGCGGCTGGTCCGGCTGCTCGACACCCCGGCGGAGATCGGCGTGCTGGCACCGATGATCGAGCGCGAGATCCTGTACCGCATCCTGCAGGGCCCGCAGGGTGGCATGTTGCGCCAGATCGGCCGCTCCGACAGCCGCCTCAGCCAGATCCGGCACAGCGTCGACTGGATTCGCAGCCATTATGCCGAGCCCTTTCATGTCGGGCGGCTGGCCGAGCTGGCGGGGATGAGCCCTTCGTCGTTTCACCGGCATTTCCGCGCCGTGACCGCGATGAGCCCGCTCCAGTACCAGAAGCAGATCCGGCTGCAGGAGGCGCGGCGTCGCCTGCTGGCGCGGCCGGACGGCGCGGCACGGGTCGCCTTTGCGGTCGGCTATGAGAGCGCGTCGCAGTTCAGCCGCGAGTATTCCCGCCTGTTCGGGCTGCCGCCGTCGCAGGACGCCGCCCGTCTGCAGGCACCACGGGAACTCGAGGACGCGTAGGTCGCTCGAGCATCAGTCCGATTGAGCATTCCAGGAGCCCAGATGACCGAACACTCCACACTGCTGGCGGCATTCGCCCCCGGCAACGTCGCCGTGATCACCGGTGCCGCCAGCGGGATCGGACTGGCCGCTGCACACCGCTTCGCCGCCATGGGCCTGAAGCTGGTGCTCGCCGACCGCGCCGGGGACACGCTCGAGAGGGCGGGGCGTGCGGTCTCGGCTTCGGTCGGCGGCAGCGATGGTGCCGTGCTGACCGTCGCAACCGACGTGGCGCAGCGTGAGGATGTGGCGCGCCTGCACGAAGCCGCGACCGCGCACTTCGGCTCGGTCTCGGTGCTGATGAACAACGCGGGGGTCGGTGCCAACCCAGGCCTGCCGTGGCAGGACAGCGCCGGCTGGAAGGCGCTGCTCGACGTCAATCTGTGGGGCATCGTCCACGGTGTCGAGGCGTTCGCGCCGTCGATGTTGGCAAGTGGACGGCCCGGCGTGATCGTCAACACCGGCTCGAAGCAGGGCATCACCAGCCCGCCCGGCAACGGTGCCTATAACCTGTCGAAGGCGGCGGTGAAGTCGTACACCGAGACGCTTGCGCACGAACTCCGCAATGCCGGCGGAACGGTGTCCGCGCACCTGCTCATTCCGGGTTTCACGCACACCGGCATGACCGGCGCGGACGAAAAGCCGGCGGCGGCGTGGACGTCGGCGCAGGTTGTGGACTTCATGCTGGAGCGGCTCGGCGAGGGCGACTTTTACATACTCTGCCCCGACAACGCCGTCGACCGCACTACCGATGAACGCCGCATCCAGTGGGCCGCCGACGACCTGATACTCAACCGGCCAGCGCTGTCTCGCTGGCACCCCGGCTACGCCAAGGCCTTCGCGGACTATATGCGGGCACAGTGAGCTGATGCCCGGCTCATGCTCGCCCTGACCGGGACGGCGATGCGGGAGCCACGTCAGAGTTGCTCGATCTGCCGGGCCGCTGCGATCAGTCGATGCCCTGACAGGGATGCCGATGCTGCGTCGAGGACAATCATCGAGGCACCACTCATCACGACGACTTCGCCGTCGACGACCATGACTTCCATCGCCTCTGTCACCAAGTCGACATCGTAGTCATCGGGGACGAAGGGCCGCGCCATACCCAAAAATAGGGCGTTGATATCCGGCTGTCTGTACGTTGGTCGATCAAGTTGCTGGATTCGACACGGTTTCAGTGGCGCGACGTGCTGCTGATGTTTGGCAGATCCGCTTCGAAGATCGCCATTCAACTGGCGATAGAGCCAGCAGCCACGCGGTCGAGATGTGCGACATCAGAGTGCGGCACCGCATCCTGGCGGGTGCATGGGCTCCGCCATCCGGAACCCACCCATCTCGAGTCGCCGCCCGAGCTGATCGCGGACCGTTGCCTCGCGGGTCAGGACGCCGCCCGACCATGACAGCGTTACCGTCTCATCGGCCGGTAAACCGGGGGCGTCGCGCAACGCCGAAGCCATGAGCGCGAGCTCCCGCGCGGCCTGCTCGAGGATGGCGAGCGCGTCGGTGTCGCCGTCGGCTGCTGCTGCCGAAACCATCGGCGCGAGGGCGGCGACCTCGTCGCGCGCCATGCCCCGAGGCCCATGATCCGGCTGGCCAGCGGAAAGCCGACCCGCGCCGCAATGTCGTGCACGAAGTCAGCACCTCTCGCGCGGGCGTCAGCTTGAAGCTGCCGGGGGGCAGCTTGTCGGTCGGGTGCGCCGTATCCTCGGGCCAGGTGAACTTGGTGGAGAGGACCGCGCCGATGCCGTAGCTCAAGGCGAAGTCGTAGTGCCGGTCGCTGAGCTCGACATGGTCGCCGGTGAAGGGCGCGGACCGCCCCATCATCGCCTTGAAGGTCTTGTCGGCGAAGGCCTTCATGTCGGCATCGCCGCGCGGGAACTTGGTGCGGTCGACTTTCCAGTCGCCCTCGGACGTCTCCCAGCCGTCGTCGAGCACGGCCCATTCGAGGCCGAGCGACTTGGCCTTGGGGCAGCGCGCCGTAGATCTCGGCGGTGGTGAAGTCGCGCTAATAACCCCAGGCGCACCAGACCGATGAAGCACTTCGGCACGCCGGGCTGGACCGAGCGCACCAACCGCTCTGTCGACGACGCGCTGGCCAAGGGCGCGGTTGTGGTAAAAGTCTGGAAAAACATCGGCATGGTCGCCAAGGATGCGCAGGGACCGCGTCTTCCTCGACGATCCGCACTTCGACGACGTCATGCGGCACATCGAGGAGCGGCACATTCCGCTGATCGCGCACCAGGGAGAACCCAAGAATTGCTGGTTGCCGCTCGGCCAAATGACGACCGAGAACGACAGGTCCAGCTCCAGTCGAACGCCGATTACGCCAAGGTTCGCAACTTCTTCGTCAAATACCAGGATCGGCTGCTGTACGGACCGACCTGACGCTGAGTGCGCCCAACCCGAAGGCGCGGGCTCAGAACCCGCCGGCCACGAACGCCGGTTTCGCTAAGGAGGCTGAAGACGCCTGGCGCTCCGACTGGCACTATCTGGCGACGCCGCTGGTACAGCATGTTGACGCCATTGCCGCCGACGCCAAAGGGCTCGCCCTGCCGCGGACTGTCATCGACAAGATCAACTATCGCAGCGCCCGGCGCGAGTTCCACCTTGGCACGTGACGCGGCAGCGGGCGATCAGGCGAGGTGCAGCCTGAAGCCCAGGCTGTCGCTCGCCGCCTGCACCGCGTCGGGCACCGGACTGTCGGTGACGAGGTCGTTGATCTCGGCGATGTTAATGATCCGGTGCAGGCAGACGCGGCCGAACTTCGATTGGTCGGTGACGGCGATGACCCGCCGGGCAGCCTGCACCATCTTGCGGTTGAGCATCGCCTCGGGCTCGTAGTGGGTGGTGATGCCGTATTCGATGTCGAAGCCGTCGACCCCCAGGAACAGCTTGTCGACCCGCAGGTCGTCGAGCGCGCCGACGGTCTGGTTGCCATAGAAGGCCATGTTCTTGCGGCGGAAACTGCCGCCGAGCATGACGATGCTGATGCGCTCCTTCTGGGCCAGCTCCGACAGGATATCGAGGTCGTTGGTGAGGACGGTGATGTCCTCGTCGTCGGGCAGGTGGCGGGCGATCTGCAGCGTGGTAGTGCCTGAATCGAGAACGACGGATTCGCCGGGCCTGACCATGGCAGCGGCCAACTTGCCAATCCGCATTTTCTCGTCGGTATGGCTCGACCGCTTGGCTTCGACTGCCGGCTCGGCAGTAACGTTGACCGGGCCGACACCGGCCGATGCGACCAAGATTGCGCCACCATAAGAGCGCTCGGCGATGCCGCGGACCGTAAGGAAATGCAGGTCCTTCCGGATCGTCTGCATCGATACGCTGAACCGCTCGGCGAGCGGCGCGACCTGGACGCTGCCGCGATCACGTAACAGGCTGCCGATCAGCTGGCGCCGCTCGCTGGTATCGCGTGTAATTGACAAGCTCGTTCGGCCCCGCTGCAATGACTTGCCTTACCAACTCCCCGAGCCGCTAGCAATCAGGTCAAATATGTTTCGTTTAATTTCGGTTTGACACCGCTCGGCGGAGCGAGATAGCAATACACTGGGAACGACAATGCCAAAGCGAAACGTGCCGCTCGAAAAATAGGCACTAGGGGCGGCTTGGCATCAAGGGGTTGAGCAGATGACGAGTTCGTACCGGTCGCGGCTTGGTTTCTGGCGAACGTCAGCGGCGGTTCGTTGATGCTGGCCGTGCCCGTCCTGGCGCAAACCGCCGCTCCTGCGCCGGGCCTCGTTGCCCTCGCGCTGGCCGATGCACCGTCCGCACCCGCTCAAGCCGCCGGCGCCGGGCCGATGCTGCCGCCGGCAGACGAAGGCCCCGAGATCGTCGTCTGGGGCGTGCGCGCCAGCCTGCTGCGCTCGATCGAGACCAACCGCGATGCCTCGACCATCCTCGATGCGATCTCGGCCGCGGAACTACGCCAACTCCCCGACCGCAACGTGGCCGAGGCGCTCGGCAACATCCCGGGCGTGACGGTCGGCCGCGATCAAGGAGGAGGCGTATCACGAGATGTCGGCGATCATCGCCTACGACGTGACCCAGCAGGTCCAAGTCTATGTCGAGGGATAGAACCTGCTCGGCTCGGCGATCAAGCGCTTCAACACCTACAGCAACGTCCCGGCCTTCTACGAATATTCGGGCCGCTCGCTGTTCTTCGGCATCCGCGGGCGGCTGTGACGGTGCGGCTCGAGAGCTGACGAGGCGAGCGGCGGTGGACCGGCGTAACTTCCTGAAGGCGGGTGCGGTCGCGGGCGCTGCCGCCGCGGTCGCGCCGCTGGCCGCCGCCGCGGTGCCGGAGCACGACTGGCACAGCTACGACTGGGGTTCGCGACCACCGGTAAAGGACCGGCTCTACCAGGGGCCGTTCCCACAATATTCGTCCGACGGGGTCGTTCCCGGAAGCGAAGTCGTGATGGTTACCACCCCGTCGCGCGACATCGTCCCGAATTTTGGCATGGGCCTGACGGTCTATGTCTCGGGCGACACCGGCCCACCCCGCATTCCGGGCGAGACGCTGGCGAAGTCAATCGAGGACCTGATCAAGCTGCCGTTCGTGCAGAAGGTCTATCTCCGCCCGAACTGGCGCGAGGTGCAGCAGCGCGCCGGGCGGCTCGACTTCCCCGACTGGTGGCAGATCACCTTCGACTTGGCGCGGCGGTACAACAAGCCGGTCGGCTTCCGCATCATGCTGGAGAACCCCGACTTTCCGGAGCCCGGCATGCCCGCGTTCCTGATCGACAAGGTGACGAGCGTGCGACTCAAGGGCAACTGGCCCGGCAACCCGGCGGAGACCCGGCACCGCAAGCAGCACGCCCTGCCGCGCTACGACCATCCCGCCTACCAGGCCGCCTTCCGAGAACTCAACGCGCTGCTCGCCGACCAGCTCAACGGCAATCCCCAGGTCGAGTACATGGACACCATGATGTACGGCTTCTGGGGCGAGGGGCACAGCTGGCCCTTCGAAGGCAATGTCTTCCCGAGCAATGCCGTCGCCGAGCAGACGTGGCGGCAGATGCTGGAGGTCCAGCTCGGCCTGTGGACGCGGACGCCGCTGGTGACCAACACCCAGCCCGACTTCAACAAGGTCGGCAACGCCGACATGCTCGACCGCACGGTGCGCAGCGGCAACTGGATCCGCAGCGACACCATCTTCATCGAGAACACCCAGATCGAGGCGCTCAGCAACCGTCCGTCGTGGATCGCGGCGGTCAGCGAAGTCGGCATGACCACCGGCGAGCCGTCGAAGCTCGAGATCGACGACGGCGTCACCCTGAACGAGCAGATCGTCGACCACGTCCTCGCCGTCGGGGCGAACTACTGGTCGGTGTGGAACTGGCACAACGAGGCCGCAGCCAATGTGCTGAGCTATTACGACCGCTACCCCGAGCCGATCGACCGCGCGGCGCGGCGCATCGGCTACCGCATCTACCCGGCCTTCATCTGGGCCTTCGAGCGCGACGGCGCGCCCGGACTGGTGATCGGCCTCGCCAACGACGGGGTTGCCGCGGTGCCCGGTGTCCTGCGCCTGACGGTGTTCAGCGACGACGGCACGATCAACGCCAGCGGCTGCGTCGATGCGGGCTATCCGGAGCCGACCGGTATCCGGCAGGCGATGCTGATGCTTCCATCCGACGCCAAATGGGCCGGACTTAAGCTGAAGGCGGAAATCGAGGTGAAGGGTGTCCTCTACCCGGTGCGCTGGGCGTGCCGCCAGCACCTCAACGCCGATGGGTCGCTGACCTTGCGGCGCAACCTGCGGAGCTCGTGACCCCGCCTAAGACGTGTGATCGGAAACGATCCGCCAACCAGCGGCTGACTTGTGGAAGACCAGCGTGAAGATGCCGTGTGCCTCACCGCCAGCCGCCGCCGGGCGGGTCAGGCGGAAATGGCCGATGGTCAGGGCATAGTCCGGCCCGAGTGGCTCGACCTCGTTGACCTGGACGGTCAGGACCCCGGGGTTCGCCGCGGGACCGGTCAGTCGCGGCGCATACAGCGCGCGCACCGCGGCAAAGCCGTGCACGACCTCGGTGCCTTTGATGTAGGTCGTCCGAGGCGACTCCTCATACGATCGCATGAAGCCGTCGAGATCGCCCTTTGCCCAGGCCTCGGCGCTGGTGGTGAGCACGCTGGTGATTGCGGCCGCGTCCTTCGCGACCGGAGAGCTGCCCGTCAGCGCGAGCGTCGGGCTAGCAAAAGCTAAGGCCAGCGCGACGGCGCTGATGAACGGCAGTCGCGCCATGACACCGCGTTCCATAATGTCTCGCCTCTCGATTGCCCGTGCCCGGTACAATCGACTTTGTCATGCCGGTCAAGGGCGACAAGAGAGGCGCAAACGGCATTACAATTTTGCGACGCTATGCGGTTTACAAAACCGTTACGGTTTGGGACATACGCACTTCCGTAACCGTGTGCCCCGGGGGCGCCGCGGACCGGACCAGGATATCGCCCGTCGTTGCCGGCGGGCTCAAGGGGGAAACCGAGTTGCTTCTTAACCAGTCGACGGGGCGTCGCGCCGTCATCGCCTTGCTTGCCGTCACCGCCGCCACTTCCGTCGCCGCACAGACAGCGGACGATCTCAACGAGATCGTCGTGACCGCGCAAAAGCGGACGCAGTCGCTCCAGGACGTGCCGCTCAGCGTCGCCGTCGTCGATGCGCATGCTATCGATAACCTCGGTGCGCAGAACTTCACCGACCTTTTGACTACCGTGCCCGGACTGAGCGCCTACCAGAACGGCCCGGGACGCTCGCAGATCATCATTCGCGGCGTCACCAGCAACAGCATCTCGGAAGACGAGCCGCAGACGCAGGAGACCGTCGGCCTCTATCTCGACGAGACGCCGATCTCGGTCAGTGGGTTCAATCCCGAGGACAACCTCTTCGACCTCGAGCGTGTCGAGGTGCTCCGCGGTCCGCAGGGCACGCTCTACGGCGCCGGCGCGATGAGCGGCGCGATCCGCCTGGTGACGCGCAAGCCCGACCTGCAGGCCTTCGGTGGCAAGGTCGAGGCGACCGGCTATGCGGTTGCCCACGGCTCGCCGA
The DNA here is from genome assembly GCA_019285715.1 of Sphingosinicellaceae bacterium. Taxonomy (NCBI): domain Bacteria; kingdom Pseudomonadati; phylum Pseudomonadota; class Alphaproteobacteria; order Sphingomonadales; family Sphingosinicellaceae; species Sphingosinicellaceae bacterium. The sequence continues at coordinate 296,446 of CP079108.1, forward strand.
GCTATGACGTCAAGGGCGTCGTCAACGTGCCGCTGATCACCGACAAGGCGGCGCTCCGCGTGCTCGCCTATCGCACCGATTTCGGCGGCTATATCGACAACACCACGACCGGCGAAAAGGATCTTAACCACGTCCGTTCCTCGGGCGTCCGCGCCGCGCTGCGGCTGGTTCCGGCCGACGACTGGACGATCGACCTGTCGGCATTCGCACAGAAAATGGCGGATGGCGGCCGGCCGATCGACGAGGGCAACTACACCCGCGCCTATCGCTCGCCGGAAGGTTCGAACTTCAAGAACCAGATCTACAACGGCACCATCGTCAAGCGCTTCGATGCGTTCGAGGTCACCTCCGCGACATCGTACCTGAACGTCGACCTGCTCAATCGCCGCCAGCTCGACAAGACGCTGGCGACGATCACCACCGACCTGTTCTCGGCCCTCGCCGACCGCACCAGGGTCAAGGACTTCACCCAGGAAGTCCGGATTGCTTCGGTCGGCGACCACCCGCTGACGTGGATCATCGGCGGTTACTACAACAACCGCCACCGCCACTATCTGAACGACTTCCCGGTGCCCGGGATCGATGCCGAGCTCGGCATCTCGTCCGCAGCCTTCGGTGCCCCCGTCGACAGCCTCTTTTACGGCAACCAGGACATCCGCATCAAGCAAGGCGCAATTTTCGGCGAGGCGACCTACACACTGGGCCAGTTCGCGTTGACCGCCGGTTTGCGTGGCTTCACCTGGCACCAGAAATACACGCTGGCGTCCGCTGGCCTGTTCAACGGCGGCTCGACTTCGACCGGCCTGCGCAAAAGCAAGGAAAGCGGCGTCAATCCGAAATTCAACGCCACCTACAAGATCGACGCGAACAACCTGGTTTATGTCCAGGCGGCCAAGGGTTTCCGCTTCGGCGGCATCAACGACGTCATCCCGGCGAACGTCTGTGCCGCCGAACTAGCCACGATCACCCGCAACGGCGACCCGACCGTGTACGGTCCCGACCACCTGTGGAACTACGAGATCGGCAACAAATCGAGCTTCTTCGACCGTAAGCTGACCGTCAACGCAAGCGCCTACGTCATCAAATGGTCCAAGATCCAGACCAACCGCGACCTCGACTGCGGCTTCGGCTTTCGCGAGAATGCGGGCAAGCTGACTAGCAAGGGCTTCGAATTCGAGGCCAGCGCGCGTCCGGTCAAGGGCCTGACCCTCTCTGCGGGCATCGGCTACACCGACTCCGCGCTCGACGAGGACGTAATCAATCTCCAGGCCTCGAAGGGCGATCACGCGCCTTACGTCCCCAAGTTCACCTTCACCGGCTCGGGCGAATATGCCTTCCCGCTGAGCGAGAAGGTCGAGGGCTTCGTCTGGGGCAACTACCAACACGTCGGCAGCCGGACGACCGACTTCTCCGACCTGCAAAGCCGCTTCCGCGACATGGGCGCCTATGACGTCGTCAACCTGCGCGCCGGCGTGCGTGTCGGCAGCACCGAGGCGTCGGTGTTCGTCAAGAACCTCGCCGACAGCGGTGGCGTCGTCCGTGCGTTGGCATCGACGCCGTTCGATGCAGAGGGCGTCATCCGTATCCAGCCGCGAACCGCCGGTGTGACTGTTCGCACCAACTTCTGATCCGAAGCGGAAAAGGGCGCGGCCCGTGTGGCCGCGCCCGCCCGTTAGGCCGCTAGCTGCTGACGTGCAGCGCCACGGCGGCGACGAGCGCCGACACCTACCATACCGAAGCCCATGATCGTCAGGGCCCAGGTTGCCGGCTCGGGAACCGCCGACTGGTTGTCGCCGCTGGCAAGGATGCCGGCGATATCGTCGATTTCGTAGGCGATGCCGGTGGCGTGGAAGCGCAGCCCGGTGATCACTTCGCCTGCCCCAGCGGTGAAGAACACGCGCTGGTTGGTGGCTGCGCTGCCCCGGCCGCCGTTGGCCGGAGAGAAGTCGGCACCGGCCAAGGTCAGAAGACTGACACCCCCGGCACCCAGAACGTCGACGGCGTTGTAGTTGTCGATCGAGCCCCAGTAAAAACTGACGCTCGACAGATCGAGCGTCGTCAACGTAGCAATGCCAGTGCCCTTCAGCGGCGACGTGAACAAGTATCGCGTCCCGTCACCGGCTGGAGCCGCCGTCACCGTCGATGTTCCGGTCGCAAAATCATAGTCACCGCTGAGGCCGTAGCCGCCTGGCAGCGCACCGTTGAAGTCGACAATGATAGATTGACCGGCTGAAGGACCTGGATCAGGTGCGCCAGGTGTCGATGTGTAAGTCACGGCGCCTGCAGGTACAGTGGTTGCAAGCAACGTACCGACCTGAAGTAATACCCTGTTGAACGTTCGCATCCTCGGTCCCCTCGAGCTACAGCCGACGCCGGCTGATACGTATATGTACCGAGAACAAATTGCTCAATCGTTTATTTGACGAACACGCCTTCGGTTATTGTTCCTGATGCGCAAGATTGTCGCTCTCAACTCAAGTCACATGGGTCAATCAACGCCAAATACCAAGTGTAAAACATTCCCTACGACCTAACCAAGTTAGATAGTCTGGTAAAAGTCGGGAAACCGATCTTAAATGCTGGTAATCGCCGCGATTACGGGTCTCACTATGATCGCTAACGGTTATCGAGCGTTCTAGTGAACGTTACGGAGCTATAAAGACCGATCCTGTGGTTTAATATCCCGCAACCATCGTCAAAAACCCGTTGACTGTCTCCCCAGTGGATGTGGAGGCGGTATTTTTGTGGTCTGAGAGCAGCTGTGCCGGACTGGCCTAAGCTGGGTTGCTGGCAGAGAGCTCCCGGTTTGGCATCGCCGAGATAGCCGAAACGGCACAATCGACGGGCGGATCCGGGTTTCGGTCGGTTCCGGAGCCGATGAGCGGCCCGGCCGACTCCGGGAAATGGCCGGCATCCTGCTGGCGTCCGAGCCCGTCCAAGGTCTCGACGACGTGGATTCGGAACCGGTAGAAGATGAAGGCGAGCGGTTGAGCGATAGCGTCGAACCGTTCCATGCCATCACGATCAGCCGTCTCGCACACCGCATGGGCGTGGCCGGGCGGTCGATAATCCACATGGAGTTCGGCTAGCCCTCGACCGGGGCACCGGCGGGTGCGCTCGACGTCGCGCACCGGGTGCTCGACGGCGACGCCATGGGATACTGGGAGAGCCCGGTCCTGCGCGATCGGATCGCGCGCCACTACCTGGACCGCTACGATGTCACGGTCGAATCCGATCGCATCCTGCTAACCAGCGGCGCATCGCCGCCCTGGTGCTCGCGCTGCTCACGGCGTTCGCGCCTGGCGACAGGGTTGCCATGGCGCGGCCCGGATACGTCGCCTATCGCAACTGCGTACGGACGCCGCACATGACGCCGATCGAGCTGGCGTGCGGTCCCGCCGAGGTCTGCCGGACCCGGGGTGTCCGTGTCGTCTCGGACGAGATCTACCACGGCCTGAGCTTCGGGCCGCCCGCACAGACTATGCTGGCCTATGAACCAGAGGCATTCATGATCAACAGTTTCTCGAAGTATTTCAGCATGGCGGGCTGGCGGCTGGGCTGGCTGGTCGTTCCTGCGGAAAAGGTGCAGGCGGCGCGCAACCGCATCGCCAACCTGTTCCTGACGCCGCCATCGCTGAGCCAGCACGCCGCCCTTGCCGCATTCGACTGCATGCCGGAGCTCGACGGCAATGTCGAAGTCTATCGCCACAACCCGGACCTGCTGCTCGCGGCTTTGCCGGCCCTCGGCCTGCGCGAGATCGCACCGCCCGACGGTGCCTTCTACATCTACGCATCGATCGCGCACGTGACCGACGACAGCCTCGCCTTCTGCACCCGGATGCTGCAGGAGATCGGCGTCGCCACGGCACCCGGCATCGACTTCGATCCGGTCGACGGGCACTACTTCATGCGGTTCGGCTTCACGGTGTCGACTGCGCTGGTGAGAGAAGCCATCACGCGCCTAACGGCATGGCTTCCATACCAGCCGCTACGCAGCTAACCACGACGCCGGCGTCCCGTTACCCGCCGATGCTTACGCCAGGCGCAGCGAGCCCACCTGCCGGCGCCGCATGACAGCACCGCTCAGTCCGAAGCCGACGATCAGCATCGCCCAGGTCGACGGCTCGGGCAGCGCATAGACGACCGGCGGCAGGACCGGGGGCGTCGTCGGCAGCGGCGAGTCGCTGGGGACGACCGAGAACGAAATCGAGGCAATGCCGCAGGCTTGCCCAATTACCGGCTCCAGATTGGCCGTAGGAGCACGGAAAGCCGATCGACCGGTAATGCCGCCGCTGTTGCGCGGGTCGCCGAAACAGACCTGCGCACCGTCGCACATCGTTCCCGTGGCGCACGGTGCCGCGTTTGTGCAAGCGAGAGTGGTACATGTCGTTCCGGCGAGGATCGACGTGTCGGACCGATATAGAAGTTGAATGCTTTCATGCGCTGCGAGAATTCCGAGGCCGAGGTCGAGGTTGGTCGGGCTCCAGTCATAGACTCTCTGAGTATCGGTAACGAAGGAGTTGAGGCCATTGAAGACCGACCCATCCGTCGTGATGATCGAAAGGTTGTTGGCGTCGGCGATGCCCTTCGCGCCGTACAACAAAGTTCCGGTGGTCTGCCCGCTCCGCAACTCGGTGACCGAGAAGTCGAAGGCCGCCGACGTCGAGTTGCCGGATTTGGAGAGTGACTGGAAGCCGAGATGGCCGGCCGTGATCTGAGAATCGAAGCGAAGATCGACGGCGCTGTCGCTGTCGTTCAGGATGGTGAGGGTCGTTATCCCCGACGTCGAGACGAAACAATTCACCGTGCAATAGGTGTTCGCCTTGAAGTGAAAATTGCCGCCGTCGACTTCGCTGAACTTGTCGACCGCGATATCGGTGCCCAGCACATTGAGGAAGATCGAGGTGACGCCGCCGTTCCCGGTGTTCGTCCCGGCGAAATTCGAGAGGCCGAATGCGAAGGACGGCCCCCCGCCGATGGTCGAAGTGACGACAATCGCTGCAGAAGCGCTCGAGAACGTCGTAAATCCAATAAGGAGCAGCAACCCCGATAGCAACCGACTAACATAAAGCAAGCCAGAGTACGCTATAGACCTGTTCGTCATCAGGAATCCCCCCGTGTGCAGGCCCACTCCAGCCTACCGAGAATCCTCTATGGCAGATTTACGTAGCCGCGTCATGACGCTTTAACACATTAAGTTAATATATTCGGCGGGTGCCAATCGCGGCACAGATTCTGCGTGTCCCGATGATGCCGTCGTCGTTCGGATCTAGCAAAATCTGCAGCTTAAGCGCTGTTTCGCAGTCACGACGCGCATCATCCGGTCGATTAGCGCGAGCGAATATCCTCGAACGTAGCATCAATAGCTCGACCTGGTCCGGGTCCTTCGGGCCATAGCTAGCATCGTAGATCAACTTAGTTACGGAGACGTACCGAAGCGCACGATCGGTGTCGCCGCGCGCCGACGATGCTTCGGCCGCGTAGAAGTCGACGTCACCGACCGCTGAATTGGTTGGACCATAGAGCCGCGTGTAGATGCTGCGCGCCTTGTCGAGCGCGGCGAGCGCGCCCACGAAGTCACCGCGCGCCGTCCGGATGCGGCCGGTCAGTATGAGCGAGGCGGCGACCGAAGGATGGTCGTCGTCGAGCACGGTGCGATAGATCGCGACCGCGCGGCCGATCCCGGCGTCGGCCTCGGCAAAGCGCCCATTCTCGAAATCGGCCCAGGCACGGTTCTGGATCGAAGTCGCCGTCAGGACGTGGTTGGTACCGAACTTGGCCGCGTAAAGGGCGCTCGCGGCTGCGAACAGCCTGTCGGCCTCCGCAAAACGCCGGACCCGGACCAGCGCCTGCGCCTCGTTCATCAGGACGCCGCCGAGTTCGGAACGGTGATCGCCCGGCAGCGCTCGAAACAAGTTGGCCGCGCCGTCGAGCCGCTTTGCCGCCTCGGCGTAACGCCCCGCCACATAATCGACCATGGCACGCCGCTCCGCGACCTTGGCGGCGAGGCTCGGCGCATAAGCGGCATCGTGGTCATAGGCCTGGTTCGCCTGGGCGATGAAGTCGAGGCTCTGCTTGGGGTCGCCACGCTTGTAGGCGAGCGTCGACAGCTTCAGCAGCGCAAGCGCACGGCCTTCGCTTTGAGCCGGTTCAAGCGCGAGCGCGGCGCGGAGGTCGCGTTCGGACTCCTTGGGCAGGCCTAGGTTGAAATAAATCTCGCCGGTCGTCGCCAGCAGCTTCGCACCGACCGCGGGTTCGCGGGCCAACTCGCTACTGGCGCGCTTGCTGACCCTGTCGAGGATGGTCAGGGCAGTGATGGTCTTGGGATTCTCGGTCGCGGGATTGGCAATCGCGAAGGTGCCGATCAGAAACTCGAGGCTCTTGTCCGCTAGGCGCCGCTGGCTTTCCGCGACCCGCCGTTGGCCGTCGGCGTAGATCGCCAGGCCGATCGTCAGCACCGCGACTCCCAGCGAGAGCCCCGTCACGATCGCCAACCGGCGCTGGCGGCGCGCCGCATCGCGCCGTGCCAACGCATCGAGCTTGAGCCCGGTCAGCCCTGCGATGATCTTCAGCAGGGCAAGGCGGCGGCCGTCCTTGCCCGGACGAATGTCCGCCGCGATCGGCTCGGCACGCACATCGGAGAGCGTGCCGTCGGCCGCAAGCCGGAAGCGCAATCCGGGCGGGAAGCACTCGAGATCGCCGCCGGCATAGGGCTCGCCAGATGCAATGAGCGCGAGCGTCCGGCCTTCGCCGTGGACCCGCTTGAAGCTCAGTATTTCCTCGTTGACCCACTTCGACCTGGCCGACTGGGGGCTGCAGATCACGACTTGGAAACGGGAGTCGGCGAGGGCGGAACGCAATTCCTCGCCGAGATCGCCACTCGCTGGCAGTTCGTCGCGGTCGCGGAACACCGGCGGCAGGCGGTGCGGAATGTCCCCGAAAGGCGAAGGCGTGCCGACCAAGGCGCGCGGTATGCGGAACGTCTCGAGCGAATGGTGCAGCCAGCGCGCGACCGCACTGTCGGCGTGGCTGTAACTGATGAAGGCTGAGAACCGGGTCACCGACGACAGCCATAACGAGTCCGGGGCATGGCAGCCACCCGCCGCAATTTATGTGCCGTTTACTTCGGACGCCTGACCACGTGCTGAGCACGGCGCCGCGACAGCATCGCGACGATCACCACGACCGGTATACCCAGCCCCAGCCACGCGAGGCCATCATAGACCCCGTCGCCTAGCAGACCCGCCACCAGCCCTGTCAGCGTCGCGACGGCAATGATCGCGGGGTTGCGGAAGACCACGCGGTTGGATCGGTGGTTGGGCGGCGCCGGCTTCATTCTGCCGGCTCGGCGCGAAGCATCGGGCGGGGGCCTTGCCTTGCAACCGCAGGACGCCGGCGTCCGAGCCACAGGTAGAGCCCGCTGCCAAGCACGACGACCGTGACACCGTCGAGCAGCGCCCACAGGATTTTCATCGGCAGTCCGCCGTAGTCGCCGAAGTGCAGCGGTTGCGACAGCAACAGGCCCTGCATGTACCACGGCATCGGCTGCATCGCGGTGAGTGCGCCGGTGCGCGCATCGATCAGCGCCGGTACCAGCAGCTTGGCAGTCAGCGGTGTCGCGCCTTGCATGAAGACCGCATAGTGATGCCGGCTGCTGAAGCTGACGCCGGGGAAGGCGACGAACTGCGGGCGCATATGAGGCGCGGCTTGCAAGGCAGTCGCGACCGCGGCGTCGACCGATCCCAACCGCGTGACCGGCGGCGCGTGGGTGTAGGGCGCGGTCATCGCCGCGAGCTGATCCGCCTTCCAGACGTCGGTCAGCGGCTCGGCGAAGCTGTTGATCGCCCCGGTCAGCCCGACGACCATCGCCCACGCTACGGTGACCACGCCGAGGAGGTTATGCAGGTCGAGCCAGCGGGTGCGCGGCCCGCGCTCGGCGCGCACGGTGCCAAAATCCAGCTTCCGCATGAACGGCGCATACAGCACCACGCCGGACACGATCGCGGCGACGAACAGCATCCCCATCGCGCCTAGGAACAGCTTGCCCGGCAGCCCGGTGAACATGTCGGTGTGCAACTCGAGCAGGAACGCCGTGACGCCGCCACCGGTCGCCGGCAGGACCTGCCCGGTGCGCCGGTCGAGCGACATGAAGTGCATTGCGTCCGCTGGTGCGTCGGTGCGGATCGCCGTGGTCAGGTTGACCACCGGCCGGTGGGTGTCGAAGCTCAGATACAGCGCGACCTCGCGCGGGCGCGTCGCGAGCCCGCGGGCGACCAGCGCATCGAGGCCGAGCGACGGTCCGGCAATTTTGGGCAGCACGGCTTCCTGCCCGGTCGCCGCGTCGATCTCGTCGTGGAAGATGAGCGGCAGGCCGGTCAGGCACAGCATCAGCAGGAATGCCGTCGACACGACGCTGGCCCACTTGTGGACCAAGGCCCAGCCCCGGACCGTTCGCCCGGTCACGCCGTCAGAACTTCCGCGTCACGGTTCCCAGCACCTGACGTCCCGCCCCGAAATTGCATCCTGCCGGTCCCGAACACCGCGCCACATAGCGCTTGTCGAGGATGTTGGAGCCGTTGATCGCCAAACGCCAGTCCCGCGTGTCGTAATGCACGATCGCGTCGAACAGTGTCGCCGACTGGCCGTAATAGACCACCGGGTTGAACGCGCCGGGCAGGCTGCCGGCGCTATCGCTGGTGTAGCGCCCCCCGGCACCCACGCCGAGGCCGCCGAGCTTGCCTTGCGCGATCGTATAGTCGGCAAACAGCGAGAATTTGTGCTTGGGTGTCGTCGGCAGCGGTTGCCCTACTTCGCCGTCGAAATTAGCGTTCCGGGTCACTTCGCTGTGGGTGTAACTGTACGAGGCGTTGATCGCGAGCTGTTGGCGGATGCGCGCGACGACCTCGATCTCGCCGCCATAGACCTCGACCGCGCCGCTCTGGGTGCCGAACACCGGGGTAATCGACGGCGAGGTGCTGACGACGTTCTTCTGCTTGATGTCGAAGGCGGCGGCAGTGGCGAAGATCTTGAAATCGTCCGACATGCCGTGGCCGTCGTACTTGATGCCGGCCTCGACCTGCTTGCCGGTGCTCGGCTTGAAGGCGTTGCCCGTAAGCGAGTCGGTGCCGAGCACGGGCTCGAACGACGTCGCGTAGCTGACGTAGGGCGCGACGCCCGAATCGAGGACGTAGTTCGCGCCGGCGCGCCAGGTGAACTTGTGCTGCTTGCGGCTGGTATCGGCGTTGAAGTCGTCGACCTTGACCCAGTCGTAGCGGCCGCCGAGCGTCACGAACAATTTGTCGAGCTGGATGTGGTCCTGCCCGTAGACGCCGGTCTGGCGCAGGCGCTGGTCGTTGAAGGCGGACGGGTAGCCGGGCTGGGCATCTGCGAGCGGGGCATAGACCGGCTCGAACAGGTCGATGGTCCCGGCCCCGACGAAGCCGAAGTCGGCGACGTTGCGGACGTTGCGATAATCAACACCGCCTAGAAGCTGGTGCTTCAGCGGGCCGGTGTCGAAGGTCGAACTGAAGCGGTTGTCGACGGCGAAACTGCTGACCTGCTCGCGGTAGCTGAAGTTATAGCGTGATACGGTGCGGTAATAGCTCGGCAATGTCGGGTCGGTGGTGTTGAGCAGCCCGCCGCCGCCATAGACGCCGGTGGGCGTGTCCTCGCTGTAATGGCTCCACTTGGCATTCGAGTGGAAGGCAACGCTGTCGGAGAAGTTGTGCTCGAACTCGAATCCGGCACCGGACTGGCGGCGCTCGTACAGGTTCGACGGATCGCCGAGGTTGGTCGAGCGCGAGACCTTGCCGACCGGGTTCGGCAGCAGCGTGCCATAGACCGGCAGGAAGCCGTTGGTATCGCCGCGGACCTGGTCGTACTGGTAGTAAAGCAGCCCGGTCAGGCTGGTGTCGGGGCCGAGCTTGAGCGTCGCGGTCGGTGACGCCAGTAGCCGCTTGGCGTGGACGAAATCACGCTCAGAATCGCGGTCGCGGTAGAGGCCGGTGAAGCGCACATCGAGGAAGCTGGTGACCGCTCCGGTAACCGTGCCGGCGACCTGCTTGTAATCGTCGGTGCCGTATTTGGCGCTGATCTCGCCGCCGAAATCGGCGGACGCGCGGCGGCTGATCTGGTTGTAGATGCCGCCCGGGGGTGCATTGCCGTACAGGACCGAGGCCGGGCCCTTGAGGATCTCGAAGCTGTCGAATGCATACAGGTCGACGCCGACCGAGTAGATCGAGGTCGAGATCGGGGCTGCCAAGCCATCGATATACTGCTTCGGAGTGAAACCGCGCACGGTCAGGAAGTCGAAGCGCAGGTCGGGGCCGTAATTCTCGCCGAACACACCGGCGGTATAGCGCACCGCCTGCTGGGCATCGACGAAGGCGAGCAGGTCGATCTGGTCGCGGCTGATCACCGACACCGACTGCGGCGTCTCGATGAGGGGAATATTGTCCTTGTTCGCGGATACGCTGGCATCGGGGACATAGTGCGGTGCGGTGACGACGATCATCTCGTCGGCGGTGGCTGTCTGCATCGGCGTGCTCGTCGTCACCTGCGCGGCGGCACTGCCGGCGACGGCACCGGCCAGCAACACCACGCGGAGGGGCACGCGCCGCACGAAATTCCGGCTCAACAACACCGCAAGGGTCCCCGTTTTTCGAATTTGACGCGACCGTCTCCCATGTCTGCGACTAACTCGCAATAGCCGGACTGCGTTTGTGTTCCGGACTGTTGCTCAAAACTCGCAGCTTCCAACCGCGGCGGGATGCGTACATGCAGGCGCGAAACATTGGTGGAGGATGGCTTGGACCTGCAACTCAAGGATCGCGTGATTTTCGTCGCGGGCGGCAGCCGCGGCATCGGGCTGGGCATCGTCGAGGCGCTGCTGGGCGAGGGCGCCAGGGTCGCCTTCACGGCGCGCGGCGAGGCCGACCTCGAGGCGACGCGCGCCCGGCTGGCGGACCGGCACGGTGCCGACCGCGTCTGGACCATGGCCGGCGACATGCGCGACTCCGCCGTCATCGACCGCGCTGTCGAGCGCGTCGAGGCCGAGGTCGGGCCGTTGTGGGGCGCGGTCGCCAACGTCGGGCTCGACGGTGCGCCGATGGGCTTCGACCTCGACGACGAGACTTGGGGCAACGGCTTCAGCCAGAACCTCGATTCCGCTTACCGGCTGGCGCGCCCGGTGCTGCGCCGCCTGACTGCGCGCGGCGAGGGCTCGATGCTGTTCATCAGCTCGATCGCCGGCCTCGGCGCGCTCGGCACACCGCTGACCTACGGTACCGCCAAGGCCGCGATGAACCACCTGTCGAAGGAATTGGCGCGCCTCGTTGCGGCCCAGGGCGTCCGGGTCAACACCATCGCGCCGGGCAACATCATCTTCCCGGGCGGCGAGTGGGAGCGCCAGTCGACCGGCGACCGCGCCGACAACTGGAACCGCTGGATCAAGCGCGAGGTGCCGCAGCGCCGCTTCGGCGTCCCACACGAGATCGGCAACGTCGCGGCGTTCCTGCTCAGCCCGGTCGCAAGTTTCCTGACCGGGACGGTGCTCGCGGTCGATGGTGGCCAGACGCGTTGATGATTTGGGTGGGTCGCGGAGCATGACCGCCGAGATCGCGGCGGCGCTGGGCGCGCTGGCACCCCGCCTATCCCCGGGCGGGCGCTCGGTCGCCAACCTGCAGCGTCTCTCGGGCGGAGCGACGCAGGAGATCTGGCGCTTCGAGGTCGAGGGCGGCGACGCTCCGGTGCCGTTGATACTACGCCGTGCGCCCGGAGGCGACCGCGTCTCCGAGCAGACGGTCGGGCTCGAGGTCGAGGCGGCACTGCTCGCGGCGGCGGGGACCGCAGGCGTCCCGGTGCCGCCTGTCGCCTATGTGCTCGAACCCGCCGACGGCCTCGGCCACGGCTTCATCATGGGATTTGTCGCGGGCGAGACGCTCGGCGGGCGCATCGTCAAGCAGGAGGCCGCCGCCCCGGTCGGACTGGCGCGCCAGTGCGGCGACGTTCTTGCCCGGCTTCACAAGATCGACCCGGGCCAATTCCCAAGTCTCGAGCGGCTCAACCCTGCTGACCTCGTCGCGCAGTGGCGCGCCGGCTACCGCGCCGCAGACTGGCCGCGCCCGGTGTTCGAGGTCGCGCTGCGCTGGCTCGACGCGCACTGCCCGGCGCCGCCGGCTCACCCGCGCCTAGTCCACGGCGACTTCCGCAACGGCAATCTGATGATTGGGCCGGAGGGCGTCCGCGCCGTCCTCGACTGGGAACTGGCGCACGTCGGCGACCCGATGGAGGACCTCGGCTGGCTGTGCGTCAACTCGTGGCGCTTCGGCGCGGTCGACAAGCCGGTCGGCGGTTTCGGCGACTACGAAGCCCTGTTCGAGGGCTATGCCAGCGCCGGGGGAGACCCGGTCGACCGCGCCGCGGTGAAGTGGTGGGAGGTCTTCGGGACGCTGCGCTGGGGCATCATGTGCGCCGGAATGACTGTAGCATTTCGCGGTCCCGACCCGACGATCGAGCGCGCCATGATCGCCCGGCGCACCTCGGAAACCGAGATCGACCTGCTGCGGCTGCTGAGGGACTGATCATGCAGGACGAGCCGACACCGCCCGAGATCCTCGCTGCCGTCGCCGCCTTCCTGAGGGAGTCGGTGATCCCTCAGGCGACACCGCTGGTGGCGTTCCAGTCGCGGGTCGCTGCAAATGCCGTCGATCTTGTCGCGCGCCAGCTGGCGCGCGCGCCGGCGGACGAAGCCGAAGAGGCGGTACGGCTGCGCAACCTGCTGGGACGCGACGGTGATCTCGGTGACTTGAACGCCGCCTTCGCCGCAGCAATTGCCGCAGGCGAAATCGACCCAACGACTGAAGATGCTGCGCAGCATTTGTGGAAAACCACGCTAGCCAAAGTGGCGGTCGACCAGCCGAAATACTCCGGATACCGTGCCGCTCTTGCCGACGATAAGGACGCCTGATGGATTTTGCATTGCCTGCCGACCTCGTCGCTTATCTCGCCGAACTCGACGCGTTTATCGAGGCCGAGATCAAGCCGCTGCAAGCCAAGGACGACAACGAGCGCTTTTTCGACCATCGCCGCGAGCACGCCCGCACCGACTGGGACAACGAGGGCCTGCCCCGCCCGGAGTGGGAGGAACTGCTCGGCGAAGCCCGCAAGCTGGCGGACGCTGCGGGCCACTTCCGCTTTGCATGGCCGCAGGAATACGGCGGCAAGGGCGGCTCCAACCTGTGGATGGCGGTGATCCGCGAGCATCTCGCGTCGAAGGGCCTCGGCCTGTTCAACGACCTCCAGAACGAGCACTCGATCGTCGGCAACAATCCGTTCGTGGTGATGTTCAAGGAGTTTGCGACCCCGGAGCAGTTCGAGCGTGATGGCGCCAAGGTCCAGGACGGCAGCATGCGCACGACGTTCGGGCTGACCGAGCCGAACCATGGTTCCGACGCGACCTTCATGGAGACGCGGGCCGTGCGCGAGACCCGCGATGGCAAGCCCGGCTGGCGCATCGACGGCGAGAAGATGTGGACCACCGGTATGCACGTCGCGACCCACGTCATGACCTTCGCGCGGACCAGCGGCAACGACGGCGAGGCGCGCGGTATCACCTGCTTCATCGTCCCCGCCGACACGCCCGGCGTGAAGATCGAGGAGTGGTTGTGGACCTTCAACATGCCCACCGACCACCCGCGCGTCAGCTTCACCGACGTCTGGATTCCGGAGGACGCCTATTGGGGCGAGATCGACCGCGGGCTCGGTTTGGGGCAGAGCTTCGTCCACCAGAACCGCATCCGGCAGGCGGCATCGTCACTCGGCGCTGCGGTGTTCTGCGTCGAGGAGAGCGTCAAATACGCGCTTGAGCGCAAGCCGTTCGGCAAGCCGCTGGCGGACAATCAGGCGATCCAGTGGCCGCTGGTCGAACTCGCCACCCAGTGCGAGATGCTGCGCCTGCTGATCCGCAAGACCGCGTGGGAAATGGACGGCATGGACCACAAGGCGGTCGAGCGGACGCTGAGCGACAAGGTCAGCATGTGCAACTACTGGGCAAACCGGCTGGTCTGCGAGGCCGCTGACCGCGCCATGCAGGTCCACGGCGGCATCGGCTATTCGCGGCACAAGCCGTTCGAGCACATCTACCGCCACCACCGCCGCTACCGCATCACCGAGGGTGCGGAGGAGATCCAGATCCGCAAGGTCGCGGCGTTCCTGTTCGGCTATCTTGGACCGAAGAAGGGGAAAATCGGTACGCCGATCGCGGTGAACTAGGAGCGGGCGCGCACTCGACCGGTCAGGCTGTTGACAGGCGATAGAGTCCGGCACCGTGCGGCGCGATGCTGCGTGCCACGCGCCCTCGAGCCGAACCGTCGGCGCGTCGCTGCCAGAGGTCGCGCACCGAGACCGCGCCCGTTACGCCGAGCGCGGAGAGTTCGATGCCGACTTCCCGCGGCTCCTTGCCGGTGTTGAACAGCGCGAGGTACCAGTCGCCGCCCGGCGCGCGGGCCGACCAGATGCGGGTATGATCTTCGATGAAATGCGGGCGGTTCGCGCTCGAGGCTTGGTTGACCGCGATCACCTCCGGGTTGGTTAGCAGTGCCGTCGTGGGCGCATCGAGATGGCGGAGGTCGCCGCCCATGATCAGCGGCGAGCGCGCGATCGACCACAGGGTCATCACCGTGCGCTGCTCGTCGGGGGTGAACCGGGTGTCGCGCTGGCCGAGGGCGAGCCGCCCCAACGGCAGCATGTCGGCGTCGGGCCAGCGGCCGTCGCCCATGTAGGGATTCCAGTTTTCCAGCCGCGTGAACTGCGCCTCGAGCAGCGGCCACTCGTCCCAGAAATCGTCGGAGATGCGCCACATCTGCGCGTTGTTGCGAGCGTGTGCGGCGCGGATCACCGGCGTCTCGCCGGGCGACATGCTCAGGATCATCGGCCGCCCGCTGCGCGCGATCGCCAGCGTGATCGCCTCGATCTCGGGTGTATGCGCGTCATAGGGCCGGCTAAGGTCGTCGACTTTGACGAAGTCCACCCCCCAGCGTGCGTATTCCGCGAAGACGCCGTCGTAATACGCCTGAGCCCCGGGCTTCGCCATGTCGACGCCGTACATGTCGACATTCCACGAGCAGATGCTGCTCGTATCCGCGATGTCGCGCGCATGCAGCGACGTACCGAGGACGGGCGAATTGGTGGCGACCGCGGCACGCGGGATGCCGCGCATGCGGTGGATGCCGAACTTTAGGCCGAGGCCGTGCACGTCGGCCGCGAGCGGCGCGAAACCCTTGCCGTCCGCGCTCGATGGGAAGCGTACCGGATCGGGCTGGAACTTGCCGAAGGCGTCCATGACGGGCTGGATGTCGGTGTTGTAGGTGTAGCCGCTGGCATGCGGGTCATACCATTGGTGGTCGATCGTGAAGACCGAATAGCCCGCCGGCAGCAGCTCGCGCGCCATGATCCCGGCGGTTTCGCGGGCCTGCGCCTCGGTGATCGTGACCGCGAAGCTGTTCCAGCTGTTCCAGCCCATCGGCGGCGTCGGCGCGAGCTCGCCGCTCGGGCCGACCGAAGCGCCACGCGCGGGGTTTGGCAACACCGAAGCGGCGGTTGCAGCGGTAACCGCTGTCAATATCTCGCGCCGTGTGGCCTGCATGAATTTCTTCTTCTTGCCGACTTGATGGGCGGGCGGTCGAAACGCACCGTCGCGCTAGTAGCTTTCCTCTGCGTAGACCGCGCCGACATCGCCGTTCCAGCGACCGTGGTAGGCCTCCAGCATACGGTCGGCGTTGGTCAGCCCGCTCGCGGCGATCTCGTGGAGGGGGCTGAGGAAACCCTGTTCAGTGTCACCCGCGCCGTTGAGGCGGGAGCGGCGGGCAAGGCCGGCGTCGGCGACCGCGAGCACGTGCTTGGCGAGATCCTGTAGCGTGCCGCCGTTCGGACTCGCGGCCTTCAGCGCCAGCGTCGGTACCTCGTCGCGAAGGCGCACATGGTCGGCGGGCGTCCACGCCTTGCACAGGTCCCACGCGGCAGCCATCGCGTCGGCATCGTAGAGCAGCCCGACCCAC